>WYBJ01000191.1 GCA_011525945.1 Burkholderiaceae bacterium | reverse complement strand
GATCTCAGTGCAGCCGGCCGAAGCGCGGATCTCAGTGCGCCCGCCCGAAGCGCGGATCTCAGTGCGCCCGCCCGAAGCGCAGATCTCCCCTCTCCCTCCGGGAGAGGGGTCGGGGGTGAGGGAGATCCGGCGACGAACTGCGCCAGCGAGCGCCTGCAGGCCTGGGCCGAGCGCCTACGCAGCGAAGAAGACATCGAAGCGTTGCGAGCGCTGGCATTGGACCCGGAGCTGGCGGAACTCGCGCTAGGCTATCCCGACCGGCGCTTCGAAACGGTCTGGCCGCAGGAGCTCGCCGTCGTGGTCGACCGCGAGCGTGCCCGATTCAGCACCTGGTATGAGCTGTTCCCGCGCTCGACCGGCGCGCAGGGTCGCCATGGTACGTTCGACGACGTGATCGCCCGCCTGCCCTACGTCGCCTCGATGGGGTTCGATGTGCTCTATCTTCCGCCGATCCATCCGATCGGCCGGGACAAGCGCAAGGGCCGCAACAACACGCTGATCGCCGGCGCCGATGATGTCGGCAGCCCCTGGGCGATCGGCGCCGCCGAGGGCGGGCACGATGCCGTGCACCCGCAACTTGGCACGGTGGCCGGCTTCAAGCGCCTGCTGGAAGCGGCGCGCGGGCACGGCATGGAGATCGCGCTCGACCTCGCCTACCAGTGCGCGCCCGACCATCCGTATGTCGGATCGCACCCGCAGTGGTTTCGCCACCGCCCTGATGGCAGCGTGCAGTACGCGGAGAATCCGCCCAAGAAGTACCAGGACATCTATCCGTTCAACTTCGAATCCGACGACTGGGCGCAGCTGTGGCGGGAATTGCGTCGCGTGATCGAATTCTGGCTCGATACGGGGGTACGGATTTTTCGCGTCGACAACCCGCACACCAAGGCGTTCGCGTTCTGGCAGTGGGTGATTGCGGATGTCAAGCGTTCCTGCCCCGATGCAATCTTCCTCGCCGAGGCGTTCACCCGCCCGAAGGTCATGCATCGGCTGGCAAAGCTGGGATTCACGCAGTCGTACACCTACTTCGCGTGGCGCAACACCCGGCGCGAGCTCAGCGCCTATTTCGCCGAGCTCGCACATGGTCCCGGGCGTGAATACTTCCGCCCCAACGTATGGCCGAACACGCCCGACATCCTGACGGAGTATCTGCAATTCGGCGCTCGTCCCGCATTCGTGACGCGCATCGTGCTCGCCGCAACCCTGGCGGCGTCCTACGGCATCTACGGGCCGGCATTCGAGCTGATGGAGCATGCGCCGCGCGAAGCGGGCAGCGAGGAATACCTCGACAGCGAAAAATATCAGGTCCGGCAATGGGATCTCGCGCGCGAAGACAGCCTCGCGGAGCTCATCGGGCGGCTGAATCGGGCGCGCCGCGACAATCCCGCGCTTCAGTCCGACCGCAGCCTCGTCTTTCACGACATCGACAACGAGGCGCTGATCTGCTATTCCAAATCCGAGGGCGACAACGTGGTGTTGACGATCGTGAACCTCGATCCGTATCACGTCCAGGCGGGCTGGACCGAGCTCGATCTGCGTGCACTCGGCCTGGATGCGGCTTCGCCGTATCAGATGCACGAGCTGATCAGCGGCGCGCGCTACCTGTGGCAAGGCGCGCGCAACTTCATCAGCCTCGATCCGGGGCGAGTGCCAGCGCACGTGTTCCGTCTGCGCCGGCGCGTGCGCACCGAGCGCGACTTCGACTATTTCCTCTGATGCGCGGGAAGCCATGAACGATCAAGCCGCGCTCGATCCGACACTTCTTGCGGCGAAGGGCGAGGACACGCTCTGGTACAAGGACGCGATCATCTACGAGTTGCACGTCAAGGCGTTCTTCGATTCCAACGACGACGGCATCGGAGATTTCAGAGGTCTTGCCGAGAAACTCGATTACGTCCAGGACCTCGGCGTCACCGCGATCTGGCTGCTGCCGTTCTATCCCTCGCCGATGCGCGACGACGGCTACGACGTCGCCGACTATCGCAACGTCCACCCGGCCTATGGCACACGCAATGACGTGCGTCATCTGGTGCGCGAAGCCCACCGGCGCGGGCTGCGCATCATCACCGAGCTGGTGGTGAACCATACGTCCGACCAGCACCCCTGGTTTCAGGCCGCGCGGCGCGCACCCAAGGGCTCGGCCAAGCGCAACTACTACGTGTGGAGCGACGATCCGAACAAGTACGCGGGTACGCGCGTCATCTTCACCGACACCGAAGCCTCCAACTGGTCCTGGGACGAAGTTGCCCAGGCGCACTACTGGCATCGCTTTTTCTCGCACCAGCCGGATCTCAATTTCGACAATCCTCATGTGCTGAAGGCGATGTTTCGCACCATGCGCTTCTGGCTCGACATGGGCATCGACGGCTTTCGCCTGGACGCGATCCCGTACCTGATCGAGCGCGAGGGCACGATCAACGAAAACCTGCCCGAAACGCATGCCGTGATCAAGAAGCTGCGCGCCGCGCTCGACCAGCACTACAGCGGCCGGATGCTGCTCGCCGAGGCGAACCAGTGGCCCGAGGACGTGCGCGAGTACTTCGGCTCGGGCGACGAATGCCACATGGCCTACCACTTCCCGCTCATGCCGCGTCTTTTCATGGCGATAGCGATGGAAGACCGCTACCCGGTGGTCGAGATCATGCAGCAGACGCCGGATATCCCCGCCGCCTGCCAATGGGCGATCTTCCTGCGCAATCACGACGAGCTCACGCTGGAGATGGTCACCGACCGCGAGCGCGACTACATGTACCAGATGTACGGCGCCGAGCCGCGCATGCGTGTGAACGTCGGTATCCGCCGCCGACTTGCACCGCTGCTGGAGAACAGCCGCAGCCGCATCGAGCTCATGACCTTCCTGCTGATGACCATGCCGGGCTCCCCCATCATCTATTACGGTGATGAGCTCGGCATGGGCGACAACATCTACCTGGGGGATCGCAACGGCGTGCGCACCCCGATGCAATGGAGCCTCGATCGCAACGCCGGCTTCTCGCGCGCCGATCCGCAGCGCCTGTACCTGCCGGTGAACATGGATTCGGTCTACGGCTACCAGTCGATCAACGTCGAGGCGCAGGCTCGCAGCTCATCCTCGCTGCTCAACTGGACGCGCACGCAGATCGCCGAGCGCAAGAAGCACCGCGCGTTCGGCCGCGGCTCGATCTCCTTCCTGCGGCCCGGTAATCGCAAGGTGCTCGCCTACTTGCGCGAATACGAAGGCGAGACGATCCTGTGCGTGGCGAATCTGTCGCGCTATGCGCAGGCGGTGGAGCTCAACCTCGCGCGCTTCGAAGGCCGCGTCCCGGTCGAGCTCGGCGGCAAGAGCTCGTTCCCGCCGGTGGGTAAGCTGCCCTACCTCTTGACCCTGCCAGGCCACGGTTACTATGCGTTCGTGCTTTCCGCCGAGGCCGCAGCGCCCGTCTGGCACGCGCAGGTCCTGCCGGTGAAGGAGCTGCCGACCCTGGTGCTGCTGGAGAGCTGGCGCAATCTGCTGGCGGGACGCAGCGGCGCCAAAGAGATCCTGCGCGCGATCGCCAATACCACGCCCGAAAAGTTGCGCGACGAGGTATTGCTGCCGTTTCTCGAATCGCGCCGCTGGTTCGCCGGCAAGGGCAACCGCATGACGGGGATGGCGCTGGCCGACATCGGCGCTTGGCGCACGTCCGAGGGGAGCTGGTTGTTCGCGGTGCTGAAGCTCGAGTTCGCCGAGGTCGCGCCGCAGGTCTATTTCCTGCCGCTCGCCATCGCCTGGGAGGAAGGCGGCGTCGATCTCATGCAGAAATACGGCGCCTGGGCGCTGGCGAAGGTACGCCAGAAGGCGCGCGTCGGTGTCCTTTACATGGCGTTCGGCAATGCGGAGTTCTGTCGCGCCCTGCTGCGCTCGATGAGTTCGCCGCGGGATCTGCCGCTGGGCGCCGGGAAGCTGCGTTTCATCCGCACCAGCGCCTACGAGGGTTGCGTCGACGCCGAGGCGCTCACGGCCGAGATCCAATATCCCGCCGAAGAGCAGTCCAATATCGGCGTGTACTTCGGCATGCGCGCCTATCTCAAGGGCTATATGCGCCTGCAAAGCGGTGTCAACCCCGAAGTCGAGGTCGGCCGCTTCCTCACCGACCGATCGCCCTACCCGAACATCGCAAGCGTGCTGGGCGCGGTGGAATACATCGGCCGCGACGGCTCGTCGACCGCGCTCGCGATCGGCCAGCGCTTCGTGCGCAACCAGGGCAGCCTTTGGACCTACACGCTCGAGTACCTCGACCGGCACATGGGCGCAAGCGCTGCTCCTGCCGAGGCGCAAGCTGCGCCCCCGGGCGAGGCGCACGCCTTGTACACGACCCAGGCGCACAAGCTCGGCTCGCGGGTAGGCGAGCTGCATCGCGCATTCGCAGCGCGGACGGGCGATCCCGCATTCGATCCCGAGCCGGTCAGCGGCGCCGATCTCAACACCTGGATCGAAACGGTACGCGCCGACACCGCGCGCACCTTCGACCGGCTGGAGCGAAAGCGCCCCGAGCTCGAGGAGTCGGTGCGCCCGCGGGCCGACGAGCTACTCGCGCGCCGCATCACCTTGCTCGATCGCATCGGCCGCGAGCTCGCCGGAACCGATGGTCTCACCAAGACGCGTTACCACGGCGACCTGCACTTCGGCCAGGTTCTGCTGACCGCCAACGATTTCGTCATCATCGACTTCGAGGGCGAGCCGATGCGTCCGATCGGCGAGCGACGCGCGAAAGCAAGCCCGCTGCGCGATGTCGCCGGCATGCTGCGCTCGGCAAGTTATGCCGCCCATGCCACCGTGCAGCGCCTGGCCGCGCATCATCCGGATCGACGCGCCGAGCTCCACGCGAGCGCGCTCGAATGGCAGCGCACCGTCAGCGGCGTATTCATCGCCGGATACAAGGCGGCAACCGCCGGGCTTTCCTCTGTGCCGCAGGATGAGGCGGCCTTCGAGCGCTTGCTGGAGCTCTTCCTGATCGAGAAGGCGTTGTACGAGATGCGCTACGAGCTGGAAAGCCGGCCGCAGTGGGCCGCGATACCGATCCGCGGCCTGACCGAGTTACTCGACGGGAGCACGGCATGAGTTTGCGCGAAGGCGTGCTGGGCATCGTGCTCGCCGGCGGCGAAGGCACGCGGCTTTCGCCGCTCACCGCCGAGCGCTCCAAGCCCGCGGTACCGTTCAGCGGGCGCTACCGCATCGTCGACTTTGCGCTGTCGAATCTGGTCAATTCCGGCATCTACTCGATCTACGTCCTGGTGCAGTACAAGTCGCAGTCGCTGATCGAGCATATTCGCGAGGCCTGGGTGCTGGGCCCGACCATCCCGTCGCATTTCATCACGGTGGTGCCACCGCAGATGCGGGAGGGACCGGAGTGGTTCCAGGGCACTGCGGACGCCGTGTATCAGAACCTCGCGCTGATCGAGGCGAACGCGCCGGATGTGGTGGCCGTCTTCGGCGCCGACCACGTCTATCGCATGGACCTGCGCCAGATGATCGACTTTCACCTCGCGTGCGATGCCGACGCAACCGTGGCTGCGCTGCCGGTGCCGCTCGCGCAAGCCTCCGCTTTCGGCGTAATCGACTGCGATGCGGCGAGCCGCATCCGCGCGTTCGTCGAAAAGCCGCCGGCTCCGCCGGCGATGCCGAACGACCCCACGCGCGCCTACGCCTCGATGGGAAACTACATCTTCCGCACGAGCACGCTGATCGAGGCGCTCATCGAGGCGCGCGACCGCAGCGGCACCGATTTCGGCCGTGATGTGCTGCCGCGCCTTCTCCAGACGCGGCGCGTGTTCGCCTACGATTTCGCCTTGAACGTCTGCCCCGGCATGCATCGTTACGAAGAAGCGAATTACTGGCGCGACGTGGGCACCATCGACGCTTATTTCGACGCCACCATGGACACACTCGGCGTCGAGCCGCGCTTCGACCTGATGAACCCGCGCTGGCCCATTCGCTCCAGCAACTACCAGGGTCCGCCGGCGAGCTTTGGCGCCGCGCACCTGCGCGACTGCGACATCGGCGCCGGCGTGCTCATCCGCGATGCCACGCTCAGCCGCAGCGTCGTGCGCGCCGACACCCTGATCGGCCACGACGTCGTGATCGAGGACTCCATCGTGTTCGATGGGTGCACGATCGGCGACGGCGCCCGCATCCGCCGGGCCATCATCGACCGGCACAACACCGTCGCGCCCGGCGCGCACATCGGCTACAACCGCAGCGAGGATGAGGCGCGCTACACCGTGACCGAATCGGGCATCGCCGTGGTGCCGCTGGCGCCGCTCGATCAGCGGCATCCCCGCTTCGGCTCATGAGCACGGCCGCGGCGATCTGGCCAGGGCGCTCGTATCCGCTGGGCGCGACCTGGAACGGGGAAGGCGTGAATTTCGCGCTTTTCTCCGAGCACGCCGAGCGGGTGGAACTGTGTCTTTTCAGCGCCGACGGAAGGCGCGAGACGCAGCGCATCGCGGTGCGCGAGCACACCGACCACGTCTGGCATTGCTACCTGCCCGAGGCGCGGCCAGGATGGCTGTACGGGTATCGCGTGCACGGCCCCTACAAGCCGGAGGAGGGCCATCGCTTCAATGCACACAAGTTGCTGCTCGACCCATACGCGCGTGCGATCGTAGGCGGCTTGCGCTGGAGCGACGCGATGTTCGGCTACACCATCGGCAATCGCCGCGACGATCTGTCGTTCGATCGCCGCGACAGCGCCCGCGGCATGCCCAAGTGCAAGGTGACCGAACCCGCGTTCACCTGGGACGACGATCGCGCGCCGTGCGTGCCGTGGCACGACATGGTGATCTACGAGCTCAACGTGCGCGGCTACACCATGCTGAATTCGCGCGTGCCCGAAGCATTACGCGGCACCTACGCGGGGCTCGCGACCGCACCGGTGATCGATTATCTCAAGCGGCTTGGCGTGACCACGGTGGAGCTCTTGCCGGTGCACACCTTCGTAGACGATCGTTACCTGGTCGAAAGGGGCCTGCGCAACTACTGGGGTTACAACACGCTCGGCTACTTCGCCCCGGAAGCGCGCTACAGCGCCTCGGGCAAGGTGAACGAGTTCAAGACGATGGTGCGCACGCTGCACTCGGCCGGTATCGAGGTCATCCTCGACGTGGTCTACAACCACACCGCCGAAGGCAATCAGATGGGGCCGACGCTGTCGTTTCGCGGCATCGACAACAAGTCCTACTATCGCCAGGCGGACGACAATCCGCGCTATTACAAGGATTACACCGGCTGCGGCAATACGCTTGACATGCAGCACCCGCGCGTGCTGCAGCTCATCATGGATTCGCTGCGCTACTGGGTATGCGAGATGCACGTCGATGGTTTTCGCTTCGATCTGGCCGCCGCACTTGCGCGCGAGCTGCACGCGGTCGATCGCCTGGGTGCGTTCTTCGACATCATTCGCCAGGATCCGGTGCTCAACCGCGTGAAGCTGATCGCCGAGCCCTGGGATCTCGGCGAGGGCGGCTACCAGGTGGGCAACTTCCCGCTCGGCTGGGCGGAATGGAACGACCGCTATCGCGACACCATGCGTGCCTACTGGAAGGGCGACGAGGGCCTGATCGGCGAGTTCGCACGGCGCCTCACCGGCTCGAGCGATCTCTACGGGCGCAGCGGCCGGCGCCCGTTCGCCAGCATCAACTTCATCACCGCACACGACGGTTTCACGCTGCACGACCTGGTTTCGTACAACGACAAGCACAACGAGGCCAACGGCGAGCAGAACCGTGACGGCCACAACCATAACCTGTCGTGGAACTGCGGCGCGGAAGGTCCCAGCGACGAACCGCGGATCCGCGAGCTGCGTAATCAGCAGAAGCGCAATTTGCTCGCCACGCTGCTGCTCTCGCAGGGCGTGCCGATGCTGCTTGCCGGCGACGAGATCGGCAACAGCCAGGCGGGCAACAACAATGCCTATTGCCAGGACAACGCGGTCGGCTGGATCGACTGGAGCCTGGAGGAAGAGAATCGCGAACTGGCGCAGTTCGTGCGACGCCTGATCGCGCTGCGCCGCCGTCATCCGGCGTTCCGGCGCCGCGATTTCTTCCAGGGCCGCCGCGTAAACGGCGGCGCGCTGAAGGACATCGTCTGGTTGAAACCCGACGGCACCGAGATGTCGGAGCAGGAATGGCAGCAGAACTTCACCCGCTGTCTCGGCGTGCTGCTGGCGGGGGACGCCGCCGACCAGATCGACGACCGCGGACGGCCGGTGATCGACCGCACCTTCGTCGTGCTTTTCAACGCGCACCACGACGACATCGACTTCACGCTCCCCGCCTGCGCCGGCGCGCGCCAATGGCTGCAGATGGTCGATACGGCCGACCCCCATAGCGCGGAGAATCCGCCCGCGTTCGGCGGCAATGCGCACTATCCGTTGCGCGGGCGCTCGCTAGCGCTGCTCACACAGGTGCGCTCGGATCGCCCGAGCGAGTACGGCTTGCGCATGCGCCGCATCACCGGCGTCGACGATGAGATATAGACATTCGATGCCCTTCGGCGCCGAGTTGGCCGGCGACGCGACGGCCCAGTTCCGGCTCTGGGCGCCCGCGGCCACCCAGGTGGAGGTCGAGATCGTGCAGGGCGAGAACCGTATCAACGCCGCGCTCGCCGCAACCGAAGGCGGCTGGTTTCGCGGCAGCGCCGGCAACGTTCAGGCCGGCGCCCGCTATGCATTTCGCATCGACGGCGGACTGCTCGTGCCCGATCCGGCGTCGCGTTACAACCCCGACGATGTCCATGCTCCGAGCATGCTGGTCGATCCGCTCTCGTTCTCGTGGGACGCACGCGACTGGAATGGCCGCCCGTGGGAGCAGGCGGTGATGTACGAGTTGCACGTCGGCACTTTTACCGCCGAGGGCACGTTTCGCGCTGCGATCGGGCGGCTCGATCACCTCGCCTCGCTGGGTGTGACTGCGATCGAGCTGATGCCGCTGGCCGATTTCCCCGGCACGCGCAACTGGGGCTACGACGGCGTGCTGCCGTTCGCACCCGACGCGACCTACGGCACCCCCGAAGACCTGAAGCTCTTGGTGCAGTGCGCCCATGCGCGCGGTCTCATGGTGCTGCTCGATGTCGTCTACAACCACTTCGGTCCGGAAGGCAACTACCTGCATTGCTATGCACCCGCGTTCTTCAATCCGCTGCGGCAAACGCCCTGGGGTGCTGCGATCGATTTCGACGGTCCGCACGCGCGCACCGTGCGTGATTTCTTCATCCACAACGCGCTCTACTGGCTCGAGGAATTCCGCATGGACGGGCTGCGGCTCGACGCGGTGCACGCGATCGCCGACGACACCAAGCCCGATTTCATCGCCGAGCTGTGCGCGACGGTGCGTCTGCGCACCCCCGCCGGCAGACACGCGCACATCGTGCTCGAGAACGATCGCAACCAGGCGCGCTATCTTGCACGCGACGCGCAACGCCGGCCGCTACTCGCCACGGCGCAGTGGAACGACGATCTGCACCACGCCGCGCACATCGTGCTCACCGCCGAGACCGACGGCTATTACGCAGACTATGCGGATGCGCCGCTGCGGTACTTCGGCCGCTGTCTCGCCGAGGGCTTCGGCTACCAGGGTGAGGCCTCGGCTTTTCGCGGCGGCATCGAGCGCGGCGATGCGAGCACGCACCTCCCGGCTGCCGCCTTCGTCTCGTTCCTGCAGACCCACGACCAGGTTGGCAACCGCGCGCTCGGCGAGCGCATCGGCCAGCTCGCCGCGCGCGAAAGGCTCAAGGCCGCGATCGCCTGCTGGCTGCTCGCACCGGCGCCGCCGCTGCTGTTCATGGGCGAAGAGTTCGGCGCCTCGACGCCTTTTCTCTACTTCTGCGACTTCGGCCCCGAGCTCGCCGCAGCGGTCGCGCGCGGGCGGCGAGAGGAATTCGCCCGCTTCGAACGCTTCTCCGATCCGGGCTCGCGGGCATCGATCCCCGACCCGAACGATCCTGAGACGTTCCGCCGCTCCAAGCTCGACTGGAACGAGGCGCGCGAACCCAACGAGTATCTCGCGCTCTACCGCCGCTGCCTGGCGGCTCGACACCGATACATCGTGCCGCACCTTGCGCAACAACGCCGCAGCGGTACCTTTCGGGTCGACAACGAGGGCGTGCTCGCGGTGGATTGGGTGCTGGGCGACGGCGCCGCGTTGCATCTACGCGCGAACTTCGGCTCCGAACCGACCGCGCGTATGCCGCGCCCGGGGGGCCTGACGCTGTTCGAGTCCGAACCGCTCGCGGCCGACGCGGCGGGTTTCATACAACTGCCGTCCTACGCGGTGATCGTCATGCTGGAAACAGATCTCAAACAATGAACGACAAGCTGCTTGAACTGGCGCGCACGTGTGGCGTCATGCTCGAGTACTACGACATCTGGGGGCAGCTGCACCACGTCGCTGAACCGGCGCTGCGATCGATCCTGCAGGCGATGGGTGTCGATGCCGCCGACGACGCCGCCATCGACGCTTCGCTGGCGCACCGAAAGCGGGCGCGCTGGGGTCGCATCGTGCCCGCTGCGATCGTGCTGCGGCACGATTCGAGTCCATGGACGATTCGACTGCACCTGGCCGCCACCGATGCCGGCAGCGAGCTCACCTGGAGCGTGCGCGAGGAGGGCGGCGGGCGCCACGAGGGCAGCGTGCTGCCGGGCAGTCTCGACATCGTCGAGCGCGTCTCCATCGAGGGTTGCGATTATGTGGCGCTCGATTGGCGGCTCGCCGTCGCGCTGCCGCTCGGCTATCACCGCCTGCGCGTGCGCCGCGGCGAAACCGAGAGCGCCGAGACGCTGCTCGCCGTAACACCGCAGCGCTGCTACTGGCCGCCGGCGCTGCAGGGCGAAGGTCGCGTCTGGGGTGCGACCTGCCAGCTCTACGGCGTGCGCTCGGAGCGCAACTGGGGTATCGGCGACTTCACCGACTTGATGGCGTTGGTGCAGCAGTGGGGAACGCGCGGGAGCGGGGTGATCGGCCTGAATCCCCTGCACGCGCTCTACCCGCACAATCCCGCGCATGCGAGTCCCTACAGTCCTTCGAGCCGGCTGTTCAAGAACTGGATATACATCGACGTCGAAGCCTGCGCCGATTTCCACGACTGCGAGCAAGCGCGCGCGCTCGTGCGCAGCGCCGCGTTCCAGACGCGCTTGAAGGCGCTGCGCGACGCCGAGCTGGTCGACTACCCGGCCGTCGCGCTGGCCAAGCGCCAGGTGCTCGACTTGCTCTATGCCCATTTTCGCAAGCGCCACGTCAACCGCGGCAGCGAGCACGCGCGCAGCTTCCGCGCATTCCAGGCAGAAGGCGGCGAGGCGCTGCGCCGGCACGCATTGTTCGACGCGCTGCAGGAACACCTCGGGCGCGAAGCGCCCGATATCTGGGGCTGGCCCGTGTGGCCCGAAGCGTATCGCGACCCCGGCGCCGCGGCGGTCGCGGCGTTTTGCGCCGAGCACCTGGATCGGGTCGAGTTCTTCGAGTATCTGCAGTGGCAGGTCGACCTCCAATACGGCGCGGCCGCCCGGCGCTCGTTCGAGCTCGGGTTGGGCGTAGGCATCTACGAGGACCTGGCGGTATCGATCGATCGCGGCGGCGCGGAAGCCTGGGCGAACCAGACCATCTATGCCACCACCGCCGGGGTCGGCGCGCCGCCCGACGACTTTGCCCCCAGCGGTCAGAACTGGGGGCTACCGCCGGTGATCCCGCACCGGCTCGAAGAGCACGCCTACGCGCCGTTCATCGCGACGCTGCGCGCCAACATGCGTCACGCCGGGGCGCTGCGCATCGATCATGTCATGGGGCTGATGCGCATTTTCTGGATCCCACCGGGCGGCAGAGCAGCCGAAGGCGCCTATGTGCGCTACCCGTTCGGCGATCTGCTGGGGCTGCTCGCGCTGGAAAGCGAGCGCAACCGCTGCCTCGTGATCGGAGAGGATCTGGGCACGGTGCCCGACGAGGTGCGCGAGGCGCTCGCCGGCGCGGGCGTGCTGTCGTATCGGCTGCTCTATTTCGAGCGCAACCATGCAGGCGAGTTCAAGCCGCCCCGAGATTACCCGCCGCAGGCGATCGTGGCCGCGTCGACCCACGACCTGCCCACGCTGGCGGGTTGGTGGGAGGGGCGCGATCTGGCGCTGCGGTCGCAGTTGGGCCTATTTCCGAACGATGCGATGCGCGAGGCGCAGATCGTCGGTCGCGCCCAGGACCGCGCCCGGCTGCTGCTCGCGCTGGAACGCGAGAACCTCCTGCCCCGGGGCACTGCACCCGATCCGGTCGCCGTGCCGGCAATGACGCCTGCATTGAGCTGCGCCATTCACGCCTACCTCGCCGCCACCCCATCCAAGCTGATGGTGCTCCAGCTCGAGGACATCGCGGGATGCGCCGAACAGGTGAACCTGCCCGGCACCACCGATCAGCATCCGAATTGGCGGCGCAAGCTCCCGCTCGAGCTCGAACGCATCGCCGACGAGGAACGCTTCGTGCGCGCCACCCAGGCGCTCGCCGCGATTCGACCGCGCACCCAAGCACGCGTCGAACCGCGCGCGGCTACCGCACACGCCGTCATCCCGCGCTGTACCTATCGGCTGCAGTTGCAGCGCGAGTTCGACTTCGCCCGCGCCACCGAACTCATCCCCTATCTTGCGGCGCTCGGCGTAAGCCACGTCTACTGCTCGCCGTACCTGCGCGCGCGGCCCGGCAGCCGCCACGGTTACGACATCATCGACCATGGCGCACTCAATCCGGAAATCGGCAACCGCGACGACTTCGAACGCTTCGCCGCCGAGCTCAAGCGCCACGGCATGGGCCAGATCCTGGACATGGTGCCCAACCACATGGGCGTCATGGGGTGCGACAACACGTGGTGGATGGATCTGCTCGAGAACGGGCCCGCCTCGGCGTATGCCGACTATTTCGACGTCGACTGGCGTCCGATCGATCCCGAGTTCGCTAACCGGATCGTCCTGCCGGTGCTGGGGGATCACTACGGCGCGGTGCTCGCGCGCGGCGAACTGCGACTGGAGTTCGAGCCGGCATCGGGCTCGTTCGCGGTGTTCTACCACGAGCACCGCTTTCCGATCGATCCGCGCGAGTATCCGCGCATCCTGGACCGTGCGGCGCGCGCGCTCGCCTCGGGCGAGCTCGACGCCGACGCGCAAGCTGCTCTGGAAAGCCTGATCGCATCGCTGCATCACCTGCCGGCGCGGGATGCGACCGAACCCGAGGCGATCGCCGAGCGCGCGCGCGACAAGGAAGTACACAAACGCCGGCTCGGGCGTATGGTCGCCAATCAGCCCGTTCTGGGCGAAGCGGTGGAAAGGAGCGTGCGTTTCATCAACGGCGCGAACACCGACGCCGACCGCTTCCGCGCCCTGCACGAGCTGCTCGACGCGCAGGCATATCGCCTCGCCTACTGGCGTGTGGCGGGCGATGACATCAACTATCGGCGCTTCTTCGACATCAATGACCTGGCGGCGCTGCGCATGGAGAACGATGCCGCGTTCGAAGCGACGCATCGCTTCGTGCTCGAGCTGGCGGCAACAGGCGAGGTGGATGGGCTGCGCATCGATCACCCTGACGGGCTGTTCGAGCCCGCGCGCTATTTTCGCAAGCTGCAGGAGCGCTACGTTCAGCTCGCCTTCGCGGCGAACCCTGCCCCGCCGCCCGATGCGTCCGCGCGTCCGCTATACGTGGTGGTGGAGAAGATCATCGCCCCGCACGAGTACCTCCCCGAATCCTGGCCGGTATACGGCACGACCGGCTATCGCTTCGCCAACGTCGTGAACGGCGTCTTGGTCGACACCGAAGCGCGCGCGCGCGTGCACCGCGCCTGGAAGGCGTTCGTCGGCGACGAGGCGCTTGCGTTCATCGAGGCGTGCTACCGCGGCAAGCGCATCGTGCTCACGAGTGCGCTTGCCGGCGAGCTCGCGGTGCTGTCGCGCCGCCTGCTGCGCCTCGCACGCGCCGATCGCCGTACCCGCGACTACACAGTCAACACCCTGCAGCGCGCGGTGACGGAGGTGATCGGCTACTTCCCGGTGTATCGCACCTACATCGCAGACTCGATCTCGAAGCAGGACCGGCGCTACATCGAATGGGCGGTCGGGCGGGCGCGCGAGCACGGACGCGGGACCGACGCGAGCGTATTCGACTTTCTGCGCTCGATCCTGCTACAGCAGCTGCCGCCGGATTCGTCCGATGCGCTCAAGGCCGAATGCCGCGCCATCGCCATGCGCTTTCAGCAGCTCACCGCGCCGGTCGCGGCCAAGGGCATCGAGGATACCGCTTTCTACAACTTCAACCGGCTGGTCTCGTTGAACGACGTCGGCGGCGACCCCGACCAGTTCGGCATGCGCGTTTCGGCCTTCCACGGCGCGAGCGCCGATCGCGCCGCCAAGTGGCCGCACACGCTGCTCGCCACCTCCACCCACGACAACAAGCGCTCGGAGGACGTGCGCGCGCGCATCGACGTGATCTCCGAGATGCCGGCGGCGTGGCGGCTGCTGGTACGCCGCTGGAGCCGGTTGAATCGTACCCGCAAGCGTAGCGTCGATGGCGCGGTCGCGCCCAGCCGCAACGACGAATATCTGCTCTACCAGACGCTCGTCGGCAGCTTTCCGGTGGATTGCACGGACGAGACGCTCGCCGCCTACCGCTGCCGCATCGAGCGCTACATGGTGAAGGCCGCGCGCGAAGCGAAGACGCGCACGAGCTGGCTCAATGTCAACGAAGCGTACGAAACGGCCCTGGTCGAGTTCGTGCGTGCGCTGCTGGGGCGCTCCACCGGCAAGCTGTTTCTCGACGACCTGGCCACACAGACCCGGACATTTGCTTGGTACGGCGCGCTCAACAGCCTGTCGATGACGCTCATCAAGCTCACCTCCCCCGGCGTGCCGGACATCTTCCAGGGCAACGAGACGCTCGACCTGAGTCTGGTCGATCCCGACAACCGCCGTGCGGTCGACTACGAGCATCGGCTGCGCATGCTCTCGGAGCTCAAGGGTCTGAGTGACGCGGCGGGAGACGGATTGGGCGAGGCCGTGCGCGCGCTGGTCGAGGGCGCGTGCGACGGACGCGCGAAGATGTGGGTCGTGCTGCGTGCGCTCGGCCTGCGGCGCAGCGCGCCCAAGCTTTTTGCTCGCGGCGACTATCTGCCGGTCAAGGTGAGCGGCAGCCGGGAGCGGCATACGCTCGCCTACGCGCGCCGCCACGGCGATGGCGGGATCCTGGTCGTCGCAGCACGCATGTTCGCATCGCTCGGTGCCGGTGTGGGCAGCGCCCCCGTGGGTGCGCGGCTCTGGCAGGGCACATCGGCCGATGCCGGCATGCTGCCCGCCGGCGCCGTACTGACCGACATCCTCACCGGAGCGCGCCTGGTGCTCGTCAACGGCCGGCTCGACCTCGGGCAGGCTTTCCATTATTTTCCCGGGACCATCCTGCACTACGGCGCGCAGCCCCGATAGCGGCAAGACCCCGCAATGAAGCAACTCGCAGCCACGTTCCAGCAGATGGAGCCTGCAGCGCTCACCACCGTGCGCATCGCGCTCATCCTGGTGGCGGCGTGGATCGCCAGCGTGCTCCTGCGCCGGCTGATCCGTGTGTTCCGCCAACGCGTCACGCTGCGCCTGCCCGACTCGGAGGCGATCAAGCGCGCCGAGACGTTGAGTCAGGTGTTTCGCTACACCGCCAACGTCGTGCTGCTGCTGATCGCCGGCATGCTGATCCTGTCCGAGGTCGGAGTGTCGGTGGCGCCGATCCTGGGTGCGGCCGGCGTGGTCGGCATCGCCCTGGGATTCGGCGCGCAGAGCCTGGTGAAGGATTACTTCACCGGCTTTTTCATCCTGCTCGAGAACCAGATCCGCCAGGGGGACGTGGTCGAGATCGCGGGCAAATCCGGACTGGTGGAGCAGGTCACGCTGCGTTTCGTGCGCCTGCGCGACTACGAAGGCAGCGTACACTACATTCCCAATGGGCTCATCAACACCGTCACCAACAAGAGCCGCGGTTTCGCCCATGCCGTGATCGACATCGGCATAGCGTATGGCGACGACATCGATACCGCGTTCGAGATCATGCGTCGCGTGGGCGCCGAAATGCGCACCGATCCAGCCTTCGCGCCCAGGATCCTGGCCGACTTCGAACTGGCCGGCGTGGAGAAGCTGGCCGATTCAGCCGTCATGCTGCGCGGGCGCATGAAAGTCGCGCCTCTGGAGCAGGCGAACGTGAGGCGCGAGTACCTGCGGCGCATCAAGGCCGCCTTCACCGAGGCGGGAATCCAAATACCCTATCCGCACTTGACGGTGTACGCCGGCAAGGAACGCAACGAAAACGCGGAGCGCAAACAGGAGACATCGCAATGAATCGCTTGTCGCTACTCGGCCGGCACGTGGGCGAACTGCTCAAGGCGCGCGGCGATACGATCGGTGTCGCCGAATCGTCGGCCGGCGGCATCATCTCTGCGTCGCTGCTCTCGCTGCCGGGCGCATCGGCATACTTTCGCGGCGGGGTCGTCACTTACACGCGCGAGTCGCGCCAGGCGTTCCTGCAGCAGGGCGCCGATCCCTTCGCGGGCGTCGCGCCAAGCAGCGCGGCATACGCGGCTGCGTTGGCGCGCTGCGCGCGCGAGCGGCTCGCGACCACCTGGGCCATCGGCGAGACCGGCGCCGCCGGGCCTGCGGGCAACCGCTACGGTTATGACGCGGGCCATGCCTGCATCGCGGTGGCGGGCCCGGTCGAACTGTCCGCCGTGATCGAAACGCGCACGGCCCACCGCGAGCTCAACATGTGGAGCTTCGCATCGGCCGCGCTCGATCTGTTGTACAAGGCCATGCAGCAGGCCGGGGGCGCGGACGCCGGCGTGCGGCGCATCTGATCCCGCCATCGACGATGGCGGCATCGCAATCCGCGCAGGCGAAGCTCATCGAGCAGTGCCGCCGGCGTTCGATCGCGTTGCTGCGCAAGAACCTGGGTGAAGGCGGCATTCGGGCAGCCAGCCCCACGCGCAAGGCCGCCACGCGCGGTTACGATGCGATCTTCGGGCGCGATGCTGCGGTCTGCGCGCTGGGCATGGCGCTGTCCGGAGATCCGGGCTTGCAAGCCGAAGCCGCGACCGGCCTGATGACGCTCGCCGAGCACCAGGGCGGCAACGGCCAGATCGCGAAGTTCGTCGACGCACACGCGCAAGATGCCGACTTCTGGTACCTGGGCTGCATCGATGCGACCCTGTGGTGGCTCGCCGCGGTTGCCCTGCTCGACCGCATTCGACCCGCGGGCGGGTTGCGCCGCCGCCTCGCCGCGCGCATCCGCAAAGCAATCGTCTGGCTCACCTGCCAGGAGCACCAACGCTTCTTCCTGCTGCAGCAAAATGAAGCGAGCGACTGGGCCGACATCATGCCGCGTTCGGGCTTCGTGCTCTACACGAACGCACTCTGGTACCTGGTGAAACGGCTGTACCGGATCGAGCGCGCGGACGAGACGTGGCGCAATGCCAACCACCTATTCCACCCGTTCGGCACGGAGCTTACGCAATACCGCCGCGCGCGCCTGCTCGCGCACTACGCACGCAACAGCGCGCACAATCGTGATCTGTACCTCAGCTTCGTCAATTTCGCCTTCTTCGGCGACGAAGGCGATACATTCGGCAACCTGCTCGCAATCCTGTGCGGTCTCGCGCAAGGGCGCCGCGCTCGGCGGGTGGTGCAGGCATTGCTGGCCGCGGGCCTCGACGACCCCTACCCGATACGTGTGCTGTGCGATCCGATTCCAGTCGCGAGCTTCCTGTGGCGGCCCTACATGACCCGACACCGGCAGAACCTGCCCTGGCAGTATCACAACGGCGGCATCTGGCCGTTCGTCGGCGGCTTCTGGGTGCTGACGCTCGTTGCCTGCGGCCTACGCGCGCAAGCGCATGAGAATCTGGCGCGCCTCGCGGCGGCCAATCGCCTCGGCAACTGGGCATTCAACGAATGGCTTCACGGGCAGACATTCGCGCCCTGCGGCATGCGTGGCCAGTCATGGAATGCAGCCGCCTTCCTGCTGGCGTGGCGCGCGCTGCATGACGGTGCGACGATCTTTCCGCGACTGGATGATCCACCGGCAGACGCAAGCGACTGATACGGCGACGGCTATGCGAGCATGGCGAACAACGCCCTGCGGCAATCGATGCTCGGATGGTCGCCGCATCGTTTCAGCGCGAAACTGATTTGCGCGCGCTCTCGTCGTCGCCGGCACGAGCGCGCGCAGGCGCTGCGCCAACCGAGCCCCTTATGCTGGCGCTGGCTCACGAGCACCCGACCACCTCGCCCGTTGTATCATCGAGGCCATGCAGCTCCATTTCGAGACCGGACGCGGCCCGGGTGCGCGCCTCGCTTGCACGGCGCTCGTGTTGTTGCTCGCGGCCTGTGAAGGCCAGAGGGCGGCGACTTCGCGCACACGGTGCTGGTGGTCTCCGTGCCGCAACGCGGCAGCTACGAGCCGCACATTCTCGTGGCGAAGCCGAAGGAAATCACCATCGAGTCGCCCAAGCTGGAAGTTCGCCGCAACGTCGAGCTGCCGCCGGGCGCGAAGAATCATTGAACGCATGCCTATTCAGCCGCACGATCGAGCCACCGTCGCAGGAGAGCTAGAGTCATGACATTGCAACGTTGCGTATCACCCGAAGCACCGGTTGCCGCTGCGGCGACCATCGCCCTCGGCCAGCGCGCCGAGGGCACCGGTATCCGGATCGGCATTCTGGACAACAGCAAAGCCAACGCCGATCACCTGCTGCAATTCCTGCTCGACGCCGCGGGCGGTTCGCTGCCGATCAGCGCGACCGTCAAGCGACGCAAGCCGGCTGCATCGCGCCCGGCCGCGGCCGAGATCGTGGAGGATCTCGCACGCGAAACCGACTTCGTCCTGAGCGCGATGGCTGATTGAGGCTCGTGCACGTCGTGGAGTGTCCACGACATGGCGACCTTGCGCAAACGGGGGCTGCGCACCGCGGTCATCTGCACCGAACCCTTCCTGAAGCTCGCGCAGGCGCAGGCAAAGACTTTCGGCGTACCGGATCTGCCCATCATCATGATTCCCCACCCGCTGGGCGGAATCAGTGTCGAGCAGGTCGAAGGGCGCGCGCACGTCGCCTGGCCGCAACTGGAGAAGCTGCTGACGGAGATGCTGAAATGAGCGCGAGCGGGAAGCTGCCCACCGGGTGGGCGCAATGAACGGCGCCATCGACAAGTTGCTGGCCGAGCCCGGCGCCGCTTTCGAGGCCGAGGACGATTCCGAGGCCGCATTCGAGTATTGCATGCAGCGCGGTTGGAGTGACGGCTTACCCGTGGTGCTGCCGACCACCGAGCGGGTCGAGCGCATGCTCGCATACTGCGATCGGCCATGGGACCAGCCGGTCGCCATGCTGGCGCCGCGCTTCGGCGCAGCGACGCCGCTGCGTCTGGCGGCGAACGCGGTAATGGCAGGCTGCCGGCCGGAATACTTTCCGCTGGTCGTGCTGGCGATCGAGGCGATGGCCGACGAACCGTTCAACCTCTATGGCATCCAGGCCACGACGCATCCGTGCGCGCCGCTTGTCATCGTCAACGGTCCGGGCGCGACGGAACTCGGGATGAATAGCGGTCACAGCGCGCTTGGTGCAGGCAATCGCGCCAATGCCACCATCGGGCGAGCCGTGCGCCTCTCGCTCGTCAATATCGGCGGCGCGATCCCTGGGCTCGGCGACATGTGCACTTACGGCGATCCCACCAAGTTCACCTATTGTGCCGCCGAGAACGAGGCGGCCAATCCGTGGCAGCCGTTGCACGTCGAGCGGGGCTTTGCGCGCGAAGCGACCACCGTAACGGTGATCGCGGCCGAGCCGCCGCACAACGTCAACGACCACGAGAGCTATACCGCCGCCGGCCTCCTGACGATGATCGCAGGCACCATCGCGAGCACCGGACAGAACAATACCTACTACGCGTCCGAGCCGGTTGTGCTGCTCAGCCCCGAGCATGCGGCGACGATCGCCGGGGACGGTTATTCGAAGCAGGCGCTGAAGGAGTTCCTGTTCGAGCACGGGCGCGTGCCGATACGCAAGTTCTCACCGGAAAACATCGAGCGGCGCTTTCGCGGGAAGCTCGCCCACAGGTACGGCGATGCCGAGCTCGATACTCCGGTGGCGATGGTGGAGCGCGCCGAAGATTTCATCGTGGTCGTGATCGGCGGTGCAGGCAAGCATTCCGCCTACATTCCCACCTTCGGCAATACCCACGCGATCACCCGGGCGCTGAAGCATGCCGATGGCAGCCTGGTGAAATCGATCGCAGGCTTGCGCCGAAATTGAATCGTGGAGGGTGTGTCGTGAGCACGGGCAGTGGGGCCAGCTCGGCGAATTGCCGCCGCTCCTCGGTAGCACCCGCGTAGTAGACGCCCTCGCCGACGTGGAGCTGAAGAAAGCGGACGGCCAACGCCGTCACAGGCGCCGCGAACCCGGCGGATCGCCCAGCTCGCGGCCTGCGCTTTCCAGCAGCGAACGCGGCACGAGTATGGGAGCGGAGAAATGGATGGCGAGCGCGATCGCATCCGAGGACCGCGAATCGAACTCCTTCGCTTCGCCGCCGAGCTCTATGCTCACGGAACCGTAAAAGGTCGTACCGCGCAGCGTCACCACCACCTGCGTAACCTTGCCCCCGTACGCTTGCAGTACCTCGCGCATGAGGTCGTGCGTCAGCGGACGCGGCAGCTTGCGGTGCGTGAGCACCGCATGGATCGATTCCGCGACGGTCTGATCGACGGACACCGGTACAGCCCTGTCATCGACCTTGAGCAGAATCACGGGGCCGAGCGTGCTCGCTACGACCTCGACGCGCTGCACGCGCACCTTGTCGTCGCCGGGCAGCTCGGCCGCGCACGCCATCGCCGCTGCTGCGGCCAGCACAATGGCGACCGCAAGACGCACGCCGTCACCCGTCCGAACTCGCATGTCGATCTCCTCGCGATGCAAATGCACCCACTATGCATGCCCGGCAGGGCGGTTCGCAAGCGCCGCCGCTGCGCGCGGGGCGGCGTGTCGGTCGCGCGAACAACGCCGCTGCCGAAGTTGATAGAATGACGGCGCTGGCTCGGCGCGTCGTGTCGCGTCGGTCTCATGGCGCAAGCGTGCGTCGGCACAACGGCATGCGCTTCGCGGTGGGCCGCGCGCACACTGAGCCCTCGTATTTCCCCTATCGTCTTTTCCTTGGAGTGAACATGAGCTGTCCTTATGCACACAGCGGGGTTCGTGCGGCTGCACTCGGCGCGGCACTCGTTGCCTGCTCGACCGGTGCTGCGCTAGCGCAGAGCTATCCCGCGCGCAATATCACCATCGTCGTTCCCTACAGTGCCGGAGGATCGGCGGATCTCATGACGCGCACCATGGCGCTGCAGCTAACAAAGGTCTGGGGGCGCAATGTCGTGGTCGACAATCGGCCGGGCGCAAGCGGAATGATCGGCACCGAATTGGTGAGCAAGGCCGCGCCCGACGGCTATACGCTGCTCGGCAGCACCTCGTCGTTTCCGGCGACGGCGGCCACGCGCGCAAAGCTGCCCTTCGACCCGGCCAAGACCATGGTGACGGTTGCGACCTACGGCAGAGCGCCCCAGATCCTGGCGATCAATTCCTCGATTCCGGCCAAGTCGGTGCAGGAGCTGATCAAGATCGCCAAAAATAAGGAACTCACGTACGGTTCGTCCGGAGCGGGCGGTAACAATCACTTCTCGGGTGCGCTGTTCGCTGCGGCAGCCGGCCTGAAAGCGATCCATGTGCCGTTCAAAGGCATCGCACCAGCCGTCACCGCCGTCGCGGGCGGCGAAATCGACATGGTGATCGCGAGTGCGGCAGCACTCGGGCCGCAGATGGCCGCGGGGCGCGTTCGCCTTCTCGGCGTCACCAGTCTCAAGCCTTCTTCGCTGTTTCCGGATCTGCCATCGATCGCGGAGTCGGGTGTCCCCGGCTACGAGTACGAGCTGTGGTGGGGCTTGTTCGCGCCAGCCGGATTGCCTGCCGATCAGATCGCGTTCATCAACGCTGCCGTCAACAAGATCCTGGCGGGCCCCGAGATGAAGAAGTTCCTGACGCAGGAGAAGGCCGAGGCATGGCCGCAAACCCCGGAACAGTTGAACGGCTTCCTTGCGCGCGAGATCGAACGCTACCGCAAGCTGGCGAAGATCGCCGGCATCAAGCCGCTGTAAGGGCGGCGTCGACGCGCTGTACGCTTGCGCCAGGGTGCGTGCCGCGGACTGGGATCGTTCACCGGGCCTGCGGCGTAAGCTCCCCTGCGGGTCCCGCAACCACTCGCGGGCTCGTACCGTCCGACTGAACTGCGGCGTCGCGGTATCCGCGGGGACGACAGTCGGTCCGTTTCGCGAATTCGGGCTCGGCCACGCTGTCAGGATGAGAAGCGCGCGGGCATGGGCGGGTGCGATAATGCGATCGCCATCGGACACTGGGAGTGACCTGACCGGTCTGTGCTCGACCGCCGTTGCGCGCCGGCGCTCACCCGTACGCGGTGCGCCGGGATGGCTGCGCTGCCAATGCCACCAACTTGCAAAGGAACCGCCATGATCTACGAGTTCAGGACATACGACATCAAGACAGGCTCGCTTGCCGAAGTGGAAAAGCGCTACGGCGAAGCCTACGAGCAGAGGAAGAAGCTGTCCGAGCTGTTCGCGTTCTGGCACACCGAAATCGGGCCTTTGAATCAGATCATCCACGTCTGGGGGTACAAGGATCTGGAAGAGCGTGGACGCATCCGCACCGAAGCGGTCAAAGCCAAGATCTGGCCGCCTGCGATCGGCGAATTCCTGGTCAACCAGAAATCCGAAATCTTCATTCCGGCGCCGTTCTGCCCGGAAGTGAAGCCCGGAAAGATGGGACCTTACTTCGAGATGCGCACCTACACCTACGCGACCGGAGCGCTGTCGAACGTGCTCGAGAACTGGGGTGCCGCGTTGCCCGATCGCATGAAATACAGCAAGCCCTGCTTCGTCGGCTACTCCGAGCTCGGCGCGCTCAACAAGTGGCTGCACATCTGGCCCTATTCCTCGCTCGATCAGCGCAACACGGTGCGCGACCAGGCTCGCGACGCGGGTGTATGGCCGCCTTCGGCGCTCGCTGCCAAGCAGGGGCGCAAGAGCATCCCGTACGTAGCGCAGGAGAATAAGATCGTCATTTCGGCGAGCTTCTCGCCGCTGCAATAGCGCCACCGGCATGCGGCCGTGTGCGGCCCGCGCGCGGCCGCACACGCGCGCCCGGACCGTCCTACGGGCGCAGCTCTCGCCGGCGTGCGTGTCGCCGGTCGCGCCGCTGCCATTCTTGCGCGCGGCGGCGCGCCATCAGAAAATCATCGGACGGCATGAGCCGGGGCTACCCGTCGGAGGTATTCGAATGCCTGCACTAGCGTGGCGCCGCACCATCATGCCGTTGGGATTGCTGGTCGCTCTGTCATGGGCGAATGGCTCGTCGGCCGGCTACCCCGAAAAGCCCGTTCGCATGATCCTGCCGAACTCGCCCGGCGCCGCGACCGACACCGTCGCGCGCATCTTCACGAGCAAGCTGAGTGAAGTGATGGGCCAGCAGTTCATCGTCGATAACCGGCCCGGCGCCGGGGGCATCATCGCGGTGGAGACGGTCGTGAAGGCCACGCCCGACGGTTACACCCTGCTTCAGTGCGGCATCTCGCAGGCGATCTCGCCCGCACTGAAGCGCAAACTTCCCTACGATATCTGGCACGACCTTGCGCGCGTTGCACAGTACGGCGCCGTGCCGAACGTGCTGGTGATTCACTCCTCGGTGCCCGCACGCACGCTGGCCGAATTCGTCCAGTATGCCAAACAGAATCCCGGCAAGATGCGCTACGGCTCTCCCGGTATCGGTTTCACGCCTCACCTGACGATGGAGATGTTCAAGGCCGCGGCGCACATCGACCTGCAGCACATTCCGTACAAGTCGGGCGCACAGGCGATCACCGAGTTGCTCGGCGGCCAGATCCACGCGCAGTTCAACAACCTGCCCTCGCAGTTGCCGAACATCAAGAGCGGCAAGATTCGTGCGCTGGCGCTGACCTCGGCGCAACGCAGCGCGCAGCTACCCGACGTGCCGACGGTGAGCGAATCCGGCTATCCGGGTTTCGAGATGACGGTGTGGTATGGCTTGTGCGCACCCGCCAAAACGCCCAAGGATGTCCTGAAGGTTTTGCAAGATGGCGTGATCAAGACGACCGCGGCACCCGACCTGCGCAGCCGCTTCGCCGGCCAGGGCGTCGAGCCGCGCGCGATCACCGGCGCCGATTTCGACGCCTTCTACAAGGCCGAAGTATCGCGCTGGGCCAAGGTCGTCAAGGATGCCGGTATCACTGCGGACTGAGCAGCCGAATCCGGCGCGCAGAAGCCACGTCCCGCCTCGATCGTGCTGCGCACAACCTTGCTCGTTTCCGGCGTTCGATACCGGGGCGCTGGATGTCCCGACCCTCACGAGTCCCTGACGGCGCGCGCCGGTCGATCCGGCCGCAGACAACCATGACGACACAATCGATTCCGCCCGCTGAAGTCTCCGCTGCGCCCCGCGTACTGGACATCAACGCGGTCTTCCGCGGCGGCGGGCGCTCGGTCGAGTTCCTCGATGAGATCAACAAAGCCTCGCTCGTCGTGCTGTGCGAAACCGGCATTATCGGGCGCGAGCTGGGCAGCCGCATCGCGCGCGGTATCGCGCAAGTCATGGCGGAAGCGTCGCGCACGCAAAACTCGGCGGACTACCTCGACTACGAGCCGCGCCTCATCGCCGTCGCCGGCGCGGACGCGTCGCGCCTGCATTCCGGGCGCAGCCGCCAGGACATCGCCAGCACGATCGCGCGCATGAACCTGCGCGACGGGTTGCTGAGCGCGTGTGCGGCGCTGGTCGATCTGCGCGGCAAGCTCGTCGCGCTGGGCGCAGAGCACACGCGAACCATCATTCCGGCCTACACGCACGGCGTCCAGGCGCAACCCACGACGCTCGCGCACTATCTGCTTGCGTTCGCGTACGCGCTCGCGCGCCAGGCCGAGCGCATGCGTGAAACCTATGCCCGCATCAACTGCAATCCGCTCGGCGCGGCCGCGCTCGCCACGTCGAGCTTCGCGCTCGATCGCGAGCGCCTGGCGCAGCTCCTCGGTTTCGAGGGCATGGTGGAGAATGCCTTCGACGCCAATCACCTCGCGCCCGTCGACGCCTTCCTCGATGTGGCCGGCGCGCTGGCGATCGTCGCCGTCCAGGCCGGGCAGTTCGCGCAGGACCTGCACGCCCAATACGCCGAACCTCGGCCCTGGCTCGTGTTGCAGCCCGGCAAGCTCACGGGAACGAGCAGCATCATGCCGCAGAAGCGCAACCCCGCGGCGCTGGAGCAACTGCGCGCGCAGGCGAGCCTCATGCTGGGCGACATGCAAACGGTCTTTCTACTCGCGCACAACGTGCGCACGGGCATGTTCGACTACCGCTCTTACGATCCGGTGCCGTGCACCCGGCCGTTACAGGTTCTGAAGCTTTTCGGCGAAGTCGTCGACGGCGTCGTGGTGGACCCGCAGCGCGCGCTCGAGGAAGTGAACGCCGAGTACTCGACCACGACGGAGATCGCCGACGCTCTGTTGCAGAAGGCCGAAGTGCCCTTCCGTATCGGCCATCACTTCGCCTCGCTCCTGAGCGACTACGGCCGTTCGCATCGGTTGCGATTGAGCGACATACCGTTTCGCGAGGTGCAGGGTATCTACCGCGACCAGACCGGACACGACTTGCCGCTCGATGAGCCGAATTTCAAACGCATCATCAGCCCGCAATACATGGTCTTCGGCCGCCGCGGCCTGGGCGGGCCCCAGCTCGCGGAGGTCGGGCGCATGCTGACCGAGGCAGCCACGGGTGCTACGGCCGACCGCGTCTGGCATGAAGACAAGCGGCGACGACTCGTGGATGCAGGTCTGGAGCTGGAGCATTGCTTTCGCGCAATCGCGGCCGACTGACGCGCTGCCGCCCGCCGTAATCCGCCGCGGTCCACTTCACGGAGACCTGCTCGCGACGGCGTGATTGGAAATCACCTCGAGCACGCGCTTGCCCCCGGTTGCGAGCAACTCGGTACGAACCACCGCAACGTTGCGTCCGCGCTGCAAGACGCGCGAGCGCGCGCTCAGGTTCTTGCCCTCGCCGGGACTGATGTACCAGGCCGAGGCTGCCGTCAGAAGCGGATGGTGCGGAACGGCGGCAATGGCGGTGAACAATGCCGTGCTGATTGAAAAGCCGCCCTGGACATGGCCGACGCGATTGCCGATGTGCAGCCCGATCGGGAGCCGACCGAGCGTGCGATCGCCGCTCTTGCGCACGACCGGCGACCAGAGCCGATCGGCAAATTCGCCGTCCGCTGCGCCGCGCAGCGCCCGGTCCACGCGGCGCATGGCATCACGTTCCATCGCATCGAGCTCGTCCGGCGCGAGCAGCGGAGCGGGCGGCGCCGGCTCCGCTCGCGCCCAAGGCAGCGGATGCATCGCGCGCCCCTCGGGCGCCGGCGGCTGCGCCCAGGTGCCCGACATGCGCAGGATTTCCCTGCCCTCGGATAGCACGCGCCCGAAGCAATCGGCCTCGGCCAACGCCGTGCGTGCGGAAAATCCGCTTGAATGCGCTTCGGCCCGAAGCCGCCCGCGCGCCTCGCCGCCGAGATAGCGCAAGTGCAGCGTCATCGTCGCAGTTCGGGCGGCCGGGTCGACGAAGGTCCGGCACGCCTGTGCGAGCGCAAAATCGGCCAAGCACGTGACCGCTGCCAGATGTGTCGTGCCGTCGCGATTCGCATTGTGGGCGCCGGTATCCATCTCCAGCACGACGCCGCCGGTATCGTAGCGGGTGCACCGGAGATCGAGAAAATACCCGGGGAAGTTGTATCCGGGCGTGCGGTTGTTCGACAGCGCGACGAGCGCGCGGCTGCGTATGGATTCGGCCTCTCGGGGATTCATATGGCTGCGCTTGTTCTTCTGCGATACGCTCAACGAGAGTGGCATTCTCGCACGCGAACGCTGCAGCGATCGAATATTGCCGCGCAAGCGGCAAGCGCATAGACTTCGCTCATTCCTGCGGCGCGGCCTCGATCGCCAGGTCGCGATCCCACCGTCGCAACCACTGTAACCAGGAGACGTCATGGCAACGGGCCCGAAGAAGGTCCACAGCGGCAGCGGCATCAGCGCTGCGCGCGCGCTGGTCGATACGTTGCTGCGCGAAGGCATCGATCACGTATTCGGCATTCCGGGAACGCAGAATCTCGCCATCCTCGATGCGTTGCGCGACACCCCGCGCATCCGCTTCATTCTCACCCGCCACGAACAAGGCGCGGCCTTCATGGCGTATGGGTTCGCGCGCGCATCGGGCAGAGCATCGATCGTGACCGCGACCGAAGGCCCCGGCGTCACCAACCTCGCGACCGGCATCGGTGCGGCCCATCGGGCATACCTTCCGGTGATCAGCGTGTGCGGGGTGCAGGAAAGCGCGGTGCGCGAGCGCGACGCCACCCAGGACATGGACCAGGTGACGTTCATGCGCCCGCTCACCAAATGGGCCTACAGCATTCCCAATGCGGCCAAGGTGCAGGAGTCGATGCGCAAGGCGTTCCGCGTCGCCTTGACCGAGCCTCGCGGGCCTACCCACGTCGAGGCCTCGAGTGAGATCCTGCTGGAATCGGTCGATGCCGAGGCGATCGAGCCCGCGGCCTATCGCAGTAGTGTGCTGCCTGTCTGCGATCCGACCCAGATCGAGCGTGCGTTCGATGCGATCGCCGCCGCGAAGCGACCGGTGTTCGTCGTCGGCCGCGGGGTCCTGAACGAGCAGGCAACTGTCGCAATGAGCGAGCTTGCCGATCGCACCGGAATTCCGGTGGCGGCGTTGCAATACTCCCCGGACGCGTTTCCGACCGATCATGGTCTCGCCCTCGGACCGCTCGGCCGCAACGGCTGGGAGAGCGCCAACACCACGGTGCCGCAAGCCGATGTCATCGTCGCGATCGGCGCGCACATGGACGTGTACTCGACCATGTTCCGCTACGGCATCTTCAGCCAGGACGCGAAGCTCGTCCATCACACCTCGACGCCGGGCCAGATCGGCATCGTGTTTCCGGTCGATGTCGCCGTCACCGGTTCGACCGCGAGCTTCATCGCGGGCCTGAATCAACGCGCCGCGGCCGCGGGGCTGCGCAAGGCATGGATCGACGTGGGCCGCGTGCGCGACAAGCATGACAGCGAACGCGATGCGATCGTGCGCTCCGATGCGGTTCCGATCCAACCGCAATTCGTCGCCCACACGCTGCGCGCGGTGTTGCCAAAGAACGGCATGGTCGTCACCGACGCGGGCAACGCCGGCAAGCATGTGCGCAACTACTATCGCACCTACGAGCCCGGCACCTTCATCACCATCGAGGACTGGGGCTCGGTCGGCGGCGCGTTTCCGATCGCGCTCGGCGCCAAGCTGGCGCGTCCCGATCGACCGATCATCGCCGCCGCCGGCGACATGGGCGCACTGTGCAACATCGCCGAGTTCGAGACCGCGATGCGCGAAAACATCCCGGTCGTGCTGGTCGTGTTCAACGACCAGGGGCTCGGCAACGAACGCGCATTCCAGCAGGCGCACTACGGCGGCAGACTGTTTGCGGTCGACTACCGCAACCCGGATTTCGCCGCGCTGGCGCGTTCGTTCGGCGCGCACGGCGAGCAGGTGACGAAGCCGCAGGACCTGCGCGTCGCGCTCGAGCGCGCGCTCGCGTCCGGCAAGCCGGCGCTGGTCGAAGTCCAGATCGATCAGAACACGCTAGCGCCCGTCGTGTTCAAGGCGTGACGAACGCTTAACGGCGCGTCACTCGTTCACGCCCGGTCGCGTGAGCGCCGCGGGATCGAGCAGGCGCTCCAGCTCCTCGCGTGCAATCCCGGTCATCTCGACGGCCACATCCAGGATCGGCCTGCCCTGGGCATAGGCGCGTTTCGCGATTTCGGCGCCGCGCTCGTAGCCGATACGCCGGTTGAGTCCCGTCACCAGGATCGGATTCCTGCCGAGTTGCTCGTGCAGCCTCTTCTCGTTGATCGTCATGCCGGCGATGGCGCGACTGGCGAGCAGGCGCGAAGCCCGTGCCAGCAGCTCGATCGATTGCAGCAGATCGTGAGCGATCAAGGGCAGCATGACATTCAACTGAAAGCTGCCCGACTGGCCGGCGATCGTAAGCGTGGCGTCGTTGCCGATCACCTTGGCGCATACCATCGCGACCGCCTCCGGTATCACCGGGTTGATCTTGCCCGGCATGATGCTGCTGCCGGGTTGCAATGCCGGCAGACTCAATTCGGCCAACCCGGTCAGCGGGCCGCTGTTCATCCAACGCAGGTCGTTCGCAATCTTCGTCAGACTCACCGCCGTCACCTTGAGCTGTCCGCTCAGTTCGACCGCGGTGTCCTGGCAGCTCAGCGCCTCGAAGCAGTTCGTGCTCGCCGAGAAGGCGACGCCGGTCTGCTGCGAGAGCATGCGCGCCACGCGCGCACCGAAATCGGCCGGCGCGTTCATGCCTGTCCCAACCGCCGTTCCCCCCTGGGCGAGCGCGCGCAGCCGGGGCAGCGCGCCGTCGATGCGCGCGATGTCGTGCCGGATCTGCGCCGCCCAACCGCCCAGTTCCTGCCCGAGCGTCAACGGCATCGCATCCATGAGGTGTGTGCGACCGGTCTTGACGATCGCCTGCATCTCGCTCGCACGCGCTTCGATCGCGCCGGCGAGCGCCTCCAGGCCCGGCCGAAGGTCTTCTTCGACCAGCAGCGCAGCACTCACATGAATCGCGGTCGGAATCACGTCGTTGCTGCTCTGGCTCATGTTGACGTGATCGTTCGGATGCACTTCGCGCCCGAGCGCGGCGGTGGCGACGTGTGCGATCACCTCGTTCGCGTTCATGTTGGTGCTGGTGCCCGAGCCGGTCTGGAAGATATCGAGCGGAAACTGCGCGTCCAACTCGCCGCGTGCGACCTGCATCGCGGCGTCGAACACGACCGCTGCGATCGGCGCTTCCAGTATCCCGAGCTCCTGGTTCACGCGCGCGCAACTCGCCTTCACCAAGCCCAGACCGCGCAAGAATGCACGCGGCATGCGGATGCCGCTCAATTGGAAGTTATCGACGGCACGCTGCGTCTGTGCACCGAAGAGCGCATCGGCAGGAACCGCGACCGTACCCAGGCTGTCGTGCTCAAGTCGAGTTTTCATTGCATCGGATGAGGCGTTTACGAGTGCCGCACGCACGAGACGTGCCCGCCGCACCGGCGTTCGGAAAGCGTCACGTCTCGCCGCGATCGTACTCGCGCAACCGGTTGTAGAGCGTCTTGGGGCTCACTCCGAGGAGCTCCGCCGCCTGCTCGCGCCGACCGCCGCAGTATTCGAGCGTGGCGAAGATGAGCTTGCGCTCCATCTCGGCGATCGAGGTGCCGACGCGCACCGTGACCTTGCCGGCATCGATTGCGGGCGCCGCATTCGAGGAAACCGCATCGAACGCGAGGCAGCCCTCGTCGATGTCGTTGCCCTCGGCCATGATGAACGCACGCTGCACGGCATTGCGCAACTGGCGCACGTTGCCGGGCCAATCGTAGGCGGTCAAGCGCTCGATCGCGCTCGGCACGAGGCGCTTCGAGGCCTTCTCCTGGATGTTGAGCTCGTCGAGAAAATTCTGCGCCAGCAGCTCGACGTCTTCGCGCCGTTCGCTCAGCGGCGGCACGTCGATGCGAAAGACGTTTAGCCGATAGAGCAAGTCCTCGCGCAGCTTACCGTGCGCCAGCGCCTCGTAGGGGTCGCGGTTGGTGGCGGCGATGATGCGCACATCGATCTCGATCGATTCCGTGCCGCCGATGCGCTGGAAGCTGCGCGTCTCGAGTACGCGCAACAGCTTCACCTGCAAGTCGAGCGGCATCTCGGTGATCTCGTCGAGCAGCAGCGTGCCGCCCTGCGCGCGCTCGAAATAACCCTGATGCTGGCGTGCGGCGCCGGTGAAGCTGCCCTTCTCGTGCCCGAACATCTCGCTCTCGATCAACTGCGGCGAAATGGCGCCGCAGTTCACGGCGAGGAAAGCGCGGCTGCGGCGTCGGCTCAGCTCGTGGATCGCCTGCGCCACGACTTCCTTGCCGGTGCCGCTCTGGCCGCAGATCAGCACGCTCACCGAGGTACGCGCGACGCGCGCGATCTGGTGATAGATCTCGCGCATCGCGCGCGACCGGCCCCAGAGCGGCCCGAAGTGCCCGACCTCGCCCACATCCTTCTCGAAGGTCGCGATCCGGTTCTGCAGCTCGGTGTGTGGCGTGACACGCGCCAGGATGTGCTTGAGCTGGCGGAAGTTGATCGGCTTGACGAGATAGTCGGTCGCGCCCAGACGCAGCGCCTGGATGGAAGTGTCCAGGCTGGCGTGGCCGGTGATCATCACGACCTCGCTGCCGGCGAAAGCTTCGGGACGATCGGCGAACAGATCCATGCCGTTGCCGTCGGGCAACACCAGATCCAACAGGACCAGATCGGGCTCGCGCAACGCCAATTGCTGGCGTGCCTCGGACAGCGTGTGGGCGGTGGCGGTGCTGAAGCCCTCGCTCTTGATAAGCTCGGCGAGCATATCGGCAGAATCCGGGTCGTCTTCTACGATCAGGGTGTGAGGCATGGTAGGAGACCGGTCCAGCCAGCGGCACGTCGAGACAGCGATTGTCGGAACGGTGATTCTACCCGGTTTGTCCCGGAACGAACCGCAGCCGCCTCACGCCTCGCGATCGGGGAACACTCGAGCGCATCTTCGGTCGCACTTGAAAGAGCGCCGCGAGGACCTTCGACCTCGGTTGCGCGCGTCGTGTGAACGACTGACAGACCAAGTCGGGAGGACCACCTGATGCAGGATTTCTTTGCCGGACTGCCACCATGGGCGCCATCGTTGCTGGTGCTGGCGCTCGGGGTGATTGTGGGACTCGTCGCCCACCAGGTGGTGTACGCGCTTGCGGCCAGGATCGCGCGCCGTACGCCGCATTCGCTGGACGACTTGCTCGTCGCTCACAGCAAGAGGCCCGCCCGTCTGCTGTTCCCGCTTCTGTGCATCATCCTGGCGTGGAGCGCCAGTCCTCCGGCGGTAGAGATTGCCGCCGCGGGCGAGCGGGTGCTGGGAGCGCTGTTCATCGTCGGCATTGCCTGGCTGCTGGTGCAGATGCTTGCCGTATTGCGCGACGCGGTCGCGCTGCGCTACCCGGTAGACATCGCGGACAATTTGGCGGCGCGACGCATTCGCACGCAAGCGAACATCCTTCGTCGCATCGCGGCGACTGTCGTCATCGCGATCGCGGGCGCGCTCATCCTGATGAAGATTCCCGGCGCCGAGAACGTGGGCGCGAGCTTGCTCGCATCAGCCGGGATCGCCGGCCTCGTGATCGGGGTAGCGGCGCGGCCCGTCCTGTCCAATCTGCTCGCCGGCTTGCAGATTGCGCTCACCCAGCCGATCCGGCTTGACGATGTCGTCATCGTCGAAGGCGAATGGGGGCGTATCGAGGAGATCACCAACACGTACATCGTGGTGCGCATCTGGGATCTGCGCCGACTGGTCGTGCCGCTGAGCTATTTCATCGAGAAGCCGTTCCAGAACTGGACCCGCCAGACGGCGGATCTGCTCGGCACCGTTTACCTCAACGTAGACTACACCGTACCGGTCGGCGAACTGCGCGGCGAGTTACACCGCATTCTGCAGTCATCGAAGCTGTGGGATCGCAAGGTATGGAATCTCCAGGTGGTCGAGTCCACGGAACATACGGTGCAGTTGCGCGCGCTCATGAGTGCGCCGGACGCATCTACGGCGTGGGACCTGCGATGCGAAGTACGCGAGCGACTGATCGGCTTCATCCAGGATCGATTCCCTGACAGCCTGCCGCGCGCACGCACCGACATCCGCGGCACGCTCGCCGCGGCCGAACGCGCGCACCCGTTGTCGGGTAGTGCGCCGCTAGGAAATCGCGGGGCCGCGTCGACGCGCTTCGGCAGCGAGAAGTTGCAGCAGTGATTTGCGCAACGCGATCTGGTCGATAAGCTTACGACAGTGGTAGTCGAGACCCACCGACCGCCGGCGCCGATCGAAACGCCTGTATGCGACTCGGTACTGGACGAGTTGCAGCACGATGGCTTCGAGCAACTGACGATCGTCTACCGGAGATTCGTGCTGACGTTGCGGCTTGTCTGCCATGTTTCTGCCCTCCTGCGTGTCCTCAACTCGGGTAGAGCAGCAACCATGCCAGGAAAATCCGACATGAAATCAAGGTAGCGCTCTGGCAGATGCGGTCGGAATTGCCGCTGTCAGGAGCCCATTTACCGTTCGCCGGAACGCGGCCGCTAGCGCCGCCGCCAGCTCGCGCGCAAGCCGATCGAGGCGCGCCGCACACCGGGTACGCCGCTTGCGCCGCAGCCAGTCATGCGTACACGCCGTGGCGGCCTGAATCCGGCACTCATGCTCATGCAAGCGCAGATCATCGAGCGCATCGTCGACGCCGCAGGCGCTTTGCAACGCGTGTTACCGGCGCAGCTGCGACTCGTCACGCTCGAAGCCCTCGTGGAAGACGCGGCGAACCTCGCGCGCCACGCGCTCGGAGCGTATGCGCCCCCAATCGAGACCGTGCACGAATCACCATCGTGCGTGCTGGAAGTGGATGCCGCACGGCTGGAGCGCGCGCTCGCGAACTTGATGGTTCATGCCGCTCATGGCCGCAATCCGTCGGCAGCGCCGATCGTGACGGCCACGAGCGCGAGCGCGGCTGGCGCCGATATCCGCGTCACCCAGGCGGGTGCAGGGCTCGATCCTCGCGCGCTCGCCGAAACCAAGCGCCATGGCGATCACGCGAATTCCCCGCTCGACTTGGAAATGGCTTTGGCGCGCCAGTTTGTCGAATCGCAGGGCGGATCGATGGTGCTGCGTGCGGCCGGCCGCGGCATGCAACCCAGTCTGCTCGTGCGACTGCCGGCGCATGCCGTCAGGCAGCCAGCCGTGGCGAGGTCGCGTAGCGGGACCGCAGCACCGCTCGCGGCGCGCCTGGACGGCGCGCATGTTCTGCTGATCGAGGACGATCCCGACGCGCTCGGCTTTCTCGCCCTCACGCTGCGCCAGGCCGGGGCGACCGTCTCGGCATTCCGGCTCGCCGCACCGGCGTTCGCGTTCTACGCGCGCGGCGAACGAACACCCGACATCATCGTCTCGGACATCACCATGCCAGCGGAGGACGGCTACAGCTTGCTGTGGCGCGTGCGCTCCTGGGAGGCGGACAACGCCTGGATTCCGGTCCCGGCGGTGGCTGTTTCGGCATTCTCGCGTAGCGAGGACGTGCAGCGCGCGCGCACGCACGGCTTCGACGCTCACTTGCGCAAGCCCGTCGACGTGAGCCAACTGATCACGTTGATCGGCGCGTGGACGCGCGGCTCGTTTTGAGCGCGGTGCGGCGTATCGCGCCTGTTACGCTTTCCCGCATTATTTTCCGGGCCGAGGCTGACTTTACGCCTCAAGGGCGCCTGCCGGCGTTCTAGCGCGGTTCCGGCGGGTGCGCTTTCGTTCGTTCGAACATCGGGTTGCGTTCCTTGCTGCAATTTTTGTGCTTCGGCATGGGTCTTGCAAATACGCTCTCTCAACGTCGCCCCGGGAGCTGCCATGCACCAAAGCCTACAACTACGCACCAGCCAGCATCTGACCCTTTCGCCGCAGATCGTGCAGGCGATCCGGATTTTGCAGTTGTCCGCGGCCGACCTCGAACACGAGGTGGAAGAGGCGCTCGCAAACAATCCCCTCCTGGAACGAACCGAGACTGCGCCGCAGTCGGACCCGGCCACGGCCTCAGCCGGCGCCGTCGTCGAGGACGACACTGCGGAGCCGGCCCCGACGTCGGTGAGCGTCTCGGAAGGCGATGAAGACGGCGACGGTCACGACCCCTGGACGAGCGCATCGGCCAAGCGTGACGATGACGAGCGCCCGATCGGCGAAGGCTATGCGCCGAGCGTTACGTTGCGCGATCACTTGGTGGCGCAACTCGCCGGCAGCCGCCTAAGCGATCACGATCGCCTCGTAGTGGAGGCCGTCATCGACGATCTGGACGACGACGGTTATCTGCGTCAGACAACAGAAGAGCTGTTATCGACTCTGCCCCAGGGTCATCCCGCCGGCAACGGCGATGTCGACGTGGCCATCCGTCTGGTGCAAAGCCTCGATCCGCCCGGCGTCGGCGCGCGCAATCTGGCCGAATGTCTCGCGCTGCAACTCGAGCGGCTGGACGGCGCCGGCGGCGATATCGAGGTCGCCAAGCGCATCGTACGCGAGCACCTCGACCTGCTCGCCCTGCACGATTCCGCGCGCCTCGCGCACAACCTCGACGTCACCGAAGAAGCGGTGCGGCGCGCGAACATACTCATCCGCAAGCTCAACCCGAGGCCCGGCGCTCAGTTCAGCGAGTCGCAGGCGCGCTACGTCGTGGCCGATGTGATCGCACGCAAGGTCAACGGCAAATGGATTGCCTCGATCCACCCGCAGGCCTTGCCGAACATCCAGATCAATCACATCTACGCCGACGCCCTGCAGCGAGACCGGACGGGTAACGGCGCGCTGATGCGCCACTTGCAGGAAGCTCGCTGGCTGATCCGTAACGTGCAGCAGCGCTTCGAAACCATCCAGCGCGTGGCGCAGGTGATCGTCGACCGGCAGCGCCGCTTCCTCGAGCTGGGCGAACTGGCGATGCGCCCGCTGATGCTGCGCGATGTCGCGCGCGAGCTGGGGTTGCATCCGTCGACGATCTCGCGCGTGACGAGCAACAAGTACATGGAGACGCCGAGCGGGCTGATCGAGCTCAAGCGGTTTTTCTCCAGCCGGCTCACCAACGAGGAAGACGGATCGAGTTGCTCCTCGACGGCGATTCGCGCCTTGATCCGCGAGCTGATCGCTGCCGAGGACGCACGCAATCCGCTTTCGGATGTGCAGATCGCGCGCATCCTTGCGAGTCGTTCGATCAAAGTCGCACGCCGCACGGTGGCCAAGTATCGCACGGCGTTGCGCATCGCCTCGGTGGAAGCGCGGCGCATGTCGGTCCCTGGCGTCGAGCCGCTGCGATCTTCGCCGCCGCGCCCGATCGCAGCGCTCGCCTCCGAGCGGCGCTGGTCCAAGCGCAAGCAACAGGCGCAGAAACTCGACGCTCCAGGCGTACTCGCGCCTTCGGTCTGACGCGCGAGTGCCCGCTCCGATCCGGACGCACTTGCGCACATTCACGAACGGCACGACGCTTCGCCATGAACCCGAGCGCGTGCGCAGGCAGCGCGTCGAGCCGTTAGCGTGATTTGGCCGCACGCGCAGCGCGAACGCGACCCACGTCGAGTTGCGCGGGTCGCTCACCACGCTCAGCGCGATGCGACCGACGCCCGCGTGCGATCCGGCGTGGCGCCCGCGAGCCGATGCTCGACGCTCGCCGGGAAGCGCACGACGATCCGCTGCATGCCGGGCCCCGCGTGAATCTGCTGCGTGCGCGTCACGCCGCCGAAGCGTGCCTTGAGCGTGTAGGTACCGGCGGGCAGCTTGGCCATCAACCACGGACCCTCGGTGAGGGTCGACAGTACCGTGGTGCCGCGTTGATCGGCAATGTCCACCTGAACCGCGGCCAGGTATTCACCCTCGGGGGCGTAAGCGAAGACGAGCTTCAAGTTGTACTGACTCGCATGCGCGGCGAGTTGCTCGCGTGCGGCGATACCCACCCCGCCGCTGGTGAATGCCACCCCGGCCGCGCTTTGGCTGGCGTTGCTTCGAGCCGGTTGTTCGGACGGCTGCGCTCGCGCGATTCCACCCGCGAGGGCAATCGGTGAGACCAGCGCCAGGACTACGAAAGACGTGCGATTCATTGTGCGGACCTCCAGTTGGGTTGACACCGATGCGCACGCAACTGCTGTGCCGCGCACGCCGGGGCGTGCAAAGTGGCGGGACGCGTTGGCAGCGAGCGCCGCGGGATCGGTGCGGTGACGTGTTGCCGGCGTGCAAGCGAGCGCTATTCGTGTGCTAAGCTCGCTGCGCGCCGCAACCGGCCGTACCGTTGCCAGTCTCGTTTTTTTGCACCGCGCCATACGGTGCGCGAGCGGGTCGTGGCGGAAGCGTCCCATGCGCATTCGACAAATCAGGCTGCGGCTACTGCTCGGGCTGCTGGTGCTGGCGGCCATCGTACCGGTCACGCTGCTCACAGCGAGCCTGCTGCTGCGCTTCTGGAACGAGCAGGTGCACAACGCCGAGCGCCGTAATGTCGAGACCGCGCGCGCCATATCGATATCGGTCGAGCAGGAAATCGAGAGCGCCATCGCCGCTCTGAACGTCATGAGCACGCTCGACATTTTCGATGCGTGGCAGCTTGCACGATTTCGCGACACGGCGCTGCGCTTGGTGGGGCAAAAACCGGGATGGCTGGGATTGATCCTGGTCGATCCGACCGGGCTGGTACTCGCCAACACCGCCTATCCGACGGCTGCCGGCGCCGTGCTTACCCAGCCTTGGTCAGGCACGGTCACGAAAACCCGGCGCGCAGCGGTGTCGAACCTGCTCGAGGACGCAGCGAGCCGCCAGCGCTTCGTGACCGTCGCGGTGCCGGTGATGCGCGACGCGTCGCTGCGATTCGTGCTCGCGGCCCAGATCAGTACCGCGGCATTCGCACGTCTGCTCGCGCGCCAAGAAGCCCCGGCCGGGGGCGCCATAACCTTGATCGACGGCTCGAAGCGGATCGTGGCCAGCACGCGCTCCGAACCCGGCATGGTGGGAAAGCTTGCGAGCCCCGAGCTGGTCGATGCAGCCGCCCGCATGGAAGAAGGCGCCTGGCAGGCGCGCAGGCCGAACGGCACCGCGGCATACGCGGCGCTCAGTCACTCGCCGCTCACCGGATGGACAGCGATCGTGACGCAACCGAGCGAGACGATCGACCAGCCCATACGGCATGCGTTCTGGCTGCTCGCAGCCGTCGCGTTCGTGGTCCTGCTTGCTGCGATGGCCATCGCGCTTGCGCTTGCCCGCGCCCTGATCCGCAACCTCGCGGCTGTCACGGATGCCACGAAGTCGCTCGCGCGCGGCCATAAGTTCTCCTCGCAACCCTCGGTCCTGGTCGAGCTGGAGGAGCTCTGGGGCGGTCTGCGCGAGGCGCAGGCGATCCAGGAACGGCGCCTGCGCGAGCGCGACGAGGCCGATCACGACCGCCAGCGCGCGCTCGAGGCCGAGCGGGTAGCGCGCGAGACGAGCGAAAGAAACCAGGCACGCATGGCCGTCACGCTGAGCAGCATTGCCGATGCGGTGCTGGCGACCGACCCCTCGGGCCGCGTGACGATCCTCAACGAAGTGGCCCGAACGCTGACGGGCTGGAAAGAATCGGATGCGCTCGGCCGACCGATCGACGAAGTGTTCCAGCTCATCGACGATCGCACCCGCGAGGCACTGGAAAGCCCCGTCGCCCGGGTATACCGGGAGGGCAACGCCCACGGCGGCTCGCACCTGATACTGGTCGCTCGAAACGGCTACGAACTGCCGATTCAGTACAGCGCCGCGCCGATCCATTCCGCGGATGGTCGCCTGTTCGGTACCGTGCTCGTGTTCCGCGACGCGACCCACGCACGCGAAACCGAGCGCATGCGCGAGGCGCTGCTCGCGCGCGAGCAGCAGGCGCGACACGATGCCGAGCAGATGAGTCAGAGCAAGGACGAGTTCGTCGCGATGATCTCACACGAACTGCGCGCTCCGCTCAACGCGATTTACGGCTGGGTACAGCTGCTGCAAGGCGGCACCCTCGATACGAGCCAACAGAAGCACGCCGTCGAGGTGATCGAACGCAGCACCCGGGCCCAGACTCAACTCATCGACGATCTGCTCGACATGTCGCGCATCATTCGCGGCAATCTGCGCCTCGAGCTCGGACCGACCGAGCTCGAGCCAGTGCTGCACGCGGCCATCGAGTCGGTACGCCCGTCGGCCGCGGGCAAGAAACTCGAGCTGCAGGCGACGTTCGAGAAGGGCATAACGGTTCTGGCCGATGCCGACCGTCTGCAGCAGATCTTCGCCAATGTGCTCGTGAACGCCATCAAGTTCACACCGCAGCGCGGGCGCATCCAGGTCAGTCTCGCCCGCGAAGATTCGGAGGCGGTCGTGCGCATCGCCGACAACGGTCTTGGCATCGAGCCCGAAATGCTGCCGCATATCTTCGAGCCGTTCCGACAGGCCGAGGCCGGAGCGAGGCGCGCGCGCAGCGGACTTGGCATAGGCTTGGCGCTCGTGCGTCACCTGGTACAGAGTCACTCCGGCAGCGTTCAGGCGGTCAGCGAAGGTACCGGCAAAGGAACTACTTTCACCATCCGACTGCCCGTAGTGCAAGCCGACATCCCGCCGCAACGATCGACCGATGCCTCGCTCGACGTAACCGGCCACGTAGCCGAACTCGGCCCGCGGCGCGTATCCAATCCCTCATAACGTGCGAGTTCTTGCTGCCTGGTACGCCAGCTAACGCACCGGCGGATCAACGCCAGTGGGTCAGACGACTCACCAGGTAACCCGCGGCGGCGGCAATGCCCACCGAAGTCATGGGATGAGCACGCACGTATGCACAGGTTTGCTCCTTCCAGTTCTGCGCCAGGTGAGCGTACTTGCTGTCGCCGACATGACGCACGCGCTCAGCTGCCGACGACGCTGCGGACGCAACGCGGTCCACCGTGTGATGCGCAGATTGCGTCAAGCGCTCGATCCCCGCATGCGCCTTGTCGGACATCGGCGAGACCGGACTTTCCGTGCCGCCCGCCATTTTCGTACCTACCGTACTCGGTTGCATTCTTCATCTCCTCGTCGAACTGACTGTCACTCGGGTAAGGCGCATGCCTCGTGCCCGAAACGCTCCTGTCGGGCCCGGCCGGGACGCGGTGCGCCACACGGTTCGTCGATCTCGTTCGCGCCGTCGGCGCAATCGGCGCGTTGAACGCCCGCTTCGATCGATGCGTTACGCCATTGACATGGCGGGGGCCGCCGGCGCGATACGAATCGTCATGAGACCGCCGGCGGACTATGTTGAGTGACACGATCGGATCGGCAACACCAGGGTCTAGTGTAAGTATTCTTACGTACGTATTCTTGGTGATGCGCTCGCTGTAATGAATCGGTAATCTCGGACTGACCGATTGGCGATGTATGAAGCAACTCGATCCGTTTATGGGCCCGCTAGGCATATCGACAAGCTATAGGCGCGCGGCGTGGCTCGAGTGCGTTCGTGGCCCCGCTTTGGCCTGCCCTACGACGTGGCAGCGTTCCGGGCCGCGATCCTGAACATTCCGGTTTCAGTACAACGCAAGGAGAGGGGTAAACCGAATGAGCAAGGTGGCTAACAACACCGATTTCTGGGCCGGGGTGATGTTCATCATCTTCGGCGCAGCGGCGGTGTACATGTCGCGCGACTACCCGATGGGTACCGCGATGCGGATGGGGCCGGGTTATTTCCCCCACTACCTCGGTATCCTGATGATCCTGTTCGGTCTGGGCATCGGCGGCCGAGGCCTGCTCAAAGGCAGCGATGCGATCGGGCCGTGGGCGTTCAAACCGCTCATCGTCCTGAGCCTAGGCGTGCTTTCGTTCGCGTTTCTGATCGATCGCATCGGCTTCGTCCCGTCGCTGGTTGCACTGATCGTCATCACGTCGTTGTCGGGGCAGGAGAAGGTCCGATGGCTCGAGTTGCTGATCTTCGCCGTCGTGCTGGTGGCCGGGGCGGTCGGCTTGTTCATTTACGCCATCGGTCTGCCATATCAACTGTTCTGGTGGTACTAGATCATGGACCTCAGCCAGCTTTTCCCACATCTCTACCTCGGTTTCTCGGTCGCACTGAGCCTGCACAACCTCATGTACTGCTTCATCGGCGTGGTGCTCGGTACGGCAATCGGGGTGCTGCCCGGTATCGGGCCGCTCGCGACGATCGCGATGCTGCTGCCGATCACCTTCAACCTGCCTGCGATTCCGGCGTTGATCATGCTCTCGGGCATCTATTACGGTTGCCAGTATGGCGGCTCGACGACCGCCATTTTGGTGAAGTTGCCGGGCGAGTCGGCATCGGTCGTGACCTGCATCGACGGCCACGAAATGGCCAAGGCCGGTCGCGCCGGACCAGCGCTTGCGATCGCCGCGATCGGATCGTTCTTCGCCGGCACGGTGGGAACGATACTGATCGCGCAACTCGGGCCGCCGATCGCCGAGCTGGCGCTGGAATTCGGTGCGGCCGAGTATTTCTCGCTCATGGTCATGGGCCTGATCGCCGCCTCGATACTCGCCTATGGCTCGATGTCGAAGAGCCTCGCGATGGTCCTGTTGGGTCTCATCATCGGCATCGTGGGCACCGACGTCAATTCCGGCATGGCGCGCTTCTCTTTCGGCATCGCCGAGCTCACCGACGGCATCTCGTTCTCGGTGATCGCCATGGGACTGTTCGGTGTGGCCGAGATCGTCAAGAACCTGGAAGGGAGCGGGGGTAAGCGCGATCTTCTATTTCAGAAATTGAAGCACCTGTACCCGACCAAGGAGGATTTGAAGCTTTCCTGGAAGCCGATCGTGCGCGGCACCGCCCTGGGCGCGTTCTTCGGTGCTCTGCCGGGTGCGGGACCGACCATCGCCGCGTTTTCGACCTACGCGATGGAAAAGAAGCTCACCAAGCGTCCCGAGCTGTTCGGCAAGGGCGCGATCGAAGGCGTGGCGGGGCCCGAGGCGGCCAACAACGCCGCCGCGATGGGCGCATTCATTCCAACGCTCACACTCGGCATACCGGGCAGCGGCACCATGGCGCTGATGCTCGGTGCGCTGACGATCCAGGGTATCGCACCGGGACCGCAAGTGATGACGCAACGCCCCGATCTCTTCTGGGGGTTGATCGCGAGTATGTACATCGGCAACACCATGCTGGTGATCCTGAATCTGCCGCTGGTCGGGCTGTGGGTGAAGCTCTTGACAGTGCCCTACCGGCTGTTATTTCCAGCCATCATGGTATTCATGACCATTGGCGTCTACAGCTTGAACAATTCCTCGGTCGATCTGTACATGATGATCCTATTCGGCGCGCTGGGGTATCTGTTCCTCAAGCTGCAGTGCGAGCCCGCGCCGCTGATCCTGGCGGTGGTGTTGGGCCCGTTGATGGAGGAGAACCTGCGACGAGCGCTTCTGATATCGCGCGGCGATCCGACCGTGTTCGTCACGCGCCCGATCAGCCTTGGCTTCCTCATCGTCACCGTCGTCTTCCTCGTCGTCATGCTGCTGCCGGCAGTGACGGCGAAACGCAAGGAAGCGCTGGCCGGAGACGCGTCGTAACGAGCAACGCCTGCGTCCTCGAGACGGGTGAGGGTGCGACCGAGGCTGCGCCGATCGATCAGCCGAGCAGCTCCGCGTTGTGCTGCCCGAGCAGCGGTGGCTCGCCGTACTCGGGGCGCGCAGCGTCGTATTTGATCGCCGCGCCGACCGCGCGCAAGCGCGCGCCGCTGCACGGCAGCTCGACCACCATGCCGCGCTCGGCCGCCAGATCGCCGGCAAGCGCCTGTTCGAGCGTCTCGACGGTGGAGACGACGATCCCGAGCGGTGCAAGACGCGCCACCCAGCGCGCCGCGGAATCGCTCGCGAATAGCGCGCTGATCGCCGCCAGCACGATGGCGCGGTTCTCGCGCCGGCTTGCCATGGTTGCGAAGCGCGCATCGGTGAGCCACTCGGGGCGCTCGACTTCGTCGCAGAACTTGCGCCAGAAGCTGTCGTGGCTGATGAAGAGCATCAGCCAGCCGTCGCGCGCGCGGAAGAGCTGCGCCGGGACGATGTAAGGGTGCGCCGAGGCGGCGTAGCGCTCGGCGCGCTCGCCGGCATTCAGGCTCGCCCCGGCAAGATAGTTCAACTGCGAGAGCATGACATCGAACATCGCGCAATCGAGCTGGCCGCCGCGACCTTCGACGATCTTCGCCAGCAGCCCCATCGCGGCCATGATGCCAGCGGAATTGTCGACCGCTGAATAACCGGCCTTGGTCGGCGGCGCGCTCGGATCGCCCGTGATCGCCATGACGCCGCTGAGCGCCTGGATCACGTAATCGTACGCGGGGCGCTCGGCGTAAGCGCCATCGAGCCCGTAGCCGGTGATGGCAACACACACCAGCTTCTCGTTATGCCGGCGAAGCGCCGCGTAGGTGAGACCCAGCTTGCGGATCGCCGCCGGTCGCAGGTTGGTGACAAGCGCATGGGCGCTCCTCGCCAGCCGAGCAAGGCCGTCCTGCCCGGCGGCGCTCGCCAGATCCAGCATCACGCTCTTCTTGCTGCGATTGAGGCTCGCAAAATACGCATTGTGCGGCCCGATCCGGTGCGGGCTCACGCGCCGCGCGATGTCGCCCTCCGGGGGCTCTATCTTGATCACTTCAGCGCCAAGATCCGCGAGCAGCATCCCGCAGTACGGACCGGCCAGCATGTGGCAGACTTCGAGTACGCGGATGCCGGTAAGCGGAGCGCTCATTCGAGCGCCCCTGCCAGCGCACCGATCACCTCGGCAAGCGGCATCTCCGCCGTGTAGATGCCGCGCACGCCCAGCGCCGCGAGCGCGGGCCGATCCTCGGCCGGAATGGTGCCGCCGACGAACACCGCGACATCTTCCGCGCCCGCATCACGCAGCTGCCCCAGCACCTGTTCGACCAGATGCTTATGACTGCCCGACAGGATCGACAGGCCGACCGCATCCACGCCCTCGTCGACGGCAACCCGCGCAATGTACTCGGGGCTTCGCCGCAGCCCGGTGTAGATCACCTCGGCGCCGGCATCGCGCAGCGCCAGCGCGATCACTTTGGCGCCGGCGTCGTGCCCGTCCAACCCGGGCTTGGCAACCAGGATGCGCCTGCCACGCAGCGGCGCTTGTTGCCCGCCCTGGAGCAGCGCTTCTTCTTTGCTCATGACAGCCGCACCGGCTCGGCGAACTCGCCCCACTCGCGCTTGAGCGCGCCGACCATCTCCCCGATGGTCGCATAGGCGTGGCAACAATCGATGAGATAGGGCATCAGGTTCTCGCGCTCCTTGCGGCTCGCGTCCGTCAGGCGAGCGAGCGTGCGCGCGACCGCGTGCGCATCGCGAGTGGATCGGACGCGCTCGTATTTCTCGAGCACGCGCCTGGCGGCATTCGGATCGAGCCGGAACTGCTCGCCGATCTCACCCGTTTCCGTGCGCCGGAAATGATTCACGCCCACCACCACGCTCTCGCCCGAATCCACTTTCATTTTGCGCTCGAGCGCACGGCGGGCGATTCGCATCTGCAGCCAGCCATTCTCGATCGCCTTCACCACGCCGCCGTAATCGTCGATCTCGCGCATGACCTGCTCCATCGCCGCTTCCATGCGATCGGTGTGCTGCTCGACGAAGTAGCTGCCGCCGAGCGGATCGACGGTGCGCGCGATGCCGCTCTCGTAGGCGATCATCTGCTGCGTGCGCAGCGCGAGCTCGGCCGAGAACTCGGTCGGGATCTGGAATGCTTCGTCGAATGCGGCGGTGAAGATCGACTGCGCACCGCCCATCACGGCGGCCATCGTCTCGACGGCAACGCGCACGATGTTGTTGTGCGGCTGGGGTGCGACCAGCGACGAGCCGCCGCACACCACACCGAAGCGAAAGTGCTGCGCCTTCGGATCGCTCACACCATAGCGCTCCTTCATCAGCCGCGCCCACAGTCGCCGGCCGGCGCGAAACTTGCACACCTCCTCGAAGAAATCCATGTGGACGTAGAAGAAAAACGACAGGCGCTTGGCGAACTTCTCGATATCGCCACCGCGCGCGCGCAGCTCGTCGACGTAGGCAAGCCCGTTCGCCAGGGTATAGGCCATCTCCTCGACCGCGGTGCAACCGGCGTCGCGCACGTGCGCGCCGGCGATGCTGATCGGATTGAACCGCGGCGTCTGCTCGTTGGAGTAGAGAATCGAATCGGCGATGAGCCGCATCGAGGGCCGCACCGGGAAGATCCAGGTGCCGCGCGCCACATACTCTTTCAGGATGTCGTTCTGGATCGTGCCGGTCAACTTCGCTCGCGCGACGCCGCGCTTGTCCGCCACCGCCAGATACATCGCGTAAACGATCGCCGCCGTGCCGTTGATCGTGAACGAAGTCGAGATGCCGGCGAGATCCAGCCCATCGAACAGGATTTCGGCCTCGGCGAGGTTGGACAGCGACACCCCGACCTTGCCGATCTCCGGTGTCGCCATCGGATCGACCGGATCGTAGCCGCACTGGGTCGGCAGATCGAGCGCGACCGAGAGTCCGGTTTGACCCTGTTCGAGCAAGAAGCGATAGCGCTCGTTCGATTCCTCGGCGGTGCCGAAGCCCGAGTACTGGCGGATCGTCCACAGTCGGCCGCGAAAGCCATCGCTGAAGATGCCGCGCGTGAAGGGATACTCGCCAGGCCGTCCGATGCGCTCGGATCCGATCGCTTCCGGTCCGACCTGGATCGGCACTTCGATCCCCGACGGGCTGGTGTTCGCGAGGCGCGCTTCGACCTCAGGGCGTTCGGGTGCGTTCATGGCTTCTCCTTACTCAGGATGCGCTCGACTGCCGTCCAATGCGCGGGTGCGGTCCAGGTGCGCACCAGGCCGTCCAGCTCGATCGCACGCCGCTCGGGGTATCCGGCCCCGCGGCGTGCCGCGATTGCCTGCGACTTGAACGCGCGCAGCACTTGCGGGACCTGCTGCAGGATCGGTGCGAGGAATGCGTCGATCGCGCTTTGCGCCTCCGACGCCTCGTAGACCGCGTCGGCGAGACCCCATTCGAGCGCAAGCGCGGCGCCGACAAGCTCGTTGCGAGCACTCATCCGCAGCGCACGCGAGCGCCCGATGAGAGAGTAGAGGTCTGCCGACCCGCCCCACGCGGCGGTGATGGCAAGCCGCCCGTGTATGAAGCCGATGTGCGCGCCACGCCGCATCAAGCGCAGGTCACAGGCGAGCGCAAGCTCGGCCCCGCCGCCGATTGCATCCCCGTTCACCAGCGCGATCACCGGCACCGGGCATTCGCGCACCGCATCGAGCGCGCTGCGGCAGCTATCCACCATCGCGACCGTATCGGCCTCGCTGCGCACGGCTGCGAGATCGCGCAGGTCGCCGCCGGCGGCGAAATAGCGCTCGCCCGCACCGGTGATCGTCACGCAACGGATCGCTTCGTCCACGGTTTCGAGGGCGCGGACAAGGGCGCCCAGCACCGGCCGCGACAGCGGATTGCACTTCAGCGGTCGGTTGATCGTCAATCGCAGCAACCCGCCCTCGCGCCTGCTGATGAGCTCGCTAGCGCCCACTTTGTTCCCCCAGGCGGTGCACGCACTGCACGAGTCGTTTGGCGATGCGGGCCTCGACCGCCTGCATCCGGTGCGTCGGCCCGGCCACGGCCACCGCGAGCAGACTGCCGCCCAGCGCCAGCGGCGCCGCGAGCGCCGTAACGTCGGCGACGTTTTCGCCGCGTGTGACGAACCAGCCGCGCCTGCGCGAGGCATCGAGATCGGCGCGCAAATCGGCCGCCCGCGTCAAAGTAGCGGCGGTGACGCGCTCCAGACGATGGCTCACGAGCCAGCGGTCCAGCGTATCCGCTGCGAGGCTGGCGAGCAGCGCCTTGCCGATCGCGCTCGAGTGCAGCGGTTTCGTGTCGCCCGCGCGCGAGCTGTAGCGGATCGACTGGCGGCTTTCGAGCACCATCAGATAGAGCACCGCGTCGCCGCGCCGCGTACCCAGGATCACCGTCTCGCCGCTCGCGTCGCGCAGCCGCGCAAGCTCGGGCTCGAGCCGCAGCGCCACCGGATCGTGCTCGCGGATCGTCTCGGCGAGATCCCAGAGCCGGCGGGTCGGGTAGACCTCACGCGCGCCAACGAAGTAGAGGAAGCCGGCTTGCTCGAGCGTTCTCATCACGCCATGACAGGTTGAAGCGGGGATATCGGCAAGCTTCGCCAGCTCGGAGAGTGATAACGGCCGCCTCGCGCGACGAAACGCCTCGAACACGTCGAGCGTGCGCATGGTCGAGCGGCTTGCGGTATCCGCGGCCGGCACAGTTGCAGCGACAAGCGTCATTGCATACCTCCGGGCCGGGCGTTCGGCGATAGCCTCGCGCGCACGCTGGGTTTGAGGAGAGTTTTCAGCCGACTGAATGGCTTTACGGCATGATGAAGCTGGCTACGATCGCCTGTCAAGCTCCGGACACGCGTATCGGACGGCGCACAGCGGCTCCCGCTCCCGCGGCCTGGTGCGGCGCCATCGGGCGCTGCGCCGTTTCCTGTCCGGCCAGGAGCCGGTCGGAGTACACCGAGAGCTTCGGCAGCGCGGGTCTTACCCAGGTGATCGAGGCGTTCTCGACGAGCGTGCTCGGCAGGGACCCCCGCCAGATCGAGCTGCTGAACGCGCGGCGGCGCACGCAGACGATACAGTCGCGCGGCGGAATCAACCGGCAGGCCGTCGCGGCGATACCGACACTTGTCGAGCGTCATCTCCGCGCACTTCTGCGCGCCCGACCGCCGAAGCAATAGTTTCCTGTCGCCGATCGCGCGCACGGCAGCCTCGGCGTTCGCCTGGCGCGCATTCGAAGCAACCTCGGACGGCTGCCCGCGGCGCGTTCGTCATCCTGAGGCTATCCCCTCGCGTGGCACACGCCGATGCCGCCGCCGCATCGCCCAACCCGTACGCACACACTTGTGCGGGGATTGACACCCGGGTAAGCTGCTCGCGCGTACGTTGGCGCGCAGGGTTTCATCGCGATCGGCGCAAGGCCGATCGCGTCACAAAGGGAGGAGCTGAAATGTTCGCTTGGAGGGAATCCGCCTTGGTTCGCGCGCGCTGCGCGGTTGCCGTGTTTCTGGGGAGCGCGCTGCTCGCCGCGTGTCAGACCGCGCCCAGCGCGCCCGATCTCGACGCCGCAGATACGAGCCCGCCGAAACGCCTGGTGACGCAGGGGCCCGCGAGGAAAACCGTTGAGAACCTGTATCACTGCCCGGTGAAAGTGAAGAACCATCGTATCGCCGCCGTAGGCGAAATCACCGCGACCGACGGCACCGTGATCACCGTCCCTGCCGCAACCGCGCTGCAAAAGGGCCAGGGTCCGAAGAGTGCGGATCTCTACAACGAGTGCACCCAGGTCTTGCCGCGCAATTCCAGCGAGGTTTCCACCGCCAGTACGCCGGTGATCGAAATCGATCCGGATGGCGAGGTGATCACCGGCTTCATCGTCGCGGACAATTACTACGAGATGTACGTCAACGGCAAGCTCGTATCGGTCGACAACACGCCGTTCACGCCTTTCAACTCCTCGATCGTCAGATTCAAGGTGAAGCGCCCCTACACGATCGCGATCCTTGGCGTGGACTGGGAGGGACGCCTCGGTCAGGGAATGGAGCGGATGCCCGATACCCCGAAAGGCAATCCCTGGCATCCGGGCGATGCAGGCGTCATGATGCGGCTGAGCGACGGTACCGTGACCGACAGCAGTTGGAAGGCGCAGTCGTTCTACATCGCGCCGCTGAACAGTCCCGACGAAGTCATCGAGGCGCGCGGCAACGTGCATGACACGACAAAACTCGGCCGCGTCCATCCGGTGGCGAAGAAGCCCGCCTGCCACGAAAAATGCTACGCCGTCCACTATCCGATTCCGGCCAACTGGATGTCGCCGCGCTTCAACGATTCGCTTTGGCCGCGCGCGTTCGAGTACACCGACACCGACATCGGCGTGACCAACCTGCCCGCCTACACGCGCTTCCCCGAGCTGTTCGAGGGCGCACGCTGGATCTGGTCGATCAATCTCGTGTTCGACAACGTCGTGATCGCACGCAAGACGGTGCGTTGAGGCGCGCTGATCGGGAAGGCCGTCGCGGCGGCACTCACACGATCTTCTTCAGCGTGTGCCGCCGGTTGTGGGTGTAGGGTCTAACTTGCGACGGCCAGCGGCCGGAATCCACGGCCTTGGCCCACGCTTCGCTCACGAGCACATCCGGGTGCTCGATCTCGTAGACGGCACTGTGCTTGGGCTCGCCCTCGACCACGACGGTCTTCTTCTCACCGCCGATGACCACGGCGAACGGCACATTGACGTAGCGCTTGACCGAAACCACGCCGGGCACACGCAGCAGCAGCGGAATGTGCTCGGTGTCGTAGACCTCGTTGAACAACGCCTCCTTGTCAGGATCGACGTCCATGCTGGCGGTGAAGATGTATCCGGCCTGACCCGACATATGCAGATCTCCGCGTAAAAGGATGCGTATCGACGCTAGCACGGGTGTCGATCCGGCTCAAGTCTCGTCCACCCCATGCCTTTCCGACATCCCGCTTCGAGCGCCCGGTGATCTGCCGAGGCCAGCCGCAGACCGTCGATTCCCCTCATCAGAGATCGCGCCGCGCGAGAGCCCGGACGAATATCGGAGCATTGCCATCGCCGACGCGCGCGCGCACAATGCCGGCAGCGGTAGCCGTGTGGAGAGCGAGAACATGTTGCAAGCCATCGGACGCGAGCACGCAAGCAATCTTACCGACACGATCCGGCACGAGGCGCGCAGTCTTGGCGCGGATGTCGTCGGGATCGCGCCGGTCGAACGATGGGATGATCCGCCGCCGTTCGACACCAAGGCGGTGCACGTCTATCCGCACAGCGGCTACCGTCCCGACGAATTGCTGCCCGGCGCCCGCACCGTCATCATGGTCGCCGTGCGCCTTTTCGACGGCCTCATGGCGCATCTGACAACCACCGCCCGAACGACGGCGATCCAGAACAACTTCGGCTACATTCATCTCAACCGCAGGCTGCACCAGATCACCTACGACCTCGCCCGGCGCCTGGAAGACGACGGGCATGCGTCGCTACCGCTGGGCTACAACGTCGGCTCGCGCTGGGACACGCGGCGCGACACCGAAGCGGGATTTCGCGGCGCCGCCTACGGCTTGTTCAGCATGAAGCGTGCTGCCGTGCTCGCCGGCGTAGGCCGCTACGCGCGTAACGGTCTGGTCGCCACACGCGAGTTCGGCACGCGCGTGCGCCTGGGAGCCGTCATCACCACCGCGGTGCTGGACGGCGACCCCCTGCTCGAAGGATCGGCCTGCCCGCCGCACTGCCAGATCTGCGCGCGCGTCTGCCCGACCGACGCGCTCGACCGGGATCGCCCGGTGGATCATCTGCGCTGCTACTCCGATTGCGGGCGCATGGGCACGCGCTACGACCAGATCCGGGCGGCCTTCGAGCGGCGTTATCCGCTGGATGCGCCCGGCGTGGACACCACCGGAAATGATTTCCTCGCGATCGATGGCAACGGCCCGCGCAACTGCAAGCTCGCGTGCATCACGTTCTGTCCGCTCGGCGAGCGCCGGCTGCCCGACGTCTGGCGTGCGGCTCGTCAGTTCCGCCGCAACGTCCCGAAAGTCGAGCTGGAGGGCTTTGCGGACTGAGGCTGGCGTTTTTCCGCAGCCGTATTCGCTCATCCGGCGCCGCCGCTGACGCCGTGCGCGTGTGAGCCGATCGTGACCACGGGCATCGGCGGCGATCAGCGCCCACGGTAATCGGGCGTGCGCTTCTCGGCGAAGGCGCGCGGACCTTCCCTGCCATCCTCGGTGGCGCGCAGTTTGTCCTGCATCATCTGCTCCATGCGCAAACCTTCCTCGAGCGGCATGTACTGGCCGCGCACCGCAAGCTCCTTGATCGCTCGTAGCGCGAGCGGCGCCATGGCGGCAAGCTCGCGCGCTCGCTCCAGGGCGACTTCCAGCACCGAGGCGTGCGGCGCCACTTCGTTGATGAGCCCGAAATGCGCGGCGCGCTCGGCGCTCAGGCGGCGCGCGAGCAGCAACATCTCCATCGCTATCGGGTAGGGCAACTGCCGGATCGTGCGCTGCGTGCCGCCATTGCTGGGCAGAATGCCGCGCTTGACTTCGGACAAGTCGAACATCGCGTGCTCCGAGGCGATGCGAATGTCCGTGGCGAGCAGGAGCGTCATGCCGCCGGCAAGACACAGGCCATTGACCGCGCAGACCACCGGCTTCCACACCTCCAGACCGCGGTTGAGGATCTGCTCCTTCTGCGTGAGCCAATACTCGTGGACGTCGCGCGCGCGATTCATGCTCTTCAGATCCGCACCGGCAGTAAAAACCTGTCGCTCAGGCGGCCGATCGGGCTGCGGCGCACCAGTGACGACCGCAACCCAGATATCCGGGTCGTCGCGCACCTCGATCCACGCCTTGGATAGATCCGCATACATCTGCGGGGTCATGGCGTTGAGCGCCTCGGGCCTGTTGATGACGATCTTGGCGATGCGATCGCTGACCGCGAAGTCGATGCTCATCGGCTGCTCCCTCTAATCCGCCAGTTCGTAAGTCAGGAATGCCCGCTCGCCGTCGATTCGACGTATGCACGGCATCACCCGGTCTCCGATCCGGGCAGGGCGTTGCAGCCCGAGCATGGCGCTCAGCATTCTCGGCCCCTCGTCCATCTGCACGATCGCAACCGTGTAGGGAAGGAAATCCTTGAACGCCTTGTGGTACTGCTGATGCACGACGACAAAGGAATAGATCGTGCCCTCACCCGCGACCCTGACCCAGTCGAGCGCTTGCGCGCCGCACGCGTAACAGAACGTCTCCGCCGGGTACTGATGCATACTGCAGCGTGCGCACTTCTGCAAGCGCAACTCGCCGCTCGCGAGACCGTGCCAGAACGGTGCATTCGTCCGGTCGATTTCGGGTAGCAACTCGCCGAAGCCTTCGAAATTCATGGCCGACGCCCTCCTTCCAGCGCCAACAGCATGGTCGCGTGCGTCGTGAGGATGCCGCCCTGCTGGCTGACGAGCCCGACTTGCGGATTCCTCACCTGGCGCGCACCGCACTCGCCGCGCAACTGCCGCACTGCCTCGCAAACGAGCTGGGTTCCGGGCATGCCGGACTCGGACAGCAGCCCGCCGGAGGTGTTGCATGGCAGGCGCCCGCCGATGCGGGTTTCGCCCTCCTGATACAAGGCGCCGCCACGACCGCGTTCGGCGAAGCCGTATTCCTCCAGCGTAATGATCGGCACGATCGTGAAACAATCGTAGATCTCGCAGAAGTCGACATCCGCGGTGCTCATGCCGGCGGACTCGAAGCACATGCGTCCCGATGCCGCCGCTCCGCTCGCCGCCATGTCCGGGCGGCGGAAGAACTCCCACGACGGGTGCGACTGGCCGATGCCGCGGATGTAGACCGGAGCCTTGGCGAGCTCCTTGGCGCGGCTTTCGGTCGTGACGATGTAAGCCGCGCCCCCGTCCGAGACCGGGCAGCAATCGAGCAAGCCGAACGGTTCGGCCACCCAGCGGGCATTCATGTACTCGTCGAAGGTAATCGGGCTGCGGTAGACCGCGTTCGGGTTCATACCGGCGTGATAGCGATGCGTCATGGCGACGTGCGCCAACTGCTCTTTGCTGGTGCCGTACTCGTGCATGCGGCGGCGCGCGACCAGGGCGTAACTCGACGGCGCGCCGAACAATCCCGCGACCGCGCCGTCGCCGCCGCGCGCACGCGCGTAGGACGCGCGCGTTCCGGTGCGCGGATTGTCGCCGTACGAGATCGCGATTACCTCGCCCTGTCCGAGCTCGATGCAACTGATCGCGTACTGGATCAGGCCGATGTTGCTGCCGCCGGCCTGGTCGAGCGTGCCCACGATGGCCGGTCGCACGCGCAGCGCCTCGGCCACACGCGGCGCCCACAACATCGGAAAGGTCGACGTCGGCGCCTTGGTGAGAACGCCGTCGAGGTCGCGCGTGGTCAGGCCCGCATCGGCTAGTGCTGCCCGTATCGCCTGAACATTGAGCGCGACCTGCGACTCGCCCGGAGTGCTGCCGAAGGCGGTGTTGCCGACACCGACGATGCAGTAGCGCTGCCGCAGCCGATCCATCATCTTCAATCCTCCTCGCATTGCCAAGCACCGCACCGCTCGACGCCGGTGCGCACGGGGTGTAGCGACGCCCGCCTGTTTCCGCACGCGGACCGCGCGCCCCCGTCTTGGTACAGCTCGTCCGGTACCTCGCGATTATGCGCCCCCAGCAACCGCCAGATCGGCACCGCCGCTTCGCAGCCGCGCGGCGAGATCCCATGGCGTACCCAAAGCGAATCGTTCGCGCACGCACGTGGGGTCGCGATCCTTACGGCTTACGCGAGGCTTACGCGCAGCGATGCCGCCGCATGAATTCTTCCCGGCGCCGCAGCCACCATCATCGCTCTCGATCTCGCGCGATTCCGCGTGTCTCGCGTCTCGCTCCATCGACAACGCCGTGACGAACCGCCCGAACAACGCCGTGCCGGCCGTGATGCCGAGAGGGAACAATTGGGGCCGCGTGTGGTCTTGCTAAAGGGGATTCGCTATTCACCATAACGCCCCCAGCGAGTCGTACGGCCGCATGGCGGGACGCGAGGAGATCGAGCTGAACATTCCAACCGAATGGCCCTTGCGGCCGCGGGAGCGGCGCTAGTGCCAAACGTTGCGTCGACCGTCATCGTGTCGAAGGGTCTCACCGTCGGCTATAACCTCCATCGCGAACGCAAGCGGCTTACCGCTCTGAAAAATATCGACCTGTCGGTCCGCCGCGGTGAATTCGTGGTCCTCGTCGGTCCGTCGGGCTGCGGCAAGACCACGTTCATCAATGCAATCGCGGGTCTGGTCGAACCATGGGAGGGCACCATCGAGGTGAATGGCCGCCCGGTGAGTGGACCTGGTCCGGATCGGGCGATGGTATTCCAGGACTACGCACTGATGCCGTGGCGTACGGTGGAGTCCAACGTACGTATGCCATTCGAATTGCAGAAGCTCGGGCTCAGCCAGGAGGAAATGGACGAACGGGTACGGCGCTATATCGAGTTGGTCGACCTCAAGGGATTCGAGAAATCGTATCCGTACGAGCTGTCCGGCGGTATGAAGCAGCGGGTCGGCATCGCCCGCGCGCTTGTCGGCGAGCCCGACATCCTGCTTGCCGATGAGCCGTTCGCCGCAATCGACGCCATGACGCGCGAGGCGATGCAGGGTGAGCTCGAGCGCTTCGTCGCCAAGGCCGGACAGACGGTCGTCTTCATCACGCATTCGATCGACGAAGCCGTCACGCTCGCCGACCGAGTAGTGGTGATCTCCTACCGGCCGGGTCGGGTCAAGGAAATCGTTCCGGTCAATCTGCCACGCCCTCGCTTCGACTATGACGTCAAGACGCTGCCGGAATACGGCGTACTGCGCGACCATATCTGGCGTCTGGTGAAAGATGAAGCGTTCCAGGCGGCACGGGGAGAAAAACGATGAATGGCGCCCGCAACACCCGCACCGCGACCGCCGAGCTGCACACCGATGCCAACCGCATCCAGGACCAGCAGTGGACGCCAAGAGAGGCCTGGAATCGCTACGGGTCATGGGTGGTGACCGTTGTCAATATCAGCGTGTTCTTCCTCGTCTGGGAAGCGGTCACACGGGCGGGGCTCATCAACCCGCTGTTCCTGCCCAAGGCAAGCAGCATGTTCGCGACGTTGTGGGAGGGGCTCACCACGAGCGCACCGCCGGGCGCGGTCATTTCGGGCAGCATCCTCGATCACGTGCTCTATACCCTGCGCGATCTTTCGATCGGGCTCGTCATCGCCACCGTGGTCGGCGTTCCCATGGGGCTCTTGATGGGCGGCAATCGCTATGTCGAGACGCTGCTCAACCCGTACGTGTGGGCGTTCTCCTCGTTGCCGCGCATCGCGCTCGTGCCGCTGTTCATCCTGTTTCTCGGCTTCACCGTCAAGATGCAGATCACGATCATCGTGCTCTCGGCGGTGTTTCCGATCATGATCAATTCATGGGCGGGCGTGAAAACGACGGAGAAGTCGTTGCTCGCGGCCGCCAGAGTGTTCGGCGCCAACCGGCGCGAGCTCTATATGAAGGTGGTGCTGCCCTATACGCTGCCGTTCATCGTCTCCGGCGTCCAGCAAGGCATCGGCCGCGGGCTGGTCGGCGTCATCATCGCGGAGATCTTCGGCGGCTCGCGCGGCCTGGGTTACCTGATCCAGCGGGCAGCCGATAGCTTCGATTCGGCGCTCATGTATTCAGTGCTGTTCCTGCTGGTCGCGATCTCACTGAGTCTGATCCAGATCACACGCTGGCTCGAGGCCTACGTCGCACCCTGGCGTCGCGCCGAGATGCTCTGAGCTCGAAGCTGTATTGCAGCATTCGAATTCCGTCACCACGCGAAGGAGGAAGAGAAATGAAGCGACAAAAACCTCGAATCTACCTGCCGCGCCGAGATTTCCTGCTGAAGGGCGGGGCCGGCGTGCTCGGCACCATCATCGCAGCGGGTACGCTCGACTCGGTTTTCGCTGCTCAGACTCCGAACGTCGAGCATGCGATGGCGAACCTGCACGCGTTGAAGATGGGTGAGTACAACCCCAATTACGCTTCGCAGTGGAGCTATCGTATCGCCCAGTCGCTCGGATATCTGAAAGAGGTCGGCATCGACGATTTCGAGGTCGTTCTCTCCGATCAATACATGCCGGGCCTCATCGGGCACAGCCTCGATGTCACCCATTCCGACACCGACGTCCTGTTCGGCTCGGGACTGAAGAGCAAGCTGCCGATCAAGATGATCTCCTGCTATCGCCAGAACGAGTGGTGGATCCTGGGCGTTCGCAAGGGCATCAGCAAACCCGAAGACCTCAAAGGCAAGAAGGTCACCGGAGGCCAGCTCAGCGGGCGCAATACCTATGTCCTACGCGAGATTCTCAAATCGGTCGGCTTGAATCCGGACAAGGATGTGACCTTCGTTCCCATGGGCGGCGGCTCCGACAACCGGCTCAGAGCGCTCGTCAACGGACAAGTGGACGGAGCACATCTGCTGCCGCGCCACAAGGCCCTGTTGGAAAAGTCGGGCGGCAAGTTCCTCTACTCGCAACTGCATCACACGCCGCAGGAAGCATGGGCCGCCCTGGGCGGATGGCTCGCGAAGAACGAGGACACGGCCTATGCCTACGTCCGCGCCGACATCAAGGCGCGCCAGTGGCTCTTCAAGCCGGAGAACAAGGACAAGGCCTACGACATCATGATCAAGCTGGGGTACAAGATCCCGGATGAATTCAAACAACTCTACCAGGTCGTGCTCGATCAGATCAGCCCGGACGGCGGTTTCGACAATGCCGCGGTGATGGACGAATTCGTCCAGAGCCTCGGTGTCATCGGTACGCTTCCGAAGGGATTCGACTGGCGGCCGTATGTCGACATGAAATACGTGTGGGCAGCGCAGAAAGCGCTGGGGCTGCCGAAGCGTCCCGCCTCGCTCTGACCCTGCGCCGCCGGCGCTGGCGTCCGGGCGCAGGCGACGAAACCGATCGACGCTCAGCCCAATAGCCGATCCACCTCGCCCTTGACGGAGAACGTCTGGGCGGGGTCGAAGCGGAAGCGGATGTGCTCGTAGTCGCCGTTGGCAAGGCGCCGATAAAGCGGTGCGAGCTCGTCGCGCCGGGACCCGATCTCGCACAATGCGCGCGCCAGCGCATCCACGTCGTGCTCGGTGTTGTAGATGCCGAAGCTCGCCCGCACCATGCCGCGATGCATCTCGGCAAGGCGCTCCAGTGCCGCGTTGTCGAGTCGCTCGGCATCTTCGGCCAGACTCATCATCACCATCTCGCGCACGTAGGGGTGGGCGCAAAAGCACTCGTTGCGCACCGCGATGTTGAAATAGTCGTTGAGGATCGCGGCTGTGAGCGCATGGTCGATCCCCTTCAGGTTGAACGAGATCGCACCGGTGCGACGAAAGCGGGTCGTATCGGTATCGCCGTAGATCACGATATCGGGCACCCGTGCGAGCTTGCCGAGCGCGTAGCTAACGAGCGCCTCCTCTTCCTCGGCGATCGTGGCCATGCCGACCCGATCGAGGGCGTAAAGCGCGCTGGCAAGACCGATAGCGCCGGTGATGTTCGGCGTACCGGCTTCCTCCCGATCCGGGAAGCGGTCAGATACGGTGTAGCGGTCGACCCAGACGGTGTCGACCATGCCACCGCCCACGTCTTGCGGCTCGATGCCCGCGAACAGGCTCTGCCGCGCCACCACCACTCCGGGCGAACCGGGGGCATACACCTTGTGCCCCGAGAACACGACCACATCCAGATCCTGCGAGGCATCGGCGTGATCGCACATGCGAATCGGCAGATGGGCCGCCATCTGCGCGGCGTCGACCACGATCAGCGCACCGTGGCGATGCGCCATCGCGGCGATGTCGTGGATCGGATTGACGATGCCGGTTACGTTGGATACGCCGGTGACGGCAACATAATTCACGCGCGAGCCGTGCGATCTGAGCAACTCCTCCAGGCGCGCGACATCGATGCTGCCGAGCGAGGATTCGGTCAGGATCGCGGGCACATGGATCACCTCGCCAAAGTGCTTGCGGTGCGGCAGATCGTTGGAGTGGTGTTCCATGATAGACGTGAGCACGACGTCGCGCTCGGGGCGTTTCTGCCGCAGCGTGCGCGCGATGCGATTCATCCCGGCGGTCGCACCGCTGCCGGTGAAGAAGCACATATGCGTTGCCGGATCCGCGTGCACGAAGTCGAGCACCATGCGGTGTGCCCATTGATACTCGCGGGTCGAGAGCTTGGCGCTGAAGTGCAGCACACTGTGCGTGTTGGAATAATGCGGTTGATAGCGATCGAGCACTTCCTGCACCACCTTCAGGCGCAGCGTGCTCGCGGTGCTGTCGAGGTAGATGCGCCGGGTGCGCTCGCCGCTTGCGAGCTGGTAGTGCTGGTCGAGGCCGATGGCGCCGCGCCTGAGCGTTTCGAGCCTGACGCGTGCCTGCGTATCGGCATGAGCAGAAATACGGGAAACTGACACGAGGTCACTCCTCCTTGCGCGTTCTCAACGAATCTTGAATACGAGCTTTCCGCGCAGGTGCCGGCCTTCGCTGATGCGGTGCGCCTCGGCCGGCTCGGAAAGCGGGAACAGCTTCATCTGCGGAATCCGAACCGCACCGCTGGTCGCAAGCTGCGCAAGGCGATCGAGGTGCGCGCGATCGCGCCCGACCTGGGGCCGCAGCGACGTTACGTCGGCTCGCGGCGCGGGCGGCGCTTTGCCGCCTGAGGCGATGAAGGCGGCTCGTCCGCCGGGCCTGAGCACGGCGAAGGAGCGCGTCGCGACATCGCCCCCGACGGTGTCGAACGCGCAATCGCAGTTCGAGACCGCACGCGTGAAGTCCTCCGTGAGGTAGTCGATAACCCTGTCCGCGCCGAGGCCGCGCACGTAATCGAGGTTGGCCGTGCTGGTGGTACTGATCACACGCGCACCGATGTGCTTGGCGATCTGGATCGCGATACCGGCCACTCCGCCCGCACCGCCCTGGATGAGAATCGTCTCGCCCGACTTGAGCTGCAGCGTGTCTTCGATCGAAATCAGCGCGGTCAGCCCCGCCAGCGCGAGCGCGGCGCACGCCTCGTGCGCCAGCGCATCGGGCTTGCGCGCCACGATGGCGGCCTTGATCGCGACCTTCTCGGCATACGCGCCCTCCTGTCCGACATCGCACACGCCGAATACGGCCTCGCCCACCTTCAGATCGCTCACGCCCGCGCCGAGCGCAGCGACCACGCCTGAAAAATCGCGCCCCGGAATATACGGGAAGCTCGCGATACGCGCGTAGGTTCCGGCACGAACCTTCCAATCCGCGCCGTTTACGCTCGCGGCATATGCGTCCACAACGATCTCGCCCGGTCCAGCCACCGGATCGGCGACATCACCGTATTGCATTACTTCCGGGCCGCCGTGCCGCATGAAATAGGCTGCCTTCATCGTCAATCCTCCTGAAGAAAGGGTATTGGCCAGAGCATCGTGTCAAAAAGCGGGCCCGAATTTCGCGACACGGCGGCCGGGCATCGATGCAAGAACAGGCGCCGCAATTCGACCCAGGCCCGCTTTCCAGGAACCTGCCCGCATCAGCGGGCACACAGCACTCGCCCCTCCCCCTGGAAGAGGGGCTGGGGGTGAGGGAAGAAACCGCACGACAGCGTTCCGGGCCGCAAGCCGCGACATGCCCGCTGTACCGTCTACCCAGGAACCTGCCCGCCGCGCGGGCACACAACGCTCCCCTC
>WYBJ01000190.1 GCA_011525945.1 Burkholderiaceae bacterium | reverse complement strand
GTGCTCGCACCGGTGACACGACCGGCGCGCTGCGTGATACCGGTCGATCGGGACGGGGGCGTGCGCGACGTCGAAGCGCGGCTGCACGACATCAGCCAAGGGGGCGTCGCGGTGATGACGCGGCCCGGCGATCTGCCGGTCGAGATCGGCGCGATCTACCCCGACTGCCGCCTCGCCTTGCCCGACGCTGGTAATGTCGCAGTCGCTCTGCGCACGGCCAACATCCATACCGTAACGCTGCTCAACGGCAAGCAGATGCTGCGCGTCGGCTGCCAGTTCGTACACCCGAGCATGCCAGCGCTGGCGCTCATACAGCGCTACATGATGCGCCTCGAACGCGACAAGCGTGCACGCCGCTGATACGGCCGATGATCGGTCAACCTGGCGTGCGTACGGCCACGGCGCCTCAGGCGGCGACCGCGCACAGTTGCGCTAGCACCGTGCCGATCGGCGCACGCACAACGGCGTCGGCCAGCGCATCGAACTGCGTCGGCTGAGCGTTGACGATCACCACGCGCGCACCGTTCGACTTGGCGAGCGGCACGGCATGCGCGACCGGGTAGACCTGCAGCGTAGAGCCCACCGCAAGCAGGAAATCGGCTTCCTCGGCCGCCCGCAGCGCCCGGTCGATCACTTCCGGCACGAGCGCCTGACCGAACGAAATGGTATCGCTCTTGAGGATGCCGCCGCACTCGCGGCATTGCGGATCGTGCTCGCCCGCGCGCACGCGCTCGAGCGCATGCTGCATCGGTCCCTTCCAGCCGCAGTCGAGGCACATCACCTTGTGTACATTGCCGTGCACCTCGATCACGAGCCCGGCCGAGCTGCCCGCCTTCAGGTGCAGCCCGTCGATATTCTGGGTGATGAGCGCGTGCAGCTTGCCGTGGCGCTCGAGCGTGACGAGCGCGTCGTGGCCGGCGTTCGGCTGTGCGCTGAAGGCCGGATGCTCGAGGCGCGCGCGCCACGACTTGCGGCGAATCTCCGGGTCGGCGAGATAGTTCTGGATGGTAGAAAGCTTCTCGGCCTCGGGATTACGCGTCCATACCCCGTTCGGCCCGCGGAAGTCGGGAATTCCGGATTCGGTTGAGATGCCGGCCCCGGTCAGAACGACCACCCGGCGGGCCGCGCGCAACCAGGCGCGAATCGCTCCCAAGTCGACTTCGTTCGGCGCAAACTTTGTCATCGTCAGCCTGGAAACTCGACCATTGCTTTCACGATCACGTCATCCCTAAACGCGCGGGTTACGATTCGGGCCGGCCCGACGCAGCACCCGGGCTCGCCCTCGAGCCGACATGCCGCCCGGCGCAATCGGCTCCTAGCATGTGCCGCCGCCGGTGCGAAAAGGCCATCGCTCCAGCGCCTGCACGGCATATTCGTAGGCGCGGATCTCGACCTGGTCGAGGTTCTTGAAATCGAGCAGGTTGATGCCGCGCAGCGGCGGACGCAGATAGAACTCGACCCGCTGCGCGATATCGCGCTCGCCCGCGATCGAGCTCAGCATCGCGCCGCGAAACAGAATCTCGAGGATGTTGGGGATGCGCATGGCGCGCCGGCGCCAGGGGCGCGTCGCGAGCAGGCGGGCGGGTGAAGGGAAATCGGTCCAGCTTCGGTCCACGCTCAGATCCTTGTCGGCGCTCACATCCACGGCCACCACCCGCCCCTGGCACAGCTCGCGCATCGTCGCCACTGGCAGGTTGGTGAGCACGCTGCCGTCGATCAGCAGATCGCCGTTCTCGCACGTCGGCGGGCCGATTCCGGGGATTGAAATGCTGGCACCGACCGCGCGCCAGATCGTGCCGCGGTCGTGCACGCGCATGGTCGCCCGGCTCAGATTGGCCGACACGCAGAAAAAGCGCATCGGCAGATCCTCGATGGTCGACTCGGCGAACAGCCCCGTGAGCATCCTGGCGAAGCGCCGGCCGCGAATGAGCGACACGATCGGCACGGTGAAGTCCATCAGAGAGCCGCGGCGCAGGAACTCGTCGCGTGCGCGCTCCTTCATTTCCTGCGGGCTCACCCCGGCGGCAGCCTGGGCTCCGACGATGGCTCCGCCGCTCACGCCGCCGATCGCATCGACCTCGATACCCGCCTCGTGCATCGCGCGCAAGACGCCGATATGGGCGAAGGTGCGCGCGCCGCCGCCGCCCAGCAGCATGCCGATGCCCTGCCCGACCAGCAACCGGGCGAAGCGCGCGACCTGGCCGTCATGATTGTCGGCGATATGGTGCCAGGCCTGCACGCTGGGAAGCGCGGCAAGCCAGCGCTCCATCGCCCCGGCAACCGGCGTACCGGCATTGAGCAGAACCAATTCGTGCCGAGCGCTACCCGCCGCTGGCGCAGATGGCGCCGCCGTTGCCGGGCTAGGCGGCGTATCGTCATCGGCGCGCGCCACCAGGACAATACAGTCGGCCTGGCGCTCGCACAGTCGTGACCAGACCGGATCGGCCTCGTCGGCTTCGTACAGCACGTAAGCGTAACGCTCCTCCTGCTGGTTCAGCCACGCGAGCATGCGCGTATCACCGCCATCGCCGCGACCGATTCCGTTCCCGCCGTCGGCAAGCGCACCGCCGGCAGTGGACCGCGTCAGGTGCAGGGTCGGTCCGATCATGCCAAGGGATCGGGCGAGGCGCTCACAGAACTCGCCGATGCGCGCACTCGGAACAGCCGGCTGCACGCACACGGTGGACAGAAAATGCGTCACCGGCGCGCCGCGTAGGCTCAGCTTCAAACGCTCGACGAGCTGGCGGGCGAGCTGAGCCATGACGCGCGGGTATTGCTCCACCACTCTCTCGAAGGCCGAACGCGACAGCGCGAGCAACATGCTGTCGCGGATCGCCTCCACCCGCGCCGAGCGCCGCTCGCCGGTGAGCAGCGCCATCTCCCCCACGCTCTCCCCGCGGCCCAGCTCGGCCACGATCCGCCGTCCGCCGCGTGCGCCCGCCACCGACACCCGCAGGCGCCCGTGCACCACGATGTAGAGCGTATCGCCGGCATCGCCCTGGTCGCACAGCATCGCACCGCCTGCGAGCTTCACCGGCTGCATCACGGCCGCGACTTCCTGCAGGGCGAACGGATCCAACTCGGCGAGTACGCCGACGCGCTCCAGCGGCAAGCCGGAGGCCAGCATGTTCATCGTCTCGTCGCTCCCTGGGCGGGGATCTCGCATACGTTCGTCACGCGGCATTCGAAGGGGCCGCCAGAGCAGCATCTCGCCACTGCGCGGCCGATGGGACGCGAGGTCCCCGGCGCATCCGATGCCGGGCGATCGCCTATAGCATAAACCCTCCGGCCGCATCATCGAGCGGACACGCCCTGATCCTGCCGGACGGCCACGTTCCGGGGTCGTTGAAGATTGACAAACGCCCGGACCGCCACTGCAACGCTCGGCCTGGAACTCGCCCGCGAGTCCGGGCGTCGCATTTGCTAGCGCACTCTTTCGTCAGGCGGACAGTTGCACGTGGATCGCCCGCACGACCACGATTCGTGCCATTACTCTTCGGCACCCAGACTGCGTTGATCAGGAACTCGGGCTTTGCAACCGGACACGACGGTCTCCCGCGCTAGCGGCGCCAGCCGCCGCATGGGCGCACGTGCCTACCTCGCGACCATGGCGGCGGCGGCGGTGTTACCCGTCTTGCTGGTGGCCGGTTTCGTGCTGAACACGCTGCTCGATGCGCATCGCGCGGCCGCAATCCGCGGCGTACTGAAGTCCGCCCGCGCCATCTCGCTAGCGATGGACCAGGAGCTTGCCAGCGCCGAGACGGTGCTTCGCGTGCTGGCGACATCGGTCTACTTGTCCAGGGGCGATCTGGCGGGCTTTCGCCAGCAGGCGATTGCGGCACTCACTGGCGACAGGGAGGGCATCGCGTTGTACGACGCCCAAGGCAGGCAACTCGTCGACACGCGAGTAGCGGCCGGCGCCGCAGACGAACCCCAAACCGATGCGCGACGCCTGCGCGAGCTAGTCGCGAGCAGCCGGGTACAGGTATCGAGACTCAACCGCTCGCGCGACGGCAAATCGCTCACGGTCACGGTGGATGTGCCCGTCGTGATCGCGGGCGAGCGCTTCCTCTTGTCGCAGATGTACACGGCAGCGCATTTTCAGCGCGTGCTCGCGCAGCACAAGGTGCCCGCAAGTTGGATCGTGGGCGTGTTCGATACCGATCACGTGATGATCGCTCGCAGTCATCGCAGCGGCGATTTTGTCGGCAGGCCCGGCGCGGACCTGCTGCGCAAGGCGGCGACGAACGTCGCAGAGGGACAGGTCCGTCATCACAGCCGGGAGGGGATCGAGGTCTACGACATCTTCGCGCGCGCTCCTCGCTCGGGTTGGCTCGTCTCGATCGGCGTTCCGGCGCAGGCGCTCGACGCCCTCGCCGAGCGCGCCGTGGGCACGGCCGTACTCGGTACGCTGGCGGCGCTCGTGGCGGCAGCGGCCATCGCACTCGTCGTCGGCCACCGCCTGAATTCCTCGCTTGGCGACATCGCTCGAGCGGCAGCAGCCCTCGGTCGCGGTGAAGCGCTGCCCCCGCACCGGCCTTCGCTGAGAGAAATAAACGCGTTGCGGGTCTCACTGGAGGAAACGCATGCGATGCTTGCGCGCGAAACGCAGGCGCATGCGCGCGCCGAAACCGAGCGTCGGCAGTTGTTCGAAAGCGAACAGGCGGCAAGGCAACTCGCCGAGCAACAGAACCGGACCAAGGACGAGTTCCTGGCCATGCTCGGCCACGAGTTACGCAATCCGCTGAGTGCGATCAGCGGCGCCGTCGCCCTGATGAAGGCTCCGAACGCACGCAATGAGCACCGCGTGCACGCGCGTGAGGTGATCAGCCGCCAGGTGCAGCACCTGGGCCGGGTGGTGGACGATCTGCTCGACCTGAGTCGCGTCATGACCGGCAAGATCATGCTCGATCTCAAGCCGGTGGATCTGGCCCAGGTAGCGGCCAATTGTCTGGCCGTGATGCGCGCGGCGGGCCGCGTCGGCGAGCACGATCTGAAGGTGACGTTGCAGCCAGCGTGGGTCAGCGGCGATGCGGTGCGTCTGGAGCAGGTCGTGGGCAATCTGTTGTCGAACGCGTTCAAGTACACGCCACCGGAAGGGCGCGTCGAGCTCGAGGTTGCGGCGCAGCGCGACGATGCCATCGTGAGGGTGAGCGACACGGGCCTCGGCATTCCGAAGCATCTGCTGGCGCACGTGTTCGACGTGTTCGTGCAGGGCGATCAATCACTCGAGCGTGCCAAGGGCGGCCTGGGAATCGGGCTCGCGCTGGTGCAACGGCTGGTGCATCTACACGCTGGCGAGGTGGGTGCTGAAAGCGCCGGCGACGGCCTCGGCAGCACCTTCACCGTGCGGCTACCTCGCGTCGCGCCGCCCGACGCCGACCAGGGCGCCACGGCAGCGGGTCCGCCGCTCCGACGTCGACTGCACGTACTCGTGGTGGACGATCATGAGGATTCGCGCACGATGCTGCGGCTCTTGCTGGAACAATCCGGACACGAGGCTGTAGAGGCGGTCGACGGCATCGACGGCGTGCAGCTCGCACTTTCGTACCGGCCCGATGTCGCCATCATCGATATCGGACTGCCCGGAATCAACGGCTACGAAGTCGCGCGTCGCCTGCGCAACTTGCCGACTTCGCGCAAAATCGGCTTGATCGCGCTCACCGGGTACGGTCAGGACGAAGATCGGCGCAGGGCGCTCCAATCGGGATTCGACCGCCACTTGGTCAAACCCGTGGACGCGGAGCAACTCGGTCAGGCGTTGCTGGAAGTCAGCACGAACCCGGGCCGCCCCGCGGTTTGATTCGGAGTGATTCGCGTCAGCCGGTCGCGGAGGGCCGTCGGTCTGGCCCGCCCGACAAAGCCGATCGGGCGGCGCAGGCC
>WYBJ01000189.1 GCA_011525945.1 Burkholderiaceae bacterium | reverse complement strand
CGCATCGCGACTTGCGCCCTGGAACCTCGCGTGGCGCCTCTTCCCTCACCCCCAACCCCTCTCCCGGTGGGAGAGGGGAGCGTTGTGTGCCCGCGCGGCGGGCAGGTTCCTGGGTAGGGGAGCTTCGTGCGCCCGCTGGGGCGCGCGAGTTCCCGGGTCGGGGCTGGGGGTGCGGGAAGCTACCCGACAGTTTCACCCCTGCTGCGCCATGCGCGGATAGACCTTCAGCGCGTTGCCGCGAAAGATCTTCTCCCGATCCTCGGCTGCGACCCAGTCGAGCGCATCGATATAGCGCTTGGTGTCGTCGTAATGATGCCCCGTCTGCGGGTCGATTCCGCGCACCGCGCCCACCATCTCGGAGGCGAACAGGATGTTGTCCGCGGGGATAACGCGAAGCAGCAGCTCGATGCCCGGCCGGTGATAGACGCAGGTATCGAAGAAGACGTTGTTCAGCAGCAGCTCGGCAAGAGGCGGCCGTCCCATGTCCTGCGCGATGCCGCGATAGCGCCCCCAGTGGTAGGGCACGGCGCCCCCGCCGTGCGGGATGATGAACCTGAGCGTGGGGAAATCCTTGAACAGATCCGAGGTGAGGAACTGCATGAACGCGCTCGTGTCGGCATTGATGTAGTGTGCGCCGGTGAAGTGGAAATTCGGATTGCACGATGCGCTCACGTGCACCATCGCGGGCACGTCCAGCGCCACCATCCTCTCGTACAGTGGGTACCACCAGCGGTCGGTGAGGGGCGGGTCGGTCCAATAGCCCCCGGAGGGATCGGGATTGAGGTTGCAGCCGACGAAGCCGTATTGCGTAACGCAGCGCTCGAGTTCGGCGATACAGTTGTCCGGGCGCACGCCCGGGCTCTGCGGGAGCTGGCACACGCCGGTGAAGTTGTCGGGATAGAGGGTGCAGATGCGATGGATCAGCTCGTTGCAGATTCCGGACCATAATGCGCTCGTGTCCGCGTTGCCGATGTGATGTCCCATGCCGCCTGCGCGAGGCGAGAAGATGGTGCGGTCGGTGCCGCGTTCGCGCTGCAACCTGAGCTGTGCGCCTTCGAGGCTGTCGCGCAACTCGTCGTCGCTGATGCGCATCGAATCGCGTGCCGGACTGAGCGCGGGATCCTTCAGCGCGTCGATCTGACGCTTGCGAAACTGCTCGAGCGCCTTGGGCGCGGTGGTGTAGTGCCCGTGACAATCGATGATCATGGCCGGCTTCCTCTATTCTGAGTTACGGTGCGATATCGGCGCGCTTGATGATCGGCAGCCACTTGCGGGTCTCGTCGCCGATGAACTTGGCGTATTGCCCGGGCGACGATGGCCTCGCATCGATGCCACGCGCGTTGAGCGGTTGGGTGACTTGCGCCGAGCCGAGCGTCGCAACCAGCGCCTTGTTGATGCGGTCGACGATCGCCTTGGGCGTACCGGCTGGCGCAAGCAGACCGTACCAGTTAGTCGCGACATAGCCGCGGATGGATTCTCCAACCGTCGGTACGCCTGGCAGGGCGTCGGCGCGCTCGGCGCCGGTGACGGCGATCGCATGCGCGCGGCCCGACAGGACGTGCGGCACCGCAGTCGAGATCACGGCGAAGAACGAGGGCACGTGTCCGGCAAGCAGGCTCGTCAGCGCCGGGGCGCCGCCCTTGAATGGAACATGCGTGATCTTGATCCCGACCATGGTCTGCAGCAGCTCTCCGGCTAGATGCCCCGGGCTGCCGACGCCGGCGCTCGCGTAATTCAACTGCCCCTGTTTCGCCTTGGCGAGCGCGATGTAATCATCCAGCGTCTTCGCGTTCACCGACGGATGCGTGATGATGATGTTCTGCAGCGTGACCATCAGGCCGATCGGGGTGAACGATCGCGCCGGATCGTAGGGGACTTTCTGGATCGCGGGGCTGATCACGAGCCCGCCGAAGTGACCGAACGCGAGGCTGTAACCGTCGGGCTGCGCGCGCGCGATGAGATCGAGCGAGATGATGCCGTTGGCGCCGGGACGATTGTCCACCACCACCTGCTGGCCCAGGAACTCGGTCATCTTCGGCTGAATGATGCGCGCGACCAGGTCGGTGGCGCCGCCGGGCGGGAAGCCGACGATCATGCGTACGGGCCGCGTCGGATAGTCCTCGGCGAGCGCGCATGCCGCGAGCGCGCACGCGGTGACGGTAGCAGCGACGCGCGCCAATTCTTGCAGAACCCTCATCTTCCCTCCCTGTCTGTGGCGTGTGCGAACGATGAATGGACGCGGGCGCGGCGCCGCACGCCTGCCGCGGTCTCTCGTATGGTTCGTGCTCGGGCCTTTGTCGTGCGCCGAGTTGTGCGCGTCAGTAGGCCGGCCGACTTCGGCGCGGCCCGATCAGCCCAGATCCTTCTCTCCAGGCAGGCGTATCGAAGCATCGACCGATGGCGCGCTCGGCCGCACGCTGGTATAGCCCGCGTCGACCACGTAGATCACCACCATGCGGCTGTCGGGCGCGGCTTCGATGCCGTGTACGATGCCCGCCGGCAGCAGCGCGAGGCTGCCGGGCGAGAGCGGCACCTCGTCGAGCCCTGCGAATGTGATCCGCCCCCTTCCTTCGACGCAGAAGACGATCTCATCGTGCTCGGGATGCATGTGCACGGGCGTGACCTGGCCGGGCTCGTAGCAGTTCATGCGCGTGACCAGATCCTTCGACTGCAGCAGCGCCAGATTCACCCGTGCTAGCGGGGAAAAACGCTTGAGGTCATTGATGTTCAGCGCCGGGGCGCGCAACGGAGTCGTCATGGCGGATCTGCGCTCCGTACCGCGACTATACGTTCACCAGCAAGATCTTGCCGACGTGCGCGGCGCTTTCCATGGTCGCATGCGCTTTCGCCGCATCGGCCAGGGCGAAGGTCCGGTTCGTGACCACGCGGATGCGGCCGGCTTCGATATGCGGCCAGACTTGGGCGTGAAGCTCGCGCGCGACCCGCGCCTTGAACTGCGCCGGCCGGGTGCGCAGCGTCGAGCCGGTATACGTCAGGCGCTTGAGCATGATCGGCATGAGGTTGATCTCGACCTTCGAGCCGAGTGCGAACGCGAGCTGGATGATGCGCGCGTCGGGCGCTGCAGCCTTGATGTTCTTCTCGATATTCGGTCCGCCGACGATGTCGAGAATGACGTTGGCGCCGCCGGCCGCGCGTACGATCTCGACGAAATCCTCCTCTTTGTAGTCGACGACGCGATCCGCGCCCAGGTCGCAGCAGATCTTGCAGCGCGCCTGCGGGCTGTCGGTGGCGATCACCTTGGCGCCGAAGGCTTTACCGAGCTGGATTGCCGTGGTGCCGATGCCGCCGGCGCCGCCATGGACGAGAAAGGTCTCGCCGGCTTGCAGTTGGGCGCCGATGAAGACGTTGCTCCAGACCGTGAAGAAGGTTTCGGGCAAGCCGGCTGCGTCGCGCAAATCGATCCCCTTCGGGATCGGCAGGCACTGCTGCGCATCGGCGACACAATACTCGGCATAGCCGCCACCGTTGGTGAGCGCGCAAACGTTCTCACCAGGCGACCATCGCTCGACCCCTTCGCCCAGTGCCACGATTTCGCCGGAGACTTCGAGCCCCGGCAGATCCGAGGCGCCCGCAGGCGCAGGGTACAGACCCTTGCGCTGCATGAGATCCGGCCCGTTGACACCGGCCGCGGCTACTCGGATGAGCACCTCGCCCTTGGCCGGTTGCGGCACCGGCCGCTCGGCGGGCGTAAGCACCTCGGGTCCACCCGGCGTGGCGATCTCGATCGCCTTCATGCGCGTACCTATGGACATAACGTACTCCGATGATCGCTCTTCGATCGCGTGATTGTCCCGCCAATGCGCTTTTCGCTCAATGCCGCACCAGCTCCGGCGCATGCCAACGCACCGTCTGCTTGCCTGATTTAAACACCGCCACCGGGCGGGCGATCTCGGCGATCGCCTGCTCCGGCGTGTGCGCATCGAATATCGCCACGTCGGCGGGACGGCCGGGCGCGAAGCCATAGTCGGCCATGTTGAGCAGCCGGGCGGACCGGCTGGTGAGCATGTTGAAGCATTCGCGCAGTTGCTCCGGGCGATCGACCTGCAGAATGTTGGCGTAGAGATTCGCGATACGCATCAACGAGCAGTCGCCATAAGGCGTGGCCGGATTGAGGATATTGTTCGACGACAGCGAGCAGTTGACGCCGTAGCCGAGCAGCGCGTTGGCGTCGGCGACGCCGCGGCGCACACTGTGCTCCTGGTCGCGCCCCATGAGGAAGAGATCGGTTGCCGGCAGCACGGTCACCGCGATCCCGGCATCGGCGAGCTGGCGTGCCACGACCGCAAGCTCGGCCGGCGGCAGCAGCGAGAGCTTCGCCATATGCCCGACCACGACGCGCCCGCCGCGCCGGTACTTCTCGGTCAGCTCGCGCACGACATGCACGTCCATCGATTGCGCGCTGTGACCCACATCGAGGTGGATGTCGATATCGACATCGAATTCGCGCGCCAGCTCGAACACGCGCTCGATCTGGGCGCGGGCATCGGTGTCGTAGCGGGGCGCCCCGCCGATCAGCTTGGCGCCGCGCTTCAGTGCGGCCACCAGCAGCTCGTCGGTCCCGGGGTAGTTGGTGAGACCTTCCTGCGGGAACACGCAGATCTCGATGTCGATCGCCCATCGATACTCGGCGATCAGCGACTGCACGGCTTCGAAGCCGCGCATGCCGATGCCGGGATCGACTTCGACTTGCGTGCGCATCCGTGTCGTCCCGTGCACGATGCAGGCCTCGAGCGTACGCGCCGCCCGTTCGCGCACGTCCTCAACCGTCATGGCAGGCTTGAGCGGCGCAACCCCGAGTATCGGGCTCAACGCGCTGCGCTCTTGCGGCGCGCAGCGGTCGATGATGCGCGACTTGTCGATGTGGATGTGGGTCTCGATCAGGCCGGGGCAGGCAAGGCGGCCCTGTGCATCGAAGCTCGGGCCGGCGGCGTTAAGGCGGGTCTCGATCGCGACGATGCGCCCGTCCTCGATGCCAATGTCGCAGGGCGACTGCGGATCGCGGTCGAACAGACGGGCATTGCGAATGACGAGATCCATCGGCTTCTCCGTGGCGATCGCAGCGCCCAAGGTATGGCATCACAGGGAAGCCCGCGGGCGCAGAATCCCTCAGCTTGCGGGCGACACGAAAGTTAGCGCGTGCGCGCGAATCGCGCAATGCCGCGTTGCGCCGCGAGCGACGCGGCGCCCGGCGCGCGGCTGCTCGAGACCGAGTGCAGCGCGCGCGTCGCACCAGAACGTGGCCAGACGCCGATGGCCGTGAAGGGAGCGGGACGGTACCATAGCCGACAGCCGCTTGCCGGGAAGGCGCGGCCCATTCAGGGGTTGTCAAACCATGATCAACGCAGCGATCGTCGGTCTCGGCCGTTGGGGCAGGAACATCGTTGATGCCGTGCAGGCAAAGAGCGAAAGGCTGCGCTTTTCGCGCTGCGTGTCGAGACATCCCGAAAAGGTTCATGACTTCGCGCGCCACCACGGCCTGACCATCTCGACCGAGCTTGCGGACGTGCTCACCGATTCGGCCGTGCAGGCTGTCGTGCTGACAACGCCGCATTCGTTGCACGCCGAGCAGACGATCGCAGCGGCGCGCGCGGGTAAGGCGGTGTTCTGCGAAAAGCCGCTGGCGCTCACCACGGCGGACGCGCGGCGCTCGATCGACGCGTGCCGCGCTGCCGGCGTCCCGCTCGGGCTTGGCCACGACAAGCGTTTCTTCGCCTCGATGCAGGAGCTCGAGCGGGTGGTCGCGAGCGGCCGGCTGGGCGATATCCTGCACATCGAAGGTCACTTCAGCAACGAGACGACGCGCAAATTCCATGCGGGCTGGCGCGAATCGCCGGCCGAATCTCCGGGCGGCGGCCTGACCGCGACGGGAATCCATATCATGGATGCTTTCGTCAATCTGGCCGGACCCGCGCGCCGTGTCGTCGCACAGCTCGTCGAGCGGCCGCCGGAACCCGACCCCGTGGATACGTTGTCGGTGTTCATCGAGTTCGAGAACAAGGTGAGCGGCGTGCTGTGCGGGGTGCGCAGCACCCCCCAGTACTGGCGCGTGCACGTTTTCGGCAAGTACGGCTCGGCCGAGGCGCTCGGCGCTACCGAGCTCGTGCTGCACACGGCCGACGCGCCGCCGCAGCGCCTGACCTTCGATGCGCGCGACACCTTGCGCCTGCAGATGGACGCGTTCGCCGATGCGGTCGAGGGCCGCGCCCAGTATCCGATATCGCCCAGCCAGATGCTCGCGGGCGTCGGCATGCTGGAGGCGACCATCGCGGCGCTCGCGGCGAACGCGCCGCGCGAGTGATGCGAGCGCAGCATCATCCCACAGGAGTCAAGCCGTGCCAAAGCCACCAAGCGATTCCATCTCCCGGGTGCTGGCCTCTTTTGCCTCGGCGCTTCGATACGAGGATCTACCGGCGCAGCTTCGCGAAACTCTCAAGGATCACATGCTGGATGTGATCGGCGGCGCCATCGCGGCGACCCGCTTCGATTTCGCCGCGCGCGCGTTGGAAGGCATCGGCATGCTCGCGGGAAGCACCGAGAGCAGCGTGATTGGCATGGCGAGAAAACTTCCGCTCAAGGACGCTGCGCTGATGAACGGCGTGCTGGCGCATGGGCTCGACTACGATGACACCCATCCGGGCGGTCCCGTCCATCCGAGCGCGAGCGTGTTTCCGTGCGTGCTCGGGGTCGGCGAGTGGCGCGATTGCGCCGGGGCGGATCTCCTACTGGCGTATGCGCTGGGCGTGGAGATCGCCACACGGCTGGGGCTTGCCGCCAATGGAGCGATGCACAAGACCGGCTTTCACACGACCGGTGTCCTGGGCCACGGCGCATGCGCGCTGGCGGCGGGCAAGCTGCTCGGGCTTGACGCCGAACGGCTCGTCATGGCCCAGGGCCTGGCAGGCAGCACCGCCGCAGCGATCGCGGAGCACCGCGCGGACGGCGCATGGAACAAGCGCATGCATCCCGGTTGGGCCGCCGTCGGTGGCATGACGGCTGCGAGCCTCGCCGCCGGCGGCTTCATCGGCACGCAGCTCGTCTACGAGGGTAGCGACGGCCTTTTTCGCACGCACGCGGGCGCCAACCAGAAGGACGTGAATCTTCCCGCGCTCGTAAACGACATCGGCGTGCGCTGGGTCGCGGAAGAGGTCGCGGTCAAGCCCTATCCGGTATGCCACATCTTGCATGCATGTATCGATTCCGCGATTACGCTGAGGGAGCGGCACTCGCTGCGGCCCGATGACATCGCGGGCGTGCAGGTCCGACTCCATCCCGACACCTTCCACTACGTTTGCGAGAATCCGGCGCTGCGGCGCAAGCCTCCAACCGACTACGTCGCCAAGTTCAGCGCCTTCTATACGGTTTCGGCCGCGCTGGTTCGGGGCCGCTGCGGATTCGCAGAGCTCGAGCCGGAGGCTCTGAACGATCCGACGATTCTCGGCGTGGCCGCCAGGACGGTGCATGCGCCGGACGAGCAATCGGCGTTTCCCGAGTACTTCTCCGGCGGGGTCGCGATAACGCTTCGAGACGGGCGCACGCTTGCTCATCACGAACGCGTGAATCGCGGTGCGGGCGCACGCGCCCTGACGCGCGACGAGGTGCTGCGCAAGTTCCTCGACAATGCCGCGTTCGGCAAGGCGAGCGATCACGCACAACGCATCGTGCAGATCGTGTCGGAGCTCGAGCGTCACAGCGCGCGTGATCTCGCCGGCGCCTTGTGCGCCTGGGCGAGGCACTGACGCAAGCTCGATCGCGTGCCTCGCGCCGCGGTCGATTCCATTCCAGTCTTCCTTCAGCGGATCTTGGCTGTTGCCGCTGCCCGCAGCTCACACAGGCAGGCAAGACGAGAAGCGGTCCGAATCGTTCCGTCAGCGCTCGGATGTCATTCGCGCCTCTGCCGCCGCATTGCGCCCGGCGACCCGCCCGAACGCGATGCCTTCGGCGAGATTGCCGCCGCCCTGGTAGACGAACTGGAACACCGAGCAGATCTCGCCCGCCGCGTACAGTCGCGCAATGGGTTTGTCGTCCCAGTCGAGCACGCGGCGCTGCGCATCGGCGCGCAATCCGCCCTTGGTGTTCGGCCCACCGGGGTAGAGCGGCATGGCGTAGAAGGGCGGCTGCGACACCGGCCCCATCGATGCCGCCTCGCGCGCGAAGTCGGGATCGTGGCGCTCGGCGCAATAGCGGTTCCACTGTGCGACCGAGGTCGCGAGCGCATCGGCATCCATCGCGCCGCGATTGTCGGGATGGCTCGCGATGCGCTGCGCAAGCTGGTCAAGCGTTTGGCCCGAAAGAATCCAGCCATTACGCAGTGCGTTGCCGTTGTCCTCACCCCAGTCGATGCCGTTGTAGGCCGCCGCGGCGACGCTTACCACCGGGCCGCGGCGCATCATCACCGCATCGAAGATCATCCACGACGGAATGCGCGGATAGGTGAGCTTGTGCGTATCGAACTCGAGCGCTTCCTTGTAGAAGATGTAGCGGCTCGGGTTCCTCGTGATGCGGCGCTCGGAGGCATAGCGCCGGCCGCGATTGTCGACGACGATCGCGTTCGGTTTGCCCACGCCCGAGGTGTTCATGCCGATGCGCAGTCCATTGCGCCGCTCGGGGATCGCGCAGATGACGCGCCCCGCGACGCTGCCGACGCGCGCCAGCGCCGCGCCGATCCTGAGCGCCATGCGGATGCCATCACCCGTGTTCGCAGGCGAGCCGTAAAACGCCCAACCATCGCGCCCCGGGCCTTCGAGAAAGGCCTTGCGCATGCGCACGTTGTATTCGTAGCCGCCGCAGGCGATGATGACCGCACGCCGGGCGCGGTAGAGCCGCTGCTGTGAGCCACACTGTGCGCGCACGCCCGTCACCGCAGCGCCGTCGAAGAGCAGCTCGGTCGCGGCGACGCCGTAGTCGATGGGGATGGCGCGCGCCTGGATGCCGGTCAGCATGCAAGCGTGAAACGCCTCACCCGACTGCTTGGCGGACTTGGCGGTTTCCTTGGTGCGACCCGCGAGCGCGTCTTCGTCGTAGCGTCCGGTATACGTGCTTCGAACCACGGCGTAGCCGCAACGCGCCGCGCCCGGAAAGTCGGGAAAGGCGGCGCCGCCGGAGGGCACGGCGAGGAACGCGGGATCGAGCCCTTGCATGAAGCGGGCGTTCTGCGTGGCGTACTGCGCCCATAGCTGCGCCAACTCGTCGGCAAACTCGCTCTGGGCGCCCTCGAGCGTCTGCGGCAGACCATCGCCGCTGAACATCGCCTTGGCGTAGGCTTTCAGCGCTTCGCTGTCGCCGGCAGGATCCGGACTGTGGAAGCCGCCGCCACTCATGCGCGTGTTGGAAACGTGCGTTTCCTCGGGCTGCTTTTCCAGCACGACCACCTCGGCACCGGCATCGTGTGCTTCGATCGCCGCACACCCGCCGGCCGACCCGAACCCGATGACGACGACATCGGCCACGATATGCGCTGCTACATCCGCCGTTTCCTCGGCGGTCACGGCTGAAGACATGGGTGAGAATCTCCGCATGATCGGCGGCTGGAGTTCCGCGCGCCGGCTGTTTGCACGATACTATCGCATCGGCTGCGCACCGGTTGACGCGCAACCGATCCCGGCAAACGCCGATCGACTCCGCATCCGGCACGCGCGGCAGTCCGCCGCGCCTTCTGCAAGGGAGGTCCGCACGATGGTCACCGAGCTCGTCATCGCGACACGATCGCTCGTCCTTGACGGCAAACCCTTCGGCCAACGCAACGAGGCCCGCGGCCAAGGCGTCGCCTACGAAAAGCTCGCCGGTACGATGCGTTTCGCAGTCGACCCGGACGACGAATGCAACGCACGTGTCACCGACATCGGTCTCGCGCCGCGCAACGCGCACGGCCAAGTCGAGTTCGCCGCCGACTTCTATCTGCTGAAGCCGGTCGAGGCGCGCAAGGGTAACGGCCGGCTGCTGCTCGATTGCGTGAACCGCGGCCGCAAGGTCGTGCTCGGCATGCTGAACAGCGCGCCGCGCGTGCCCGATCCGGCGACCGAAGCCGAGTTCGGCAACGGCTTCCTCATGCGGCACGGCTACACGCTCGCGTGGGTGGGCTGGCAGATCGACGTGCCGCGGCGCGACGGCCTGATGGCGCTCGATGCGCCGCGGGCGCAAGGTGTCGTCGGCGAGCTGCGCTGCCAGATGCAGCCGAACAAGCGCGTGCAGATCCTGCCGCTTGCCGACCGCTATCACATTCCGAACCCGACGGTCGATCTCGACGACCCGACCGCGCGCTTGCGGGTGAAGGTGTACGCGGGCGCCGAGCCGGTCGAGGTTGCGCGCACTGCGTGGCGCTTTTCCGATCCCGGGCACATCGAGCTGAGCGAAGGCTTCATCCCGGGTGCGATCTACGAAGTCATTTATCGCAGCGCCAACCCGCCCATCGCCGGCCTGGGCTTTCTCGCGATTCGCGATTGCGCGGGGTATCTGCGCTGGGGCCGCGCCGGCAATCCCTGCGCCGAGGCGATCGAGCGCAGCTACCTCTTCGGCGTCTCGCAGACCGGCCGCTTCCTGCGCCAGATGCTGCATCTCGGGCTCGATCAGGACGAACAGGGCAGGGCCGTGTTCGATGCCGTAATCCCGCATATCGCGGGCGGGCGTCGCGGCGAATTCAATCTGCGTTTCGGCCAACCCTCGCTCAACGCCAAGGATGCGGTCGGCGAGCTGCCGCCATTCAACGCGGCGGACTTGTTCGCGCGCCTTGGCGCACGCACCAAGGCGCCGCGCATTTTCCTCACCAACTCCTCGGCCGAGTACTGGCGCGGCGACGCGTCGCTGACCCATACCGACATCGAGGGCAGTCGCGACCTCGAGCCACCCGAGTTCGTACGCATCTATGCGCTTGCCGGCACGCAGCACACGCCCGGCGCGCTGCCCCCGCTCGAAGCCGATCCGAACACCGGCGATCGCGGTTTGCAGCGTTTCAACGTCGTCGACTATGCACCACTCATGCGCGCGGCATTAGTGAATCTGGATCGGTGGGTGAGCAGCGAAACCGCGCCGCCCGCGAGCGCCTTTCCCCGCCTTGCCGATGGCAGCGCGGTGCAAGCCGAGGACCTGGCGAGCTTCTTCGGCACGCTTCCCGGCGTGCGTTTCCCCGAGACGATCGTGCGCCCGCGGCGGCTCGACTTCGGGCCCGACATCGAGCGCGGGATCGCGGCCTATCCGCCCAGGACGGGCGCGCCGTATCGCAGCTACGTGTCCAAGATCGACGCCGACGGCAACGAGCTGGCCGGTATCCGTCCGCCCGAGCTGGCAGTGCCGCTTGCGACCTACTGCGGCTGGAATCCGCGCCATCCCGATACCGGCGCAGCCGGTGAACTCATGCAGATGATGGGATCCACCTTGCCGTTTGCGCTCACGCGCGCGCAGCGCGGCCGCAGCGGCGATCCGCGCGCGTCGATCGAGGAGCGCCACACCTCGAAGGATGCCTATCTCGCGCGCGTTCACGCCGCGGCCATGGCGTTGGCGGGTGCGCGACACGTGCTCGCCGAGGATGTCGACGCGATCGTCGAACGCGCGTCGCGGCTGTGGGATTACTTGCACGCATAGAAACGCCACCCCGGCGGCTCACACCAGACTCAGCTCGCGCCCCGGACCGCCTCGATGTACCAGGCGAGGGTCGCGGGCCATGGAGGCGGCGGCGCGCGCGCTGCGAGCACACACGGCGTTCCGCAGCGACACCGGATGCGCGTGCTGCGTGGCTGCGCGATCGGTTACTCCGGCCCGACCAAGCCGATGTAGGCACCGCCGGCAAGCTCGGGCGGCGCCAGCATCGCCTGCTCGCCCGTGTTGCGCGTAGCGCGCGGCAGTGGCGGCAGGCCGTGCGCCTGTATCCAGCGCGCGGCCGCGCCCATCGATGCGGTGCGATAGAGCGCCTGGAATGGTCCCGGGCCACGGCGGGCGAGCGCATCGGCCGCCGGCCCGTCCGCGTAGGGTTGGGCGATGCCGATACCGTTGGGTCCGATCTGAAACACCGCCATGTCCGACATGATGACCGTTCCTTTCGTAAGTGGCGGCTGCGGCATACCGAGAACCTTTGCGTAGGTCGCGGCGGTGGCGTTTGCGTCGGGTGTCACGACATACGCGCGCTCGATGCCCGTGACGCCATTCGGATGCGGACCGGCGCCCGGGAGCTGAGTGCGTCGCGCCTCGATCGGCGTCAGGTGCTCGATGAAGAACATCGGCAAGGGATTCGCCGGTCCGAGCACCGCCGCCTTCCAGCGCAATTCGAGCCCCTGCAGCGTGCGTCGCGCGCCTGGCAGCGCGTCGCTCACTTCGACCCCGCGCGCGCGCATGGCCGCGATATCCGCTTCCAGCGCGTCGCTCTGGACGATGATGTAGCGGATGCCGCCGCCGGCGGCGAGGAAAGCGGGCAGCGCCCCGTCATCGCGGCGCATCGTCGCTGACGCCTGCTCGTATTCGGTGCGGTCGTGCAGCGCGAGCAGCTCGATGTAGTCGTCGCGATTGAACGCGATCGCGTTGTGCGTGCCCTTGCCGGGGTGCACGCCGCCGGCATGCATGCTGAAGCCGAGATTGCGGTATTGCTCGATGCCGGCGGCGAGATCCGGCACGCAGATCATCAAGTGGTCGATGCGTACGAACATGACAGCTCCTTCATGGCACTTCGGGTCTCAGCGCCGAAGGATAAGGCGTGCCGGTTCTTGCGGCCAGTGGTCTTCGGCAATCGGCATCGGGAGCGTGCTCGGCGTCGTTTTTCCGTTCGAGACCGGCGGCCGTGACCGGAAGCAAAAGGCATCGGTCGTAGAAAGCGCTACATGTACTTGCCGCCCATGCAGAGGATACGGTCGCCGGTGACGTAGGACGACTGGTCGGACGCGAGAAACACGGCGACGTTGGCCACTTCCTGCGGCTTGCCGAGGCGCTTGAGCGGTATCGAGGCGAGCTCTGCATCGGGGTACTGGCCGTCCTTCTTCTCCGGGTACCACTCGGGATTCGCGCGCACGTTCTCGATGGTGGAAAGCGCGATCAAGTTGGCTCGAATTCCGTAAGGGCCGAGCTCGTAGGCCAGCGCCTTGATCAGCCCGTAGAGCCCGTGCTTGGAAGCAATGACGTGCGCGCGCTGCGGTTGTGCCGTCATCGCTGCCATGCCGCCGAGCGCGACGATGCTGCCGCTGCGCCGCTGCATCATCGAAGGCACGAGCGCCTTCGCGAGGTAGAACGTCGAGTGCAGATTCACGGCGAAGGTCTTGTGCCACTCCTCGTAGCTGATCTGCCAGAAATCCTGGTGCGCCCGCCGCCCGGCCACGCTCATCACGACATCGACATGGCCGAAACGGCTCAGGCCTTCGCGCACGACGCGTTCTACTTGCTCGTGCGCGCTGACATCGGCGAGAAGCGCCAGCACCCGCACGCCCGACTTCTCGCACTCGGCGGCAACCCCTTCGAGCTCGGCTTTGCGCTCGCGAGCCACAAGGATGAGGTCGGCGCCCTCACGCGCAAAGGCAAGTGCGATCGCCCTGCCGTTGTTGCGCCCGGCCCCCGCGACCAGTGCCACCTTGCCTTGAAGCTGCATGCGTTGACCCCTGAAATGTTTGACCGAGAAGCAGGCAAGCCCCCTCGCGTGCCGGCATTCGGGGCATCGGTTGCTCGATGTTGCCGAGCGGGCGCGGTTTATTTCTTCGTCTTGCCCAGCCCGATCGCGTCGTAGAACTCGCTGTACTCCACCATCTTCTTCTGCAGGAACGCGCTGAAGTCCTCGCTCCCGAGGAACACGTCCTGGTAGAGGTTGCGGCGCGCGAACTCCTTCCACTCCGGCGTTTCGTGCGCGCGCCTGAGCGCGGCCTCCATCGTCTCGACCGCCTGCTTCGGCACGCCCGCGGTGAAGGTAAAACCGCGTAGCGTCCCGGCCTCGATGTCGTAACCGAGTTCCTTCAGAGTCGGCACGTCGGGCGCGTGCGGCACGCGTTTGTCGGTGGTGACCGCGAGCACGCGCAGCTTCTGACCTTCGACCAGGCCGATTCCCTCGCTCAGGTTCTCCGTCGTGAACTGGGTGTGCCCACCGGCAACCGATGTGACCGCATCGCCGCCGCCCTTGAAGGTGACGAACTTGATCTTGAGCCCTGCCGCCTTCTCCATCTTGAAGATCACCAGGCGCCCGGTGCCGGTAGCCGAAGTGGTTGCCGCGGTGAATGCTCCGGGGTCGCGCTTGATCGCAGCCATCAGATCCTGGAACGTCTTGTACGGCGAATCGGCCGCGACCATGATCGCCTGCGGATCGATCGCATACAGCGCAAGCGGCGTGTAGTTGTCGAGCGTGATCTTCACGTCCGGCCGGTAGGCGAGCGCGAGCAGCGTGCTGGTGACCGACATCATGTAGTACGGATCGCCGCGCTTGGTCTTGAAGTAGGAGAACCCGATCACGCCCGAGCCGCCGGTCTTGTTCACCACCAGGAACGGTTCGGGAAGGAGCTTCTTCTCCCGCACGATCTCCCCCATGCGCCGCGACAGCACGTCGCCGCCGCTACCCGCAGAGGTGTGGACGACCAGCTCGATCGGCCTCGATGGGTATGACTGGGCGGATGCAGTCGCGGCGGCGACGCCGGCCAGTACGCCTGCCGCGAGGCAGGCAAAAATTCGCATACGGCTTGGTGCAGGCATATATCCTCCGTGTCGGCGTCAGGCGCAAGCGGCGCGGCCATGCCGGCGAGTCCCACGTTGTGCCGAGGCGCGGGCCCGAAACCCGACGGGGCGCAATTCGCCTGCGCATGATGCCATAATCGGCCGCGTCGCACGGGGTTGCGAATCGCTTTCACGCGGGAGGAGTTCAATCATGCTGGCCGACCGGGTCATTCTTGCCTGTACCGTGATTCTTACGCTGGTCTACATGTACGCGACCACGCAGATTCCCGTGCTCGAGATCGGAGATCCGCTGGGACCGAAGGCGTTCCCGTGGCTGCTGGGGATCGCCATGCTGGTCGCCTGCGGCTTCCTCGGCGCGGAAATCTGGCGGGCGCGGCAAAAGGACGATGACACGCTAGCGGGAGAGGAGCCGCAATTCGATCGCAAGGTCGTCCCCGTCCTGCTCGCCATCGTGATCTGGAGCGGCTGCTATTTCCTCGCGTTCGAGAAACTCGGTTACATCGTCGCCACCGTGATCTACCTGCTGCCGATGATGGCCTGGTTCAACCGCGGCAAGTGGATCGCCAACATCGCCAGTGCGCTCCTGTTCGCGAGTCTCACCTATTTCCTGTTCGTGGAGCTCGAAGTACGGCTGCCACAGGGCATACTGCCGTTCTAGGAGCGCCATGGAATCCTTGAGCCACATACTGAACGGTTTCGCGGTCAGTCTGCAGCCGATCAATCTCTGGTACACCTTCCTCGGCTGTTTTCTCGGCACGGTCATCGGCGTGCTGCCGGGTATCGGCCCTTCGGCCACGATGGCGCTGCTCATCCCGGTGACCTACGGCATGAACCCCACGTCGGCGCTCATCATGCTGTGCGGCATCTACTACGGCGCCCGCTACGGCGGCTCGACCACCGCCATCCTGATCAATGCTCCGGGCGAGGCATCGTCTGTCATGACGACCCTGGACGGCTACCAGATGGCGAAGAAGGGCCGCGGTGGGGCGGCGCTCGCGATCGCCGCCATTGCCTCCTTCATCGCCGGCACGATCGGCGTCGTCGGGCTCACCGTGTTCGCATTGCCGCTGACGGCGCTGGCGCTTAAATTCGGGCCGGCCGAGTACTTCACGCTGATGCTGTTCGCGATGACCGCGGTGTCGACACTTGCCGGCCGCTCGCCGGCGAAGGCGATGATCTCGACCATTCTCGGGCTAATGATCGCCACCGTCGGCATCGACCTGCAAAGCGGTCAGCCGCGTTTCACGTTCGGCGTGCCGGAGTTGCAAGACGGCGTCGGATTCGTGCTCGCCGTGGTGGGTCTGTTCGCGGTCTCGGAAGTGCTCACGTCGATGGAGGAGATGACCAAGGGCATCCGCCCCGAAATCATCAAGCTTCAGGGTAGCGTCTGGCTCACGCGCGAGGAGTTCCGGCGATCGGTGAAGCCGATCCTGCGCGGCAGCGTGGTGGGGTTCGTGATCGGCGTGCTGCCCGGCGCGGGCGGCACGATCGCCTCCATCATGTCCTACGTGTGGGAGAAGCGCGTATCGAAGCACCCGGAGCAGTTCGGCCACGGCGCGCCCGAGGGGGTCGCCGGGCCCGAGGCGGCCAACAACTCCGATACCGCCGGCGCCATGGTGCCGCTGCTTTCGCTCGGCATCCCCGGCGGCGGCGCAACCGCGGTGCTGCTGGGTGCGTTCATCATGTACGGCATCCAGCCGGGGCCGCTGCTGTTTCAGAAAAATCCGGATGTCGTGTGGGGCCTGATCAACAGCATGTACATCGGCAACATCATGCTGCTGATTCTCAACATTCCGCTGATCGGCCTGTTCGTGCGGCTGCTCTACGTCCCGGGCGGCATTCTCATGCCGCTCATCCTGGCGATCGCGACCATCGGACTCTACGCGATCAACGGCAACGTGCTGGAACTGTTCCTGGGATTGGGATTCGGCGTGATCGGCTACGTCTTCCGCAAGCTCGACATTCCGCTCGCTCCGATGGTGCTCTCGCTCGTGCTCGGCGGCATCATGGAGCAGTCGTTCCGCCAGGCCATGACGATCTCGGACGGCAACCCGTCGATTTTCGTCGGCAGCACGATCTGCATCACATTGGTGGCGCTGTCGGTGGTGTCGATCGCGGCGCCCATCCTGCTGGCACGCATCAAGGCGATGCGCGAGAGCCAGAAGGCCGACGAAGGGGCGGCCTAGGAGCCTGTCGCAATCGCGCCAGGCGTTCGACGCCTCGCCCCTGGCCGGAAAACCGCCCGGGTCAGCGGGCGCGCATTGCGGCGCATTTGCCTCACCTATTTCGCCAGCCCCAGGTCGCCCAGCAGCGCCTTGGTGGCGGCGAACTCCTCGTCCAGATCTTTCCTCAGCTTGTCGCCGGTGCTGAAATCGTCGGTCCAGTAGCTTTTGTCCAGATCCTTCTTCCAGTCCGATGATTCGGTCATCTTGCCCAGCGTCGCCACCCAGTAGGCCACCTGTGCCTGGGTGATGCCCTGGGCGGCGACGATGCCGCGCCACGATCCGGAGACGAAATCCACGCCCTGTTCCTTCCAGGTCGGCACGTCCGCCAGCGGCCCGCCCAGGCGCTTCGGCGCCGCTACGGCAAGCACACGCATGCGTCCGTTGGCCACGTGCGAGACGGTGTTCACCGCGCCCACGACCACGTACTCGATGTGTCCGCCCAGCAGCGCCGTGATGGCTTCGGCCGAGCCCTTGAACACGACTGGTTTGAGATCGCGCGCATTGCCGCCGAGCGTCTTGATCATCAATCCCACTGCCTGGTGCCGAGTGCTGCCGAACGCGTTGGCGAAGCCGACCGTGAGCGCGCGCGGATCTTTTTTCACACGCTCGGCGAGATCCTTGCCCGTCTTCAACGCGGATTCCGTGGCGACCGCGAATACCGCGTAGTCGTTCATGAGCGTGGCGATCGGCGTGAAGTCCTGGTAGCCGAGGGGGCTTGCGCCGATGATCTGGTTGCTCATGAGCCCGGTGCCGACGATCGCGAGGTAATGCGGGTCGCCGCGGTGCTGGTGCACATAGGTGTAGGCGATGCTGCCGCCGCCGCCGGCCTTGTTGACGACCGTGATCGAGGTCGGGACGGCCTTCTGCGCGTTCAGCACGCGCTCCATCAGACGGGCGGTGCGGTCGTTGCTGCCGCCCGGTACGGAGCCTGCCACGATCTCCACGTTCTTGGTCGGCGCCCACCCTTGCGCGCCCGCGCCGGCACTTGCCGCCAGCAGCACGAACGAACCGACATACCCGGCCAGCCTCATTGCGGTCTCCTCCATGATGAACGCGAGATTGCTACCCCGAGCGCATGCCCGTTGGTTCACGCAAGCGCGATTATGCCCCTATCGGCGTTCGCGCCGAGCGCTTGCGTTGGCCGGGCGGGTGGGCCGTGGTAGGCTGACTCCCGCGCGCCGGCCGGCATCTGTGAATGCCGCGGTCGGGCGTCTTGCTCAATTTCCAACGGGTGCTCACATGACGCTACCACGCGGCCCACTCGACGGTGTCAAGGTCGTCGCCTGCTCGACCGCGCAGGCGGGCACGGTCCCTTATGTGCTCATGGCCGACCTCGGGGCCGAAGTCATCAAGATCGAGGTGCCGGACAAGGGCGACAACTCACGCGGATCGAGCATCTTTCCGGGTCTGCCGAGCACCTACTTCGAGACCAACAACCGGGGCGTGAAGAGCCTCACCCTCAACATGAAAGCGCCGCAGGCGCGCGAGATCCTGCACCGTCTGGTCGCCCGCGCCGACATCTTCGGCCAGAACTTCCGGCCTGGAGCGGCGGAGAAAAACGGCTTCGGTTACGAGGCGTTGCGCAAGGTCAATCCGAAGCTCGTCTATGTTTCGATCTCGGGCTACGGCCCCAAGGGGCCGCACGCGATGCTGCCGGGCACCGACTCGATGGCGCAGGCGTTGGGCGGAATCGCGCAGGCCTATTCCGCGCCCGGCCAGCCGCTGCGCACGGGGATCGTGTCGGTGGCCGACGAGACCTGCGCGATTCTCGCGTTCGGCGGCATGCTGGCGGCATTGCATTGCGCGCGCACGTACGGCATCGGCCAGAAGGTGGACTGCTCGCTGCTGGGCGGCCAGATACGGCTGATGGGGTGGACGCTCACGACCGCAATGTGGCGCGATCGCGATCCCGTTACTGGTCAGGCGCGCATCACCGGCACGCCCGAGCGGCCGGGCATGAGCGCGAGTTTCAACGACATGAACGGCAAGCCGCTCGTGTTCCAGCTGAACGGCAAGAGCAAGTGGCAGACCGCCATGACCGCACTCGGGTTCTACCCGCAGCTCAGCGCTGCGGGTTTCGGCGATCTCGGCGTGGTCATCAATTCCGAGGACAAGCGCGCGGAGCTCTTGCGGCTGCTGGACGAGCTGTTCGCGACTGGGCCGCGCGACAAGTGGGTGGAGGCGTTGCGCGGCGCCGACATCGTCTCGGCGCCGATCAATACCTTGCTGGAAGCGTCGAACGACCCGGACGTGGTCGCCAACGGCTACGTGACCGAGATCGACTACCCCGAATACGGCAAGAAGCTGAAGGTGCACGGGTCGCCCTGGAACTTCTCCGAGACGCCGCCGCACGTGGGCCGGGCGCCGAAGCTCGGCGAGCACAACGACGAGGTGCTGGGCGCGATCGGCTACAGCGCCGCCGACATCGAGGGCTTCCGCAGCCGCAAGGTGATCTGAGCTGCCACAACAACAATCCGACGCCGATCGCAACGACCGCGAGACGCTCGCCACGCTGGGCGCGGGGCTTTTCACCAACGGTGTCTGGGACATGCTCTCGGTGGCGGTGCCGCTGTACGCGGTCGCCGTGGGCCTGAACGCCGCCCAGATCGGCCTCATCATCTCGGCGCGCTCGGTATTGCCTGCGGTACTGTCGATTCATGGCGGCATCATCATGGACGAGCTCGGCACGCGCCGGGTGCTCGTGTGGGTGGCGGCGTGCAGTATCTTGCTGCCGCTGCTGTTCCCGATGACGGGCTGGTTCGCGGTTCTCGGCATGCTGCAGTTGCTGCTCGGGCTCGCCACCAGTCTCGGTCTGGCTGCCTCGCAGACGTGGAGCATGCAGACGAGCCACGGCGATACCGCGATACTGGCACGTTACAGTGTCGCCACCCGCGTCGGGACTTTCATCGGCCCGGTGGTGGTGGGCGCGGCCTGGGACGTGTTCGGCGCCTGGGCCGCGTTCGCCTGCGTATCGGCGGCTGCTGCCGGCATCATCGCGGCGAGCGCCGGCACGCGCTCGCCCGCCGATCCGCGCTCGAACGTGCGCCCGAACCTCGCAGCACTGCTGCCAAACTGGACGGCGCACAAGCAGGCGTTGCGGCTCGCGCTGGTGCCGGCGGTGGCGTTCATACTCGCCGCGAGCTTTCTGCGTAACGCTTCGGGCGCGATCCAGAGCTCGCTTTTCGTGGTGCATCTGAACGAGACCGGCATGAGCGGCACGCTGATCGGCATGCTGGTCTCGATCGCCGAGCTCTCGGGGGTGTTCGGCTCGCTCGCGGCGGCGGCGGCGCAACGGCGCATGCACGCCAATCGCCTCGTGATCGTATGCACCGTCGTCTCGCTGACCGCGATCTGCCTCACGCCGTTGCTCGCGCCCGTGTTCCTGCTGCTCGCCATAGCGGCCGCGGTGCGCGGCATCTCGCAAGGTATGAGTCAGCCGCTCATGTACGCCGTGCTCACCCATGGCGTCCCGGGCGGGCGCCACGGTGTGAGTGTCGGCCTGCGCAGCGCCGTGGTGCGGTTGGGCGCCATCGTGACACCGGCGCTGATGGGTTTCATTGCCGAGGCTCAGGGAATCGCCGCGAGCTTCTACATCATCGGGGCGATCTACCTCATCGCGACGGCGCTGCTGGCGCTGGCGGAGCGGGGCTTGCCGAGATAGCGCCCGCGCGCCGGACGAGCCCGATCCAGCCATCGTGGATGCGCTCGGATACGGCACAATGACGCCTCGCGGGGCGGGCGAGCGGCGCCCGCCATGTCATCGCGACCAGGAGAACGGCATGGCCTACGAAGATATCGTGTTGGAGAAACGCGAAGGTATCGCACGCATCACCATCGATCGGCCGAAGGTGATGAACGCTTTTCGCGGCAAGACCACCGAGGAGCTGATCGATGCGCTGTCCGATGCGGGCTGGGATCGCTCGATCGGCGTGATCGTACTCACCGGGGCGGGCGACCGCGCGTTTTGCACCGGCGGCGATCAGTCGGCGCACGACGGTCAGTACGACGGCCGCGGCACGGTCGGCATGCCGGTGGAGCAGCTGCATGCGACGATGCGCGAAATTCCCAAGCCGGTGATCGCACGCGTGCAGGGTTATGCGATCGGCGGCGGCAACGTGCTCGCGACCTTGTGCGACCTCACGATCGCCTCCGAGAAGGCGATCTTCGGCCAGGTCGGGCCGAAGGTGGGCTCGGTCGATCCGGGCTGGGGTACGGCCTACCTCGCGCACATCGTGGGCGAGAAGAAAGCGCGCGAGATCTGGTATCTGTGCCGGCGCTACAGCGCGCAGCAGGCGCTCGAGATGGGCTTGTGCAACGCCGTCGTGGCGCACGATCAGCTCGATGCCGAAGTCGACCGCTGGTGCGCCGAGATACTGGAGAAGAGCCCGACCGCGATCGCGCTCGCCAAGAGCTCGTTCAATGCCGCCACCGACTCGATGCGCGGCATCGGCAGCCTCGGCTTTCAGGCGCTCAGCCTGTACTACCAGACCGAGGAATCGAAGGAGGGCGTGCGGGCGTTCCTGGAAAAGCGCAAACCCGAGTTTCGCAAGAAAGCGCGCTGAGCGGTGTTGGCGCGAGGCAAGTCGCTGCGGCGGACTCGGCGCGAAGCCTTGCGGCTACCTTCGCCCCGCGCGTCCCAGCAGCGCATCGGCGATGATATTGCGCTGTATCTGGTTGGTGCCTTCGACGATCTGCAGCACCTTCGCATCACGTAGATAGCGGTTGATCGGATACTCGGCCGAAATGCCGGCGGCGCCGAACAACTGCACGGCGTCGGTTGCGACGCGCATGGCGACATCGGTGGCGAAGCACTTCGCCATGGCGGCGATCGGCGCGAGCTCGCGCCCGGTGGCGCCGGCATCGACCATCGCCGCGGCGCGGTAGACGAGTTGGCGCGCCGCCTCGGTCTGCATCGCCATGTCGGCGAGCATCCAGCGCACGCCCTGGAAGTCGCCGACCGGCTGGCCAAACGCCGAGCGGCCCTGTACGAACCCGGTCGCGTGATCGATTGCGCCCTGGGCAAGGCCTATACCGCGCGCGGCGATGATGGGGCGCGACTGATTGAACGCCTCCATGACGATCTTGAACCCCTGAGCGCCAGCGTCCCCGAGCCGATTCTCCCGCGGCACGACCACGCCATCGAGGAAGAGCGGGCACGATGCAACGCCGCGCGCGCCCATCTTGTCTTCCTTGCGCCCGACCTGGAAACCGGGCGTTCCCTTCTCGACGATGAACAGATGGATGTCCGACTTGCCGCCTTCCTCGAGCTTCGCGGCGACCAGGACGAAATCCGCCACGTCCGAGTTGGTGCACCAGATCTTCGCTCCGTCGATGCGATAGCCGCCCGCAACCGCGATCGCTTTGCTGCGGATACCCCGCACATCCGAGCCGCTCTGCGGCTCGGTGGTGGAGAAGGCGGCGCGCAGCGCTCCGGAAGCGAGCCCGGGCAGGTAGCGGTCGCGCTGCGCCCGTGTGCCGCCCGCGAGGATCGCGCCGAAAGGAAGCCACTGCACGACGAGCAGGTAGGCGGTGTTGTAGCACACGCGCCCCAGCTCTTCCACTGCAAGGCATGCCGATAGCATGCTGCCCGTTCCGCCGTATTCGGGCGGGAAGGGCAGCGTGAAAAGCCCCAGCTCCTTCAGCAGCGCGAACATGTCCTGCGGATACTCGGCGCTGCGGTCGATCGCTTGGGCGCGCGGCGCGACCTTGTCCCTTGCCACGCGCCGGATGAGATCCTGGATCTGGCGTTGCTCTTCGCTTAGCGTGTAGCTCATGGTGTTGGATAGAATGGACACGCCACAGCTGCGTGTCAATGCCAACCAACGTGGAGCGGTGCGATCGTCATGGGACCGTTGCAGGGTACGAAAATCATCGAGCTGGCCGGTATCGGGCCGGGTCCGCTGTGTGCGATGCTGCTTGCCGACATGGGCGCCACCGTATTGCGCATCGATCGCAAGACCCCGGCCGACCTGGGCAGCCCGCGGCCGCTGGCTTATAACATGCTGCTGCGCAGCCGGCGCTCGCTTGCGCTCGACCTGAAGGAGCCCGCCGCGGTCGAGCTCGTGCTGCGCCTGCTGGTCGATGCGGACGCATTGATCGAGGGCTTTCGCCCCGGCGTCACCGAGCGCCTCGGGCTCGGTTCCGAGGTCTGCCTCGAACGCAACCCGCGGCTGGTCTACGGGCGCGTCACGGGCTGGGGCCAGGATGGGCCGCTCGCGCAGGCGGCAGGACATGATCTCAACTACATCGCGCTGACGGGCGCGCTGTATGCGATCGGGCGCAAGGGGGCGCCCCCGACGCCGCCGCTCAATCTGCTGGGCGACTACGCCGGCGGCTCGCTCTATCTCGCGCTCGGGGTGCTGGCGGCGATGCTCGAAGCACGCGCCTCGGGCAAGGGTCAGGTGGTGGATGCGGCGATGGTCGATGGCGTGGCTTCGTTGATGACGGCGGCGTACGGTCTGTACGCCGGCGGGTTGATGTCGCTCGAGCGCGGCACGAACATGATCGATACCGGCGCCTACTTCTACGATGTCTACCAGTGCGCCGACGGCGAATGGGTATCGGTGGCATCGATCGAAGGCCGCTTCCATGACGAGTTGCTGCGCCGCATCGGCGTGGCGCCGGCGGAGATCGGCGATGCGCGCGACCGCGCGAATTGGGATCGGGCGCGCGCGATATTCACGCGCGTATTCAGGACGCGAACGCGGCAACAGTGGTGCGAACTGCTGGAAGGGAGCGACGCGTGCTTCGCGCCGGTGCTCAGCATGGCCGAGGCGCCGCACCATCCGCACCTCGCGGCACGAGGTGCGTTCGTCGAGGTCGGCGGTATCGTGCAGCCGGCGCCCGCGCCGCGCTTCAGCCGCACGGTCGCCGAGGCGCCGACGCCGCCCGAAGCGCCCGATGCCGAGCGTGCGCTTGAAGGCTGGCTCGCCGTCGAGGAGATTCGGCAATTGCAGGCTCACGGCGTGCTATGAGCAGCGTGCGCGCGCCGCTTCCTTACGCCCCCGGCTGGCCGGGCAGCGAGCCGCGCTGGACTTCCAGCGCCAAGACCGGCGTGGGCACTGCGCTCAGTAGCGCAAGCCGCGTCTGGTTCACGCTCAGCCACGGCATCCTCAACGAGATCTACTACCCGCGTCTGGACACGCCGTGTACGCGTGACCTCGGTTTGATCGTCACCGACGGCCGCGAATTCTTCTCCGAAGAGAAGCGCCACGCGCGCTCGCAGGTGAGCTATCCGTTCGCGGGCGTGCCGCTCTACCGCCTGATCAACTCGTGCCGCGCAGGTCGCTACCGGATCGAGAAGGAGGTGCTATCCGATCCGCTGCGCGACGCCGTCCTGCAGCGCACGCGCTTCGTGCCGCTCACGGGCGCGTTGGACGACTATCATCTCTACCTGTTGGCTGCGCCGCATCTGGGCGGGCGGGGCGGCGGCAACAACGCCTGGCTCGATGACTACAAGGGCGTGCCGATGCTGTTCGCGCAGCGCGACGGTTTCGCGCTGGCGATCGGGTGCAGCGCGCCGTGGCGCAAGCGCTCGGTGGGCTTTGTCGGCTCGAGCGACGCCTGGCAGGATCTGGTCCGCCATGGGACCATGACAGTGGAATACGCACGCGCCGAAAACGGCAATGTCGCGGCCGCGGGCGAGATCGATCTTGGCGCCTGTGCCGGCACCTTCGTGCTGGCGCTGGGGTTTGGTCACACGCCTGCCGAAGCGGGTCATCGCACGCTCGCGAGCTTGAGCGGCGGCTTCGAGACGGCGCAGGCCGCTTATGTGCGCGAGTGGCAGGGCTGGCAGCGTTCGTGTCTGAGCCTGACCGCCGATCCGGCGGGCGAGAATGCGGCGGATCGCGCCGCCGAGAATGGCGCGCATCGCACCAGCGTCATGGTGCTGCGTAGCCACGAGTCGAAGTGGCTGCCGGGCGGATTGATCGCGAGCCTGTCGTTTCCCTGGGGCTTCGCCAAGGGCGACGACGACCTGGGTGGCTATCACCTCGCCTGGCCGCGCGACCTCGCGGAGAGCGCCGGCGCGTTGCTTGCGGTCGGCGCGCATGACGATGTGCGGCGTGTACTCGGGTACCTGCAAACGACCCAGGAAGCCGATGGTCACTGGCCGCAGAACATGTGGCTCGACGGCACGCCGTACTGGAACGGGATTCAGATGGACGAGACGGCGTTCCCGCTCCTGCTGGTCGATCTCGCCCGCCGCGAGGGCGCGCTGTCCGAGCAGGATCTCTTGCGGCTGTGGCCGATGATGCGCCGCGCGGTCGTTTTCCTCGTGCGCAACGGTCCCGTCACGCAGCAAGACCGATGGGAGGAGGATGCGGGCTATTCGCCGTTCACTTTGGCGGCGGTGATTGCGGCGCTGCTGGTGGCGGCGGATCTCGCCGACGCCTGCGGCGAGCCGGAGGTGGGCGGCTACCTGCGCCAGACGGCTGACGCCTGGAACGATCACATCGAACGCTGGACCTACGTCGCCGGTACCGGGCTCGCACGCGAGGTGGGGGTGGCCGGATATTACGTGCGCATCGCGCCGCCGGAAGTCTGCACCGTGGCTTCTCCCACGGCCGGCTACGTTCCGATCAAGAACCGCCCGCCCGAGAGCGGCAACGAGTTGGCCGCTCAGATCGTGAGCCCCGATGCGCTGGCGCTGGTGCGCTTCGGGCTGCGGGATGCGGCCGACCCGCGTATCGTCAACACCGTCAAGGTGATCGACGCGCTGCTCAAGGTCGATACGCCGCGCGGCCCATGTTGGCATCGCTACAACGACGACGGCTACGGCGAGCACGTCGATGGCGGGCCGTTTGACGGCACCGGTCGCGGGCGCATCTGGCCGCTGCTCACCGGCGAGCGTGCGCACTATGAGCTCGCCGCCGGAAGGCTGGACGCTGCGCGCGAGTTGATGCACGCGATGGTCGCGTTCGCCAACGAGGGCGGCATGATTCCGGAGCAGATCTGGGATGAGCCCGATATTCCGCAGCGGGAGTTGTTCTTCGGCCGACCGTCAGGCTCGGCGATGCCGCTGGTGTGGGCTCACGCCGAGTACGTCAAGCTGCTGCGCTCGGTGCGCGACCGGTGCGTATTCGACATGCCGCCGCAGACGCTCGAGCGCTATGTCAAACGCAAGGCGCCGTGCGCATACGCCTTCTGGCGCTTCAATCACAAGACCCGGTCGTTCCCGCAAGGCCGCATCCTGCGTATCGAGACGCTCGCGGAGGCCACCGTGCACTGGAGTGCCGATGACTGGCGTGGCGTGCACGATAGCAGCACGCACGATACCGGCCTCGGCGTGCACTATGTCGATCTTCCGAGCGAGCGCCTCGCGCGCGGCGCGAGCATCAAGTTCACCTTCTTCTGGCGCGAGGCAGCGCGCTGGGAAGGCGTGGACTTCGAAGTCGCGGTGGGATGAAGGATCGGGAAGGGACCGTGCCGGGCTTGCTTCGCTCGTTCGGCATGGCGACGGCGGCGCTCGACGTGCGCGCCGCGCCCGGGATGAGGCCGAGGCGACAAAGCCCGATACAATCCAGGCTCATGCCAATGAATTGCGGATGAAGGAGCGCACGATGGTGACGGGTAACGAGGATGTCGGCGTGAGCATGCAGGGTTTTGTCGCGACGGTGGAGATTCGGCGGCCGCCGAACAATTTCCTGGACATCGAGCTGATCGCGAATCTCGCCTCGGTGCTCGAAGCGCTCGATCACGAAGCGGACTGCCGCGCAGTCGTCCTGGCGGCGGCCGGCAAGCACTTTTGCGCCGGCGCGAATCTCGGCAAGCGCATCGCGGAAGAAGCTGCGGGCCAGGCGGTGCAGCGCCCGCGTCACCTCTACCACGAGGCACGGCGGCTGGTGGCGACGCGCAAGCCGATCGTCGCCGCAGTGCACGGCAGCGCGATCGGCGCCGGGCTGGGGCTTGCGCTCGTGGCTGATTTTCGCGTCACCTGCAAGGAGGCGCGGCTCGCCTGCAACTTCGCGGCGCTCGGCTACCACCCGGGCTTCGGCATGACGGTGACGCTACCGCGGCTGGTCGGCCATCAGCGCGCCAAGTGGCTTGCCTACACCGGCCGCCGTGTTCCCGGCGAAGAGGCCGTCGCGATGGGGCTGGCGGACCGGCTCGCCGAGCAGGAGCGGGTACGCGAGGTTGCGCAAGAGATGGCCGCGGAGCTCGCACAAATCGCACCGCTGTCGTTGCAGTCGACACGCGAGAGCCTGAACAAGGATCTGGTGCACGAGTTTCGCGAGGCGACCGAGCGCGAAGCCTTCGAGCAGGCGCTGCTGCGGGCGACGAACGATTTCAAGGAAGGCGTCAAGGCGAGCTCCGAGCGGCGCCCGGCGCAGTTCACCGGAACCTGATCGGGGAGCGCCCGGATCCGCGTCTCGGCAGCGCCCACGGCCGCTGCGTTTCGTTGGCAACCCCGGTCGCCGGGCATAGTATGCGGTTTGTACGCGCGCGCGATCGCGGGCGCAGCATTCACTTTGGCATTGCACAAGGAGGCCAATAATGCATCTCGAGGGAAAAGCGGCAGTGGTTACCGGCGCGGGCCGCGGTATCGGGCGCGAAGTTGCGCTGTTGCTGGCGAAGCAGGGGGCGAAAGTGGTCGTCAACGATCCGGGCGTGGGTCGCGGCGGCGAAAAAACCGAGGAGCGCCCTGCCGACGAGGTCGTCGCCGAGATCGAGCGCGCAGGCGGCCAAGCCCTGCCCAACTACGATTCGGTCGCCGACTATCTCAAGGCCGGATTGATGATCAAGCAATGCGTGGACGAGTTCGGCGCGGTCGACATCCTCGTCAACGTCGCCGGCAATCTGCGCGAGCGCATGATCTGGAACATGTCGGAGGATGACTTCGACTCGGTGGTGAGCGTGCACCTGAAGGGGCATTGGAACATGGCGCATCACGCGGTGAAATACATGCGCCAGGCGGGGTTCGGGCGCATCGTGAATTTCTCCTCCGATGCCTTCAAGGGCTCGGTCGGCCAGTGCAACTACAGCGCTTCGAAAGCGGGCATCATCGGACTCACGCGCTCGATCGCGAAGGAGGCGGCACGCTACGGCGTCACGGCCAATGCGATCTGCCCGTCGGCGGACACGCGCATGACGGTCAACGACGCGGTGAAGGAGAATCGCCGCCGCCGCTTCGAAGCAGGCCTCATGACCAAGGCCGAGTATGCGCGCACGCTGCTGCCACGCGGGCCGGAGTACATCGCGCCGATGGTGGCCTACCTGTGCCTCGATGAGGCCGACTACATCAACGGCCAGGTGTTTCACGTCGAGCGCGGGCGCATCAACACCTACTATTTCGGTGAGGAGTACAAGAGCCTGCACAAGGGCGGCGACGGCATGTTCAGCGTCGACGAGCTGATCGAGGTGATCCCCGCGTCGCTCATGAACGGCATCACGCCCGTGGTTCCGCCGGTGAAGAAGGCCGACGCGGTGAAGGCGGGCGAGGCGAAGAAGGAAAAGGCCGCGGGCTGAAGGTGGCTCGGGCGGCGATCACGGCGAGGCGGTCGCGGATGGCCGTTCCTTGACGGCGCGCGTATCCGCTTCTACGTTACCGGCGCAGGGCTCGCTCACCGGACATTGGAGGGGATCGTGGCCAAGCAAGCGAAAGCACTGCGGGCACGGGTTCGCACCCTGATCTCCTCGCGCCACGCGGCGACCAGCCGGTCGTGCTCCGGATCGCGTCCCTCGTCGCGCACCCGCCGCTTGCGGAAGGCGAGCTCGTTCTGTGCATTGATCAGCGCCGCGGAGAGCGCGTGATGAAGGCGATCGATGCGCCGGGTGGCGAACATCCGGTCGTGCACGATGTCATCGTACTCCGCCGCAGTCACGGCAACGCCGACCTCGGTTGCGACGTCGTTGCGCAGCGATCCGAGAAACGCGAGTAGCACCGCCGCGACCACTGCGATCGACGCGAACAAACCGGCGCTGATCGCGACGGCAACCGGCGTGCTCCGCAGCGGCGAGCCGAGGAGAAGAGGGTCCAGTTCGCGCCGGTCGAGAAAGTTCATGCGCGCTCAAGCGAGGATGCGCACCGTGCCGCGCGGTCGCGTTCCGAGCCGCTCATGCGCGCACCGTTGCCGGGCGCACCGTGATAGCGCTCGATTCGCACGCCGTAATGCGGGACGCATCATCATCACTCGTTGTTCGTATGCTGCGTGCGATGCCGCCTTCAGCGCGCGAGCGGATCGGGTCTGATCTGGAAGCGAACGACGCGCGGTCGGTTGCTCGTGCCGCCTTCGAGGTGGAACATGGTGCGGGTCGCGTAGGTGGTCCAGAGTGCGCGTCCGCGCCAGCCGGCGTTCGGATCGTCGATGCGCCCCTCGACCCACTTGGTGAAGAAGCCGATCGGGTAGGGCACGACCAGATTCACGAACTTGCCGTCGACCAGCGCATGCAGAGAATCGCTCAAATTGCCGGTCGCGATCGGCACGTTGCGCCCCAGCCCCGCCACGCCGAACTGATCTACCCAGGTGAAATAGCTCGATTCGGCGCTGCCCGGATCGCTCACGTCCCTGAACTGCGGACCGGGGAACGCGTAGAGCGTCCAGCCCTCGGGGCAATGGCGGCCCGTTGCGGCATTCGGGCCGTTCAACGGACCCTTGCACTTGCTGCGGTCAAAGGCGGCGAGGTGACCACTGGAAAGAGATGTCCAGAACACGCCGTTACGATCGATATCGCCGCCGCGCGGGCCGTAGCCCGGCAACGGAGGCTCGAAGATTTCGCTGATTGCGGTGTGGGCCGGATCGGCGCCGGGTGCGACGCGCACGACATAACCCGGGAAACCGAGCGCTGTACCCCAGATCGAGCCGTCCTGCGCGTTGACCGCGATGGCGTACAGACCGATCGCCAGGCGCTGGTCCTTGGCCGGATCGAGCGGCTCGCCAGGCTCAACCCAGGCGTCGCGCTTGCCGTTGCCGTTGGCATCGAGTACGAACGGCGTCCAGCCCTGGGCGCGTGCCGCGTCGGCGCTACGGTCGAACTCGCGCCGATCGAGCCAGCCCAGCACCTGGTTGCCTGCGCCGCCGCTGCTGAGCCAGAGCGTGTGGTTCGCGTTCTCGGCGAATACCAGATGGTGGGTCGGGAAGCACGTGTCGATGAGCGTGAAGCGTCCGCTGTCGGCATCGTACATCGACAGGTGGCGCGTCGCGCGCGCGAGCGGGAATACGCGCGCCGAAGGGTGATCCGATCCCTTCTTGCAGAATTCGGGATTGTCGGGCGGCCGGATGCGCACGGTGAACCAGACGCGACCACGCTCGTCCATCATCGGATTGTGATTGCTGGTCTGGGAATCCCAGATCGGCTTGTCGCCCCAGTACGGCGACGGCGCCATGGGATCGGTGCGATGCGATGGGGTATTGGGATCACGCACCGGGTGCAGCAGCTCGGTCGCCGTGTGCCGGATCGGGTCGAGCACCGGCACGTAGTCAGTGCTGTTCTCGGGCGAGCCGTAGAGCTTGCCGTAGCCGTTGATGCGCGGATTGCGCTTGTCGGTGCCGATCAGGTCGTGCAGGTAGGCGGTGTTGCGGCTCCAGTCCCATAGGGTGAGCACGACGTTGCGCTCGACGCCTTGCGGGCGCGGCGGCTTGACGAACGGCAGCTCGCCGGCGCCGATGCGATCGGTCCAGTCGGCCCACAAGGCGAGCGAGCGCTCGGTACCGAGGCGATTGGCGACATTGATCATGTTGCGCATTGCCTGGCCCGATGCGATGCGCCGCGCCCAGGCTTCGGTCGAGGCGCTGAAGTGGGTGAAGTCTTTCGGCATGGTGCGCGTTGCTTTGGTGCCGAGCGCGTGGCAGGTCATGCAGCCGTTCGTCTTCACGCTGTTGAGCCATTCGGGCTGACTGCCGATGTTCTCGGCGATGCCGTTGCCCTTGGCGCCGGTGCCGGGGAACTCGCTGCTCGGCGGAATGCTTAGCAGCGAGTACCAGTAGATGGCGGGGTAGTATTCGGCGGCGGCCGCGTCATTGGGCGCGATCACCGCCTTGAGATCGAGCCGACTGCCCGGGCGCGCGACGACCTTGGGTGAATCGATCAGCCCGTAGCCGCGCACCCACACCCGGTAGTCGGCCTTCGGTAGATCGGGCATGAGGTAGCGGCCCCGATCGTCGGTCACGACGATCTTGGCGAAGCGCGTCGGCAGGTCGGTCGTCTCGGCGATCACCCAGACCCCGGCCTCGGCGCCATTGGCGCTCTTGACGGTGCCGCCGAGATCGTCGAAGCCGATGCGAATATCGGTGTCCGAACGAAAGTAGCTAAGCGGCGCCTGGCAGGCTGCAAGCAGCCACGCTGCAAGCAATACCAGCACACAGGGACCGATCCGCACGGGACCGCGGCGGCGAACGGCAGACCTGTGCGCGGAAGGACGGAGCACGGCCGGTACAGCACCCGCGAGGGATGTTCGGGTCACGCCATCCCCCGTCAACCGCCGGCGCACGACACCGGCCTGAAAGGACGCATGATCGGCGGTAGATGCATCATGCATTATTAGCGGCTGCAGACGCCGTCGCGGTGCTACGGAACCGTTCGCTGCCCATTATTGCGCCACCGCGCGAGACGAGCGCTTGCTCCATTACTCGGCCAGAGCCGCGCCGATCACATCGCTGGACACGAAGCTACTGAGCCAGCGCTTGCGTACGATCAGATTCTCCTGCCACACGGCTTCGATGTTCGCCACCGTCGACGCCTTTACCGCGGGAGCAGCGAGCAGCGCCTCGCGCCAGGCGGCGAGGCGCGCAAAGCGCTCGATGATGCCGAGCGGACGAAGCCGGTCCATGAAGGTGTAGCGCTGCAGAAACGGCGCATAGGCCGCATCGACGAGCGAGAGCTTCGGTCCGTTGAAAAACGGCCCGTCGTTGCCGCGCTTGCCCAACGCGTCATCGAGTCTGCCGAAGGGCTCGGCGAGGTTTGCGGCCTTGGCCCTGAACTCGACTTCCGTGTCCGCATACATCGTGCTCGAAATGGCGCTGGCGAAGCTCGACACGAAGTCGGTCCAGGCCCGATTGCGCGCGCGCGCCAGTGCGTCCGCGGGATGCAGCCGCGGGGAGACGGTTTCGTCGAGGTACTCGGCAATGGCATTCGACTCGAACAAGGCTTCCTTGCCATCGATCACCACCACCGGAACCTTCGAATGCGGCGACATGGCGAGAAACCAGTCCGGCCGTTTGTCGCGGTCGATGTAGGTGATGTCGTAGGCGATTCCTTTCGCCTGCAAAACGATGGCTGCGCGTTGCACCCAGGGGCAGGTCTTGAAGCTGCACAGCATGAACTTGGACGCCATGACGAATCCTCCGTCCGTGTGACTTGGTTCCGTTTCCCCGCCAAGAAAGGCGCGGGGGTGAGGGAAAATGAACGTCGCGCGCGCTTAGCGATACCGCCTACGTCGCGAACGCGACCGGCATGCTGGCACACTCGCGCTGGTCTTTCAACGATTCGCTTGCACCGGACGCGTCGCGCGAGAATCGTGGGCTCGTTGATCGGCCGAAAGCGATGCGCGGCCCGCTCCCGTGCGGCGAGCGCACTCACCCGAACGCGGGCCCCGGTTTGCCCGCGAGGCTGCGCTTGAGCCAGAGCGTGGCGGGCAGGAACACGGTCGTGACGCCGGCGATGGCGAGCACGGTGGTCTCGATCCCCACCTGATCGGCGAGCGCCCCGTAGGCGAGCGGCGCGATCACGCCGCAGCTCGATCCCACCGTGTAGAAAAGCCCGAAGGCGCGCGACACCTTCTCCGCCTCGACCACGTCGCCCACGGTGCCGTAAAGCGCCGACGAGGTGCCGTTCAAGGCGAGCCCCACCAGCGGCAGCAATAGGTACGCCGACAATCCGGGCAGAAAGACCAGCGCGACGATGCCGGCCGCACAGGTCGCTTGCGTCACCGCGATGGTTCTAACCGGGCCGAAGCGCTCGGCGAGAAATCCGCAGGCAAGCTTCCCTGCCATTCCGCCCGCGGCGACGAGCGGCACGGACATGAGCGCCCAACCCTCCGGAAGCCCCTTTGCCAGCATGAGAAAGGCGACGAAGGTGAGAAATGCGCTGCGCATCGACGAGTCGACCACCTCGATTAGGGTGAGCGCGGCGAACCCTTCGCGGTTGCTCAAGCCCCAGCCGCCGTCACGCTGCGGCGCAGTGCTCGAACGAACGCGCAGCGGACGTTCGCCCACACCGACCGAGCGCAACAGCGCGTAGACGACCCCGGCAGCGGCCAGCGCCACGACACCGGTGGCCACCGCGGGCGCCTGCCAGCCCATGCCGGCGGCGATCAGCACGGTGAACAGTCCCGCCACCCCGACCTTGCCGACATCACCGGCGAAGTTGTACGTGCCCAGCGCGATGCGCCGGCCGTCAACCGGATAGGCGGTCGATATCATCGACGAGGATAACGGGTGCTGGAAGGCGCTGCCGAGACCGGCGAGAAAGAGGGCGAGCAGGATGGCGGCGAAGCCGGAGGCGAAGCCGAGCGCGACGAAACCGACGCCGGCGCAGGCGGTGCCGAGCACGAGCAGACTGCGCTCGCCGTAGCGCTCGGCCGCGAGCCCCGCAGGCAATTGAAACAGCGCCAGCGCCGCCTTGTTGGCCGAGCGCAGAAAGCCGATCTGCGCGTAATTGAGACCGAAAGTCTGCGCAATGACCGGTAGTAACACGTACAGCACGTCGGTCAGGCCGTCGTGCAGGATATGCGCCCCGCTGCAGGTTGCGAGCGTGGCCCGGGGTTTCGTCATGCGCACGACCGATGCTACTGGCATGGTGCTCAGGTCAAGGATGCGCGCCTCGACCCGCTGCCTGCCGCTGGCGGCCGGGCGCGGGCATGGTCGCGGTTGCTGTCCGAGGTGCCGCGGCTGCAGCGCACAAGTGTGCCTGCATTGCCTCGAGTTGTCGAATGACTATGACGGTTCACGGCGGCTCGCGGAAGGGTCCGATCTCGCCGGCGCGATGCGCTCGACGCAGCGTACGCGGCTGCGAGCTATCTTGGCAACGCCCGCGCCAGATCGCCGCGGTTGATTCTCCGGATCATTGCCGATGCCGCCGCGCGTGCAGTAAGCTTTCCGGATTCCCGATCCGACCGACCATGGAGCGCACGATGACCACAGCATCCGCCGGTACGCCCGGCGCCGCGATTGTCGAATACCTCGAAGGCACCGCTTGGCAGAAGGCGCGGGCGTTCAGCCCCGCCGTCATCACGCAAGGCGGACGCACCGTCTGGCTGGCCGGGCAGACTGCCACGGTCGATCTCGAAGGGCGTGATATCGGCGGTAATTTCGAGGCGCAGGCGCGCACGATCTTCGCCATGATGGATCGGACCTTGCAGCGTGTCGGGGGTAGTCTGGCGAATCTGGTCACCATGACGGTCTTCATCGACGATCCGCGCAATGGCGACCGCTTCGTGCAAGTCCGCACCGAGTACTTCCCGGACGGGCGCTTTCCGGGCAGCGCCCTCATCACGGTGTCCAATTTTGCGCGCTCCGCCTCGGTGATCGAGATCCAGGGTGTCGCCGTGATCTGAGGTGCAATCTGCTTCGTTTTTTCCGGGCACCCGTAACAGCACAGAAGCGAGAGGAGACGAGAATGAACGACATGGCGAGCGGCAAGGACGCCGCGCAGGCGGCATTTCCGTTGCAGCCGGCAAGCCCCGCGGAGCTGGGTTTCGATGAAGCGGCGCTCGCGCGCCTGCGCGCACTCATCCGCACGCACATCGAGCAAGGGCGCTATCCCGGCGCGCAGATCGCACTCGCTCGTCACGGCCGGCTGGCACTTCAGGAATCGTTCGGGCGCGCCGCCGTCGAACCCGACGTCGCAGCGCGCGACGATACGCTCTGGCTGCTGTTCTCGAATACCAAGGTCATCACCGCGGTGGGCGTGTGGGTGCTGGTGGAGGAGGGTGCGGTGCGCTTCTCGGATCGCATCGCCGAGTACATTCCCGAATTCGCGCGCCACGGCAAGGGTGACATCACGCTCGCGCAGGTGCTGAGTCATCGGGCGGGTTATCCGAGTCAGGGCGCATCGTTCGAGTGCTGGAGCGATCACGAACGCTTGCGCCGGGAGGTATGCGACTTCACGTTGGAATGGACTCCGGGAACGCGATTGCAATACCACGGCAAGGCAGCGCACGCGACCTGTGCGGTATTGATCGAGGCGCTGACCGGGGTCGACTACCGCGATTTCATGCGCCGGCGCGTCATCGAGCCTCTGGGCCTTGCGCGCGACATGTACGTGGGCCTGCCGGATGCCGAGCACGGGCGCTGCGCGATCATGCACGAGCCGGTTGCCGATGGCGGTGTGCGCGCGCTGGCGGAAGAGAACACGCCGGCATACCGGCGCGCCGGAATTCCGAGCAGCGGCGGTTTTGCCACCGCCCGCGGCATGGCGGCGTTGTACCAGATGCTGGCAGGCTACGGGCGGCTGAACGGGTGCCGCCTGCTCTCGCGCCGGTTGATCGAGTTCGTCACCCGCAACCACACCGGCGACATGTACGACCACAACATGCACATGCCGATGCATCGGGGCTTGGGCGTGCACGTGCGTGGTACGACCGAAACGATCCGGGGCTTGGGCAGTATCGCCTCGCCCAACACCTACGGCCACGGCGGCGTCGGTTCGTCGTACTGTTGGACCGATCCGGATTCGGGCGTGTCGTTCGCCTACGTTACGAACTGCCGCATCCCCGAACCGTGGCACAGCCGCAGGCTCGATCTGGTGGCGAATCTGGCGCACGCCGCCATCGAGTGACGGCGTTGCAAATGCGCCGGTGGCTCGCCGTCCGCCTTGCGCTGCGCGCGTCGTTCGAACGCGCACGTGCTGACGCTCGCGCTCGCGCTCGCGGGCACGAGCCGCGGCCGAGCGCGGATCGAGCCTATGGAACCGGCGACTACAGGTGCGGCGTCTCGACCGAGAGGCCGAGCCCGATCTTGCCGACGAGCTCGTAGTGCGACAGCCGCCCCTGCACGTGCTGGGTGATGACGTGGATGTCCTGGAAGTGGCGCTGCATGACGTGGCCTTCGAAGGCCGCGGTGGCGCCGGCGGCGCTGTATAGATCGTCCACCACTTCGGCGGCGAGCCGTATCCCGTGCGTGGTCGCAAGCCGCAACGCTGCCCGCCGTTCGAGGCTCACCGCGCCGCTCGTGACCGCCTCGTGCCACGCCTCGCCGATCGCTTCCATCAGGAACGCACGGCCGCAGCGAATACGCGCTTCGGCGCGCCCGACGGTGAACGGCGTCAGCGTCTGGTCGCGCAGCAGGCCCTGCGTGTAACGGGGCGCCTTGGCGCCTGCCAGCTCGATGAAAGCCTCCAGACAGCTGCGCGCTACGGCGAGCGCGCAGGTCGAATCGCCCGCCGCGAACACGAGCGTGCGCGGGATCTGGTAGAGCGGCCCCTGTTGAACGAGCGGCGCATTGGCATAGAGGAAGGTGCGCTCGGCGGGAACGAACACGTCGTTGACCGACCAGTGGTGCGTGCCGGTGCCGCGCATTCCGCGCGTGCGCCAGGTATCGTGGATTTCCGCCTCGGCGGCCCTCACCAGACAGTAGCGCGCTTCGGGCTTGCCGTCGCGCATCCTCACCGCCCCGTTCTCGATCACGTGCGAGTGCGATGCGAGCCAGGTGGCGTGGCGACAGCCGGTGCTGAACGGATGCCGCCCCGTGACCCGGAATCCGCCCGCTGCGACGACGGCCCGGCCCACCGGCGCCGGTGTGTTGGCCACCACGGCACGCGGCGGATCGATCCAGATCGCGCGTGCGTCCGGAACCGGCATGCGTGCGGCATAGGTGGCGAAGATCGCCCCTTGATTTACGCACCAGGCCGTGCTGGCGTCGGCCCGGGCGATCTCCTCGATCACAAGCGCGTAGGTCGGCAGGTCGAGCTCGATCCCGCCCACGGCCTTGGGCAGGGCGAGCTGGAATATGCCGGCGTCGGCGAGCGCATGGAACAGCGCCGTGGGCAGTTCGCGCGCGAACTCGATCTCGTCCGCGGCCGCGCGCACCAATACGCTCAGCTCGCGCGCGCATTGCAGCGCCGAATCCCGCGCGTGTGCAAGGATCCGGCCGGCCGGTGATGCTGGCGTAACGCGTTCCGAACTCATGCGCGCCTCTTCGCTCTGCCCGCTCGCGGATCGCGTCACTCCGACTGCGCCTGCGATCCTATGCCCGTCTGCCAGGTCGAGTGGCGCAGCGGCTCGAAGGAGCGCTT
>WYBJ01000188.1 GCA_011525945.1 Burkholderiaceae bacterium | reverse complement strand
GTACACTGATGCCAGCGCGACGCCGCGTGCGTTATGCAGATGGAGGTTGAAATCCTTGATCGAAGGGTAGCGCTCCTTCAAGCCGACCAGCGTGCGCTCGACTTCGTGCGGCATGTTCCAGCCGGTCGCGTCGGCCATGCCGACCTTGGTGACGGCAATGCCGGCGTCTTCCCACATGCGGTACATGCGATCGAACATCAGCATGTGCTGCTCGAAAGGCACTTGCCCGATCCAGTTCGAGCCCCACACGTTGCTGATCGACATGTTGCCTTGCGTCACGCCCTTCTCGACCGCCTTGGCGATCGTCTTGGGCCAGACCGCCATTTGCTGCGCCTGCGAGCGGTTGGTGTTGCGCTTGGCGAACGTGTCGCACATGTCCACGCGCGTGGCCAGCTCGCTCGCCCGCGGGCTGAGCGGCGGGGTATAGGCCTTTGCGCGCTCGACGCCCTTGTCGTTGAGCGCCGTATAGGTGTACTTCACGCCCGGCTGCGGCTCGAAGCCCGATATCAGCTCGTCCACGCACGCCATCTGCGGCGTGTACTTCGGGCTGACGAACGATCCGACGTTGATTTCACTCAGCCCGGTCAGGGATAGGGCGTTCAGCAAACGGATCTTCGCCGCGACGGGGATATCTCTGTCCTCGATCTGCAAGCCGTCACGCATGCCTTCTTCGGTATGGATGATCTTCGGATAGCCGGCCATGGTTGGCTCCTCGTGTGAACTGGTGTTTGAAACTGATCCGCACTGCGCCGGTACGGCCGGGCCGCGGTCTGCTGTTCGCTCGCCGGGTGTCGCGCGCACCGCGACCCGGAGGGTGAAAGCACCCGACAAGGATACACCCCCGGGCGCGGACGAGCACGCTGTCGCCCCGCGGCCGGTTTGCCTCGTTGCCTTGGCCGTGTGGCGCTACTGCGGCTCGATATGCCCCGACGTGACCGCATCGCCCCAGCGCCGTATCTCGCGCCGGAAATAAGCGGCGAAGCACGAGGGCGTGTCGGGATGTGATCAGCGCTTGGCCGCCAGCACGGCGATGCGCCCCATGTCGTCCTGGCGCTCCAGGTCGGCGACGGCTTGCATGATCGCCGTTGCCTGGGGCTCGCCGATGAGCTTGCGCGTGTAGCGGGTGAACTTCTCGCACGCGTCTTCCCAGCTGAGCGGGTTGTGGGGCGAGCCCTTGTGCGCCGACGTGAGCTTGCTGAAGGTCTTGCCGCCGCACGCAATCGTCAGCTCGGCCGGGAACAGTTCGTGCAGATCGGGGTCGATGACGATCTCCATGGTCTGTGCGAGCTTTCGCACCAGCGCATCGTCGATCGCCGCCTGGTCGTAAACGAGCGGGTCGGACATATCGCGGGTGAGCGCCACCGCCGCGGTGAACGGCAGGCTGTACTGGCCGCCCATGACCGTCTTCGGGTCGCGCACGCAATGCCGATCCTCCAGGATGCGATGAGAGCCTCGGATGCGCACCTGCGTGATGGCGCCGGGGTCGATCTGATGATCGCGTTTCATGTCCTGAATCGCCTGCACGACGGCCTGGTGCGTGACGTGGGTCGCGAACGCTTTGTGCGAGGCGGGCTGAATGATCCATTTCTTGCCCAGGCCGTCCGTGAGCCTGGCGATATCGGTTGGCTCGGAGAACGCGTTGAAGTAGCCGTAGCGCCCCTCGATCACGGTCAGCGGACCGTGCAGACCCTTCTGCGCGAGCAGCGCGCTCTCCAGTCCGAGCGAGCCGGCGCGGCCGAGATGGATGCGTTTCGTGTCGTCGCCCGCCCAGGCGAACTCGAGTAGACCCGCGGCGCACGAGCCCGCCAGGCCCAGAGCGCTCGCAAGCGTCTGCGCATCGAGCCCGAGCAGCTTTCCGACTGCGGCGGCGGCGCCGAACGGGCCCTGCACGCCGGGGTTGTGAAACCCCCGCGTGGACTCCAGACCGACGGCAGCGCGGTTCAGTCGACCCGAGAGCTCGAAGCCGAGCGCCAGGGCGAGCAGGAAGTCCTTGCCGTTGCGATGGTCGCGCTCGCTGATGGCGAGCGCGGCCGGAAGCACGGTGCCCGCGGCATGCGAGCCCGTGAGCGGCTCGCACTCGAACGCCCCGATCATCGCGCCATTGGCGAGTACCGCACGTGACACATCGGCTCGCCACGGCTGGCTGACCACCGAAGCCTGCGCCGCGCCGCCGAGCTCGCGCACCATTTCGATGACCCGCTGCGCCCACGGTAGCGTCGAGCCGACGAATGCGGCCGCGAGCGCATCGAGCAGCGCGATCTTGCACTCGGCGATGAGACTCGAGGGCAAGTCCTCGTAACGGGTGTCGGCGACGAAGCGGGCAAGGACTCGCGTGGCCTGCATGGCGTTCCTCCGAACCCTTCGACTACGCGGGTGTCAGCACGATCTTGCCCGACACCTTGCGCTCGATGAGTGCGTTGAGTGCATCGGCGACGCGCTCGAGCGGATAGCTGGCCGAGATGTGCGGTTTGATCTTCCCTTGCGCCATCCACGCCCACAGCTGCTGCGCGTTGGCGCGATGCTTGGCAGGCTCGTGTTTGGCGAAGGCGCCGATCCACACGCCGACGATTTCGCAGCCCTTGATGAGCGGCAGGTTGAGCGGGATCCTGGGAATGTCGCCGGCGGTGAACCCGATCACCAGGTGGCGCCCGCCCCAGGCCATGTCGCGCAAGGCAGCCTCCGAATAGGCGCCGCCGACCGGATCGATGATCACGTCCACGCCATTGCCCTTGGTGATCGCTTTGACCCGCGCGCGCATGTCTTCGGCCACGTAATTGATCGTCTCGTCCGCGCCCTTGGCGCGGCACACCGCGAGCTTCTCCGGGCTCGACGCGCACGCGATCACGCGTGCGCCGAGGAGCTTGCCCAGTTCCACCGCGGCGAGCCCCACGCCGCCCGAAGCGCCGAGCACGAGCAGGGTCTCGCCCGCGCGCAGGCGGCCGCGATCGACCAGCGCGTAATACGCGGTGCCGTAGGTGGATGACAGTCCCGTGGCGGCGGCGAACTCGATCGAGTCGGGGATCGCGGTCATGCGAGCAGCATCGACGAGCACTTCCTCGGCATAGCCGCCGTAGGTGGTCTGGGCGTTGACGCGATCGCCCACCTTCCAGCCTTCGACTCCGGAGCCGAGCGACGAGACCACACCCGTGACTTCGCCGCCCGGAACGAAGGGCAGCTCCGGTTGGGTCTGGTACTTGTTCTGGATGACGAGCGTATCGGAGAACTTGACGCTCGCGGCCTTCATGCGCACCACGACCTGGCCGGCCCCGGCGCTCAGGGCAGGACGGTCCTCGATCAGCAGCGACTGCGGCGGTCCCCAGGCCTTGCACACGATGGCTTTCATGGCGTACTCCTCGTTGCGACGTTCAGCCGGGCCGGGCGCGCGGTGCGCATCATTGCGTGTCGCGAGCCGCGACGCTCAACGTCGACCACGAATAGGGCAGTTGCTCGCCCGGGCCGAACGGGATCCGGATTTCGCTGCCGGGCAGGTATTCGATACGATGGCGCTCGCGCAGCCGTAGCCGCTGTGCTTCACGCGCGTGTACGAGGTCGTACGAATCGCCATAGCCGAGGGCGCGCGCTGCCTGCAGCGGCCAGTTCGGGTTGTCCATCAGCTCGCGCGCGAGCGCGATGAGATCGGCGTGACCATCGCGCAGTATGGCTTCGGCGTGCGCAGGCTCGGAGATGAGGCCGACCGCCATGGTCGGAATGCCGATCTCGCGCCGAACCTCGCGCGCGTAGCCGGCCTGAAAGCCGGGTACGCGGGGGATCGCCGGCATCGGCCCGTCGCCCGTGATGCCGCCCGACGAGCAGTCGACCACGTCCACGCCGTGCGCCTTCAACTCGCGCGCGAGCGCGAGGGTGTCGTCGATACCCCATTCGCCGCCGGCGCCTTCGACGGCGGAGGTGCGAAAGAAAAGCGGCAGGTTCGCGGGCCAGACGCGGCGTACCGCATCGACGACTTCGAGCGCGAAGCGCATGCGGCCTTCGAGGCTGCCACCGTAGCCGTCGGTGCGCCGGTTCGACAACGGCGACAGGAACTGGTGGATCAGATAGCCGTGTGCGCCGTGAATCTCGCAGATCTCGTAGCCGGCGTCGAGTGCGCGTTGTGTCGCCTCGCGCCACGCCGCCAGGTTCTCGCGGATGTCCGATAGATCCATCGCACGCGGAACGGGGCGGCCGGGGCTCTCGGGCAGCGCGCTGGGGGCCAGGCCTTGCCACGGCGTCAGTCCCTGGTGCGCGTCCTTCTCGCCGAGCGGTGTGCGGTCCTTCAGCGGCCCATGCGCCGAAGCGCGCCGCCCGCAATGGCCGAGCTGGATGGCCGGCACCGAGCCGAGCGACTTGATGAACTCGTTGATGCGCCGATAGGCCGGGATGTGACTGTCCTTGTAGATGCCCGCGCAGTGGTGCGTCTTGCGACCGCGCGCTTCCACCGCCGTTTCTTCGCCGAAGACGATGCCGGTGCCGCTCATCGCGAAGCGGCCGAAATTCACCAACTGCCAGTCGGTCGGGCCGCCGTCTTGCGACACGTACTGGCACATCGGCGAGCAGACGATGCGATTGCGTGCGACCACCGAGCGCAGCGCGATCGGAGCGAACAGCAAGGGAGCATTGTCGTGTGCATGACTCATCGGTGCGCGCTGCTCGTCGAGGCGAGTGGCCGATAGTATATCGAACGCTTGCTGCAATGGCCGGCACGATAGCATGCCGGGCTGCAAGATTGAGACATAGAATCGGGACGACCACAGTCGTGCGCCAACTGCGGCCAGTGCGTATAGCTGCACGAATTGCGGGCGTCCGAGTTTTGCGTACAGGCGGCAAATAAGACGCGTGGCAAAAATGCGTGTGTCCCACATTTGCGATGGCGAATGCACTCCCGATCGGCTTCACGATTGAGTAGCTCCGGCGCCGCCCGGCGCCACGACGCCTCCGCCGATACGGCCGCGGGCAAGCCCGTCGCTGCGGTACGCGAGGTCTCGGCGAACGCGATCCTGCGCATCCTGCGAATGGCGGCTCGCCATCGCTTGAGCATGACGCTTGGTGTCGCCTGCGCCGTGATCGCGGCCAACTTCCAGTTACTGATCCCGCGCTATCTGGGCGATGCGGTCGATCACGCGCAAGGGTTGCTCGCCCAGGCCGCTACCGATCGGGCGGTCGTCGCGGCGGCGCTCTGGAGCACTGCGATCCTGCTGCTCGGCGCGGGGGCCGCGCGCGGCGTGTTCACGATGTGCCAGAACTACCTGGGCGAATCGCTCGGGCACCGCATCGGCTACGAGTTGCGGCTCGCGTACTTCGAGAAGCTGCAGCGGCTCTCTTTCAGCTACCACGATCGGGTGCATTCGGGGGATCTCATCACGCGCGGCATGCTCGATGTCGAAGGCGTGCGCCGCTTCCTGGAGAACGCGGTGTTTCGGACGATCACGCTGGCGGTACTGGTCGGCTACGGCGGCTATCACGTCATCCGGCTCGATCCGCTGCTCGGTGCTCTCGCGCTGAGTTTCGTGCCCGTGGTCGCGTGGCGCGCCGCCGTCTCGCGGTTGTGGCTGCGCCGGACGTGGCGCGAGCTGCAGGCGCGGCTATCCGAGCTCACTCGCATCATGGAAGAGAACCTCGGTGGCATCCGCGTGGTGCGCGCATTCGTCGCACAGGCCTTCGAGCTCGCCAAGTTCGACCGGACATCGGCGGATGCGATCGCGATGTCGCTCCGGCGCATCGACGTGCGCTATCGCAACGGTGCGGCAATGAGCCTTGCCTACTACGCGGCCATGGGTCTGGTGTTGTGGGTCGGAGGGTCGCGCGTGATCGAGGGCGCGCTGTCGGTCGGCGCCCTGGCAGAGTTCCTCACCTTTATGGCGATCCTGCAGCAGCCGGTGCGCCAGATCGGCATGATCGTCAATTCCGCGGCGCGCGGTTCGATCTCGGGCGCGCGCGTGTTCGAGGTGCTCGACATCGAGCCGGCGATCCGTGACAAACCCGACGCGCGCGCCCTGGTGCTGACGCACGGGGTCGTTCGCTTCGAGCAGGTCGATTTCAGCTACCAGGCAAGCGGCGAGCCGCTCGCACTGCGTGGTGTCTCGTTCGAAGTCGGTCCGGGGAGAACGCTTGGTATCGTCGGCCCGCCCGGCAGCGGCAAGTCGACCATCGCGCATCTCATGCCGCGCTTCTACGACGTGAGCGCGGGGCGCATCACGATCGACGGCCAGGACATCCGCGACGTGACGCTGGAGTCGTTGCGCAGCTGCGTGGGCGTGATGCAACAGGACACGTTCCTGTTCTCGGCCTCGATCGAAGGCAATATCGCCTATGGTGATCCCGAGGCAGACGAGGAGCGCATCGCCGATGCCGCGGAATCGGCCCAGTTGCACCGCTTCGTCGAGCGCCTTCCGGGACGCTACGAAACGCTCGTTGGCGAGCGCGGGCTGACGCTCTCGGGCGGGCAACGCCAGCGTCTGTCGATCGCGCGCAGCCTTCTGCCCGAACCGACCGTCATCGTGTTCGACGATTCGACCGCATCGGTGGATGCGGGCACCGAGCGCAAGATTCGCGCCGCATTACGCGAGCTCGGCGCACAGCGCGCCACCATCATCATCTCGCACCGTCTCGGCTCGCTGATGCACGCCGACGAGATCGTATTCCTGGAAGCAGGCCGCATTGTCGAACGCGGCACCCACGCGCAGCTTATTGCGCTCGGTGGCCGTTACCGCGCCTTGTACGAGCTGCAGGTGCATGGCGCCGATGTGCAGCCCGCCCCGGGCGCGCGGCCACCTGCCGGAGTGTTCGCCAAATGAGCGCGCAGGCTCCGAGCACGATGCGAGCCGATGCGGCGACGGCGCAGACTGCGCACGTGCTCAACGAGGACATCGACGAGAAGATCTTCGGCAAGGCGTTCGATCGGCGCATCATGCGCCGCTTCTTCGGCTATATGGCGCCGTATCGGCGCCGCCTCTGGCTTGCCATCGGTTGTGTCGTCGCCTTTACCGCGAGCCAACTGGCGATCCCGCTCGTGATCGGAAGCGCGATCGATCGGGTGCTGGCGCCCGGCGCCATGGATCGCAATCTGCTATTGCACGTGGCAGTGGTTTTTGCGCTGGTGATCGCGATCAATGCGGCTGCGAGCCTGGGCCAGGAAGTGATCATCGGCAAGACGGGCGAGCGCATCCTGTTCGATCTGCGCCGCGCGATGTTTGCGCATCTGCAGCGTCTTTCCATGTCCTTCATGGACAAGACCGAGGTCGGACGGCTCATGTCGCGCCTGCAGGGCGACGTCGGCGCGCTGCAGGAGTTCCTCGACACGCTGGTCACGTCGCTCGGCGATCTGCTGCTGCTTATCGGCATCGTCGCGGTGCTGTTCTCGCTCGATGTCGAGCTGGCCGGGCTCACGCTGTCGGTCGTGGCGCTGCTCCTGATCGTACGCATGGTCTGGCTGTCGCCCGCGCGCCGCGCTTTCGTGCGCGCGCGTCAGGCGAGCTCGATCGTGAACGGGGCGCTGGCCGAGAACATCAACGGCGTGCGCACCGTGCAGGAGATGGGGCGCGAGCAAGTCAATTTCGTGCGTTTCGAGCGAAAGGCGCGGGATTATTTGAACGCGACCCTGCGCGCGGCGAAGTTCTCTCAGGTCATGATTCCGATCGTGGACACCCTCACCGGAACGGCGATGGCAATCGTCGTGTTCGCCGGCGGCACGCGTGTCAGCGAAGGCACGCTGGAGCTCGGCGTCATGGTCGCCTTCGTGTTCTACGTACAGCGCTTCTTCGATCCGATCCGGTCGCTGACCGCCCAGTACAGCGTGATGCAGAGGGCGATGGCTTCCGGTCAGCGCATCTTCGAGGTGCTCGACGTGCCGGTCGGCATGGTCGATCGGATCGGTGCGGGCGAGCTGGGCAAGATCGAACCCGCGGTCGAGTTCCGCCACGTGACCTTCGGCTATGTGCCCGGCCAGCCCGTACTGCACGATCTGAGCTTCAGCGTCGCACCGGGGGAAATGGTCGCATTGGTGGGCCCCACCGGATCGGGCAAGACCAGCACGGCGGCCCTCATTCATCGCTTCTACGAGGTGTGGGAGGGGCAGGTGCTGGTCGGCGGCCGCGACGTGCGCGAGGTCACGCAGCACTCGCTCGGCCGCCATGTCGGCATGGTGCTGCAGGAGCCTTTCCTCTTCACCGATACGATTTTCGAGAATATCCGCTATAGCAGCGTGGGCGCTACGCGCGAGGCCGTGGTCGATGCGGCCAAGGCGGTCGGCGCACACGACTTCATCGTAAGTCTCGCGCAGGGTTACGACACCCGCCTCGAGCAGCGTGGCGCCAACCTGTCGCTCGGCCAGCGCCAGCTCCTGAGCTTTGCGCGCGCGCTCGTTGCCGACACCGACATCCTCATCCTCGACGAGGCGACCGCCAGCATCGACAGCTACACCGAGCGCGCTATACAGCTCGCGATGAAGCGCCTGCTCGCCGGACGCACCGCGGTCGTGATTGCACACCGGCTCGCGACGATTCGAAACGCCGATCGCATCATCGTGCTGCAGGACGGGCGCATCGTCGAATCGGGTACGCATGACGAGCTGCTCGAGCGGCGCGGACTCTATCAGCGGCTGCACGCGATGAATTACGCCTCGTTCGACGACGTGCGTGAAGAAGCGCTCGGCGGCGCGGGCGCATCGGGCGCGACCTGAGCGCAAGCGCCTCGCCCAGGGCCATGCCCCCGATAACACAGCGGACGATGCCGGGCGCGACATTGCCGTCCGGATTACGCGCGATGATGAGGAAAACGCCGTGCGACGCGCGTGTCTTCCGATCTGGCTGCGGGAGCGCGATCGATCGCGAGGGCAATCGATCGATGCGCTGCGGCGGGCTCACGCGGCGCCGAAAGCGAGCTCCAGCACATGGCGCAGCGTGCGCGCGGTGGCGCCGAAAACGCGATGGCCGCGGTATACGAAAGTTTCGTTCGGCCACGTGCGGCCCAGGACGTGCCGGGGCTGCGCCACCTCGACGTTGCGCGGGTCCAGAAAATGGCGCACGGGCACTTCGAGGATCTCGGCTACCTCGCGTGCCTGCGGGCGCCACGAGTAGGGAGACGCCGAGGGGTCGATCAGGCCGGCGAAGCCCGCGACGAACATCTCGCCGCCGCGGGTCCAGAAGTCGTCGAGGCGGCCGAACAGTTCCACATCGCGCGCTGCGAGCCCGATCTCTTCGTCGCTTTCGCGCAGCGCCGCTGCGAGCAGATCGGCATCCTCCGGCTCGCGCCGCCCGCCGGGAAAGGCGATGTGCCCCTGTTGCATCGACACGAGCTCGGTGCGCTTGGTCAGAACGATGTGCAACTCGCCAGCGAGAAGGTAGAAAGGAACCAGCACGGCATGCGTGACGGCGGTTTCGTCGGGCGTGAGCGAGCGGTATTCGTGCCGGCCGATCCGTGCCCGAATCCGTTCGATCGCCGCATCCGGGTGCGCGAGCACCTGCGCGGCAGCAGTCTGTTTGCGCGTCGAATCTACCAATCCATGCCCCGTCACGTTCTCGTGCCATGCGCGTCCGGCCGGCGGGCGCCCGCGGAATCTAGCGCATGCGGGCATAATAGACCCCGGCCGGCGCTTGCGCATGGAATCGACCGGGATCACGATTCGCCGTACTGGTACGAGGCGGGCTTTCGCCTTGTCGTAATGTGGCTCTGACAACGAGGAGGAGTGGCATGCGTACGATTCGATCGTTGGGTACTTGGGCAGCACTTGTCCTGATGGCATGTGCAACCGCCTGGGCGCAGCCCTATCCCAGCAGGCCGGTGCGTGTGATCATCGTTTTCGCGCCGGGTGGAGCAACGGATATCGTCGGTCGAATCGTGTTCCAGAAAGTCGGCGAGCAGCTCGGTCAACAGTTCATCATCGACAACCGGCCGGGCGCCGGCGGAACGCTGGGCGCCGCGGTCGTGGCCAAGAGCCCGCCGGACGGCTACACCCTCATGGTCTATTCCACCACGCTGATCGCCAACGCCCACATGTACAAGAAGCTGCCCTACGACACGATGAAGGACTTTATCGGCCTGTCGCCAGTCGCGGAGTTGATCGGCATGTTGGCGGTGCATCCCTCGATGCCGGTACGCAGCGTCAAGGATCTCATCACCCTGGCGAAGAAGCGCCCGGGTGAGATCAGTTACGGTACGGCCGGTGTGGGCGCCTTCCAGCATCTGTCGACCAGTCTTTTCGCGAATATGGCGGGTATCGACATCGTCCATGTGCCGTACAAGGGCGGCGGTCCGGCCTCGGTTGCCGCCGCCGGCGGTGAAGTGCAGATGGTCCTCACACCCATCTCGGAAGTCCTGCCGCACATCAAGGCGAAGCGACTGCGGCCGATCGCGGTATCTACCGATAAGCGCACGGCCCAGTTTCCCGAGATTCCGACCATCGCCGAGACGGTCAAGGGTTACGAATTCAGCTCGTGGATGGGAACTTTCGCGCCGGCCGGAACGCCGCGCGCGATCGTCGAGAAGCTCAATGCCGAGCTGAAGAAAGCGGTGGCCGATCCCGCGGTCGCCGCCAACCTCTCGAGCCAGTCGCTTATTCCCATGCATATGACGCTGGACGAGTTCGCCAAGGAGATGCAGGTGCAGTACGAGCGCTACGCCAAGATCGTAAAGATCTCGGGCGCGCGCATCAATTAGGCGCCCGCAATCCGGCCGCCAGCCACGTACCGCGGCGGTCGGGAGCGCCGGAGCGGGCTGTAGGGCAGACCGTGCAGGCTCGTCGCAGCAGCCCGGTACGTAGGTGCAAGACGAACGAGGAGATCGAGTGATCGAGTTGAAAGAAAAGTTCTCGGTGCCGGCGCCGCCGGATGAGGTATGGCCCCTTATGGCCGATCCGGCGGTGGTAGCCGCGTGCATCCCCGGGGCGGAGCTCACCGAGCTTACCCCCGACGGCGCGCATCGCGGCAAGGTGACGTTCAAATTCGGCCCGACCGTGGCAGTGTTTCGTGGCGAGACGCGGCTTACCTACGATCACCCGGTCAAGCGCTGCCTGATCGAGGCACGCGGGATCGATCAGAAGGGGGCCTCGCGCGCGCGCGCGCGATTCGAGATCGAGGCGACGGGCGCCGACACCACGGAAGTCAGCATGCAAGGCGGCTTCGAGGTCGCAGGCCCGCTCGAGATGTTCGCCTCGGCGGGCGGGGTGCACGTTGCGCGCGCGCTGCTGGCGGAATTCGCCGGCAACATCGCCAAGGTGATCGAGGCGCGGCGCGAGAAGGGCGTCGATGCGACGGTGGAGCAGGCGCCTGCCGCATCCGGAACGAAAATCCTGGGGCGTGCGCTGCTCGATGGCGCGCGCGGCATCATCGGCGGCAAGAAGGGAAGCGAATGAGCGAGTTGAACGGATACGAGGTGTTGTCGCAGGCATTCGTGGCCGAAGGCGTGGACACGATGTTCGCGCTGCTGGGCGACGCGAATATGTACTGGGGTGCGGTGATGGCGCAGAAGTACGGCGTTCGAGTGGTGCACGCGCGTCACGAGCATTGCGCCTGCGCCATGGCCGACGGCTATGCGCGTCATACCGGCAAGGTGGGCGTGGCGACGGTAACCTGCGGCCCCGGTTTCACGCAGATCATGACGGCGCTCACGACGGCTGCGCGCGGCAGCATCCCGATGGTCGTGTTTGCCGGCGATTCACCCACGTCCGCGGCGTGGTACATCCAGCAGCTCGAGCTCGCGCCGCTCGCCACTGCGACCGGTGCGCGCTACCTGGCGGTGAAAAGTGTCGATCGCATGCTCGACACGGTGCGCGAGGCGTTCTACACCGCCCGCCAGGAGCGGCTGCCGGTCGTGCTCGGGGTGCCGATGGACCTGCAGAAGGCGCCGTTTCCGTGGGGCGCTGAATATTCACCATCGACCGAGCTCATGCCCACGCCACAACGGCCGGCGCCCGATCCGGTGCTGGTCGACAAGCTCGCGGCGCTCATCATGGCGGCAAGCCGCCCGATCATCCTCGGCGGCCGCGGCGTGCTTCGCTCGGGCGCCGCGGCGAGCCTGGAAGCGCTTGCGGAGCGCTGCGGTGCGTTGCTCGCGACGTCGCTTTTCGCCAAAGGGCTGTTCGACCATAACCGCTTCGGCATCGGCGTGGCGGGAGCCTATGCGAGTCCGCTCGCGCGCGAGGAGTTCGCCGCATGCGACCTGCTGATCGGCGTAGGCGCGGGTCTTGGCCACTACACCACCGAGGCGGGCTATCTCTATCCGAATGCGAAGACCGTGCAGATCGACATCAACCCGCGCGGTTTATACCAGGGACTGCGCGTCGCCGACCTGCACATCCGAGCCGACGCGAAGGCGACCGCAGATGCGGTGCTGGCGAAGCTCGCAGAGCGCGATTTTTCTTCCGCCGGGGTTCGCTCGCCGATGCTCGCAAACCGCATCGCGCAGATGGCAGCGCGGCCCGACGCAAAGGAGTTTCTGGTCGCACCCGGCACGGTCGACCCGCGTCCGGCAATGCTCGAGCTTGATGCCGCGATCCCCAAGGACTGGACGGTGGTGAGCGGTGGCGCGCACTTTGCCGGCATCGCGGTCACGCACTTCTACGGGCGTCGTGCCGAGCAGGTGCACGTGCTGAACGACTTCGGCGCAATCGGCTCGGCGTTTCCGGCCGCCATCGGCATCGCCGCCGCACGTGGCGACGGCAAGGTCCTGCTGATCGAGGGCGACGGCAGCCTCATGATGCATGCACAGGAACTGGAGACCATTCGCCGCCACGACATTCGCATGCTCATCTGTACCGTGAACGACGGCGGCTACGGCGCCGAGGTGCACAAGTTTCGCGCCCAGGGCTACGACCCGCGGGAATCGAAACATGGCCGTGGCGACATCGCAGCCATCGCGCGCGGCTTCGGCCTGCGCGGCGAGAGAATCACCGGCCTCGGCCGCTTCAAGGCGCTGTTCGAAGCGCATCTGCACGCCGATCAGGCCGAGCTGTGGGATCTGCACGTCGAAGACACGATCGCGTCGGCGCCGTATCGACGCATTCATTTCGGTGAGGTGTAGAGCGCGCAATCACGCGGATTGCGGATGACCGGTCATAGGGGACGCGGCGACCCGCTTTCCGGATCGCGCGGCACGCCGAACTCGCGCCGGCAAACCTCGGCGAGCGCGGCAACGCCATGGCTGATCTCCTCGTGGCTCGGGCTCGCGAAGCAAAGCCGCATGCGATTGCGGGCATAAGCCTTGTTCACCGACCACTGCACGCCCGGATTGATCGCAATGCCGGCCGCAAGCGCGCACTGGTGGAGCTTCAGCGTATCGACGCTTTCGGGCAGCGTGACCCAGAGGAAGATACCGCCCTTGGGGTCGTCGAACTGTGCGGCGGCGCCGAACGACCGCCTGAGCGATTCCTTCAACGTCTCCAGCTTGCCGCGCAGGCTTCGCCGCAGCATCGGAACGTGGCTGGAAAAACCGGTCTTGCAGAATTCCGCCAGCACCATCTGCTCCAGTGCGCCGGTGCCGGCGTCGGTCTTGACCGCGAGCATACGCGACATCACCTCCCAAGGTGCAACGACGTAACCGACGCGCAGCGCCGGTGCGATCGACTTCGAGAACGAGCCGATATAGACGACGCCGCCGCGCGCGCTCATGGCGTATAGCGCCGGCGGCCGCTCGCCTGACCAGACCAGATCGCTGTAGCAATCGTCCTCGAAGAGCGGCACATCGTACGCTGCCGCCAGCCGTAGCAGCTCGCGGCGCCGTTCCAGCGGCAGGATGGTGCCGGTCGGGTTCTGCACGGTCGGAATGACGTAGATGTACTTCGGCCGTATGCCGTTGCGCTTGAGCTCGTCGAGGGCATTCGCGAGTAGGTCGATGCGAATTCCGTCGCCATCGAGCGGAATTCCGACCGGCGTGACGCCCAGGCGCAGCAGGCGGTTGATCGAACCCTCGAAGCATTCCTGTTCGATGATGACCGTGTCGCCGCGTTCGAGCAGCGTGCGGTTGACCAATTCGATCCCCTGCAGCGACCCGGACGTGATCAGGATGTCGTCGGCCGTGCAGTCGATACCCGCCCCGGCTTTCAGTTGAGCGACCAGGATCTCGCGCAGCGGCCGGTATCCTTGCGGGCCGCTGCTCAGGAAGTAGGTGGCAAGCGTGCGCCCCTCGCGCCGCAGAACCGAGTTCGCCGCAGTGATGAGACCGTCGAGGGGTAGCCGGTCGGGATCATTGTTGCCGAAGGTGAAGTCGTACTTCACGCGCCCGGTCCAGCGCACGGCCGCGGGCGGCAGCCCGGCAGGGAACAGCGGCGCGAATTCGAACTGCGCTGGGCTCATGATCGGCCTCCCGTTCGTGGGCGAATCGGACGGGTCGATTGTCGGTGAAAAGACGGTCAAGAGCCAATGCGCTCGTTTGCCAGGGATCCCGATGGGCGACGGGAACGTCGCTGCGGGCCTACAATGCGAGTTACCCACGGCAAGCGGCCGGTGCGTTCCGCAGTCGGTTCGTCCGTGGCAAGGAGACCGCAATGGCCGAGTACATTCCCAGCCCCAGAGATTGGGTGCGCGAGCAGGTCGAGCTGTATGAGAAAAGCGGCGGCACGCAAGGCAACACATTGCGCGACACCGGGCTGCCCGTGATCCTCGTCACACACACCGGCAACAAGACCGGCGCCATCCGCAAGACGCCGCTCATGCGTGTGAAGGACGGCGCGCGCTACGTGCTCGTCGGCTCGCAGGGCGGGGCGCCGAGCAATCCCGAATGGGTGTACAACCTGCGCGCCAATCCGAACATCGAGTTGCGAGATCGCACCGAGGTGTTCGCAATGAAGACGCATGAGGTCAAGGATGCGGCCGAGCGGGCGCGGTTGTGGCAGCTCGCCGTGGCAGCGTTCGCTCCCTACGAGGATTATCGGAAGAAGACCGCGCGCGAGATTCCGGTGTTCGTCGCCGAGCCGGTGCGCCAGTAAGGCGGGAGAAGGCAGGGACGCCACGCCGGCTTGCGGATTCAAGGCGAACAACGACGCACAGGAGCACGTCATGCAGCTCACCCGGATCGGCGAGTTCGAGGTCCACCGCATCACCGAGTTCGAGGGGCCGTTCGTCGCGCCCGAGGCATTCTTTCCCGACTACGACGCCGAGGCGGTGCGCGCCAATCCCGAAATGACGGGCCCCGGGCTCGTCGATCCCGCGAGCGGCAAGCTCGTCTTCAGCTTTCACACCTTCGTCGTGAAGACGGGCCGCCACACGATCCTGATCGATTCGTGCCTGGGCAACGACAAGGAACGCCCGGCACGCCCGCAATTTCATCGGTTCAAGTCGCGCTTCCTGGCCGATCTCGCGGCCGCAGGCGTGCAGCCTGAGGCGGTCGACTACGTGCTTTGCACGCATCTGCACTGGGATCATGTCGGCTGGAACACGCGGCTGGACAACGGTCGCTGGGTGCCGACTTTTCCCAATGCGCGCTACATCATGGCGCGGCGCGAGGTTGCGCACTGGCAGGCCGTGCACGACCGCGGCGAGGATTCGCCGCACCGCCTGGCGTTCGAAGACAGCGTTCTGCCGGTGGTGCGCAGCGGACAGTCGGTGCTGGTGGATGACGACTATGCGCTCGATGACGGCTTCTGGTTCGAAGCCGCACCCGGCCACACACCCGGCAACGTGGTGATTCACGCCCGCTCGCATGACGACCACGCCGTGTTCCTGGGCGACGTCATGCACCACCAGTATCAGCTCATGCAGCCGCAATGGTCCACGGCCGCGTGCACCGACCCGGCGCTATCGCGGCGCACGAGGATGCGGCTGATCGAAGAGCACGCCGAGAGCGGCACGCGCCTGCTGCCCGGCCACTTTCCGGCGCCGACGGTGGGGCGCATCGTGCGCCGCGGGGGTTCGTATCGGTATGCGTTCGAGATGCGATGATCGCAGTTGCGGCGATGACATCGAAGTGACTCCCGTACAGACGTGAAGCCGGAATCGTTTGCTCCCCTTTCCAGGAACTCGCCCGCCACAGCGGGCACACAGCGCTCCCCTCTCCCCCCGGGAGAGACGCCACGATGGCGCATCGCGACTTGCGCCCTGGAACCTCGCGTGGCGCCTCTTCCCTCACCCCCAACCCCTCTCCC
>WYBJ01000187.1 GCA_011525945.1 Burkholderiaceae bacterium | reverse complement strand
TCGGTCATCAACGGCGATTTCGAAAGCGGGCTGCGCCAGTCGCTGCTGTCGCGCCTGCTGCCGACCGGCGACAAGGGTCGCTTCCCGCTCTCGTACGAGCTGCCGGGGTGGTCGTTCCACGGCGGCGCCGGCTACCACTTCAACAACGGCTTCACCGTCGGCCCGCTGAACGTGCCCGATTTCGACATCGCGGGTCTGTTCGTGATGGAGACCGATCCGACCACCTTGTTCACCAGCCTGGTCAACAAGGCGTGGGACTGGGCCTCGGGCAAGGTCATGGAGATGATCGGCAACAAGGTGAAGAAGGATCTGCTCGGCGTGCCGAGTGCACCCGCCGCCAACGCGCCGCAAGCCGAGAAGGATTGGTATCAGCAGACCTGGGAGAGCGATACCGGCGAAGGCAAGGTGCTGCTGGCCGCGGGCGAGAAGATCTACGGCCTGTTCGATTCGTTCGTGAACTGGGCGGCGCAGAAGGGGTTGGAGGCGCTCGATGTCGACGAGCTGTTCGAGGTCGACGGCAAGAAGCTCAATCCCGTCGGCATCAACGCCTTCAAGGAGTGGATGACCAAGGCGATCGAGGCGCGCCTGAAAGAGCTCTACCAGCCGAAGTCGGATTTCGCCCTCCTCATGGGCGGCGGCCAGGTGCTGAAGGATTTGTTCTCGCTCCAGGTCGGTCCCTACAGCCCGTTCATCCCCGAGGGCATGCAGCAGTTCATGGGGAGCCTGGTCGACACCATTGCCGAGCTCGACACGGTCAAGCACAACCGCATGCTGGTGCCGGCCGACAAGCCCTATCTCGCCTTCGAGGTGTTCACGCCGTTCATGATCACCGACGATGCGCGCCTGACGGTGCAGTTCGAGGGCGCGGGCGAAGCCGCGGGCGTCAATCCGCCGCCGGTCACGGTGAACCTGAAGCCCGGGTTCCTGGAAAAGCGCGTCTATACGGTCGAAGTGCCGCAAGCGCTGCAGGGCAAGATCGCCACCGTCTCGTTCACCCACAGCAAGATGGAGGGCAAGACCGGCGTGCCGTTCTCGTTCGAGGAATATCTTGCCGGTGTCGGCCAGAACGCCGCTTCCACCGTGAGCCAGCTCTTCTTCCTCGACGACATCCGCTTCGTCGAAAGCGTGATCACAGTCGATACCAACCCGATCGACGAGAACCAGAGCGCGAATGTCGCGATCTCGTTCACGCCGGTCGATGCGACGAAACCGACCACGCTGACGATCGCCTGGGGCGATGGCACGACCGAGACCAAGGCGCTGGGCGCCGGTACCACCGCGACCACGGTGACGCATCACTACGCCGACGACAACCCCTCCGGCACGCTCGCCGACACCTACCTCATCGAAGTGACCGCGGACAACGCGCCCGGCACCGGCTTCGGCAACCAGCTCGTGCGCAACGTGGCGCCCGTGATCGATGAGTTCGTTCTCGACATCGATCAGCTCGACGAGGCGCAGGAAGTCGCCGTGAGCGGCATCTTCCACGACGCCGGCCCCGAGGATACGTTTACGCTGTACATCGACTGGGGCGACGGCGAGGTAACGACGCTCCCCAACCTCGGTCCGGATACTGGCGCCGGGGTGGCGTTCGCCGAAACCCACCTTTACGTCGACGACGATCCCGACACCGGCACGCCGTTCGACCTGCTGCCGATCAAGATTCGCGTCGTCGACGACGACTCGGGCGAGGCGACCGAGACCAAGGACGTGCGGGTCGACAACGTCGCGCCGGAGTTTTCGGCGATCACGATCAGCGCCGACACGATCAACGAAGGCGACACGGTGAGCGTGATCGGCGAGTTCTTCGATCCGGGGATCGAAGACACCTACACGCTGACGATCGACTGGGGCGACGGCGAGGTCACGACCGAAACCTTCAATGCCACGGGCGACGGCAGCGGCAGCTTCACGCTCGAGCACACGTACAAGGACGACGATCCCGAGTCCGGCACGCCCTCCGACCAGTTCGATGTGAAAGTGCGGCTCGTCGACGACGATACGGGCGAGGCGACGCACACGTTCGCGCTCGAGGTGAACAACGTCGAGCCCGTATTCGATTCGCTCACCGTCACGCCCGGGCAGATCGACGAGGGCGATAGCGTCACGCTCGACGGCGCGTTTACCGATCCGGGTACGGATAGCTTCACGCTGGAGGTCGATTGGGGCGACGGCAGTATCGAGACGCTGGACTTGCCCGAAGGAACCGAGAGCTTCTCGCTCGAGCATGTTTACAGCGACGACGAGCCGCCCGGGGACGATGACGTCTATACCGTGAAGGTGAAATTGGTCGACGACGATACCGGCGAGGCGACCGACGAACGCGAGGTCCTGGTCGCCAACGTCGCCCCGGCGATCGGCCTGTCGCTCGACGCGACCAGCATCGCCGAGGGCGACTCGGTCGGGCTCACCATCGATATCGACGATCCGGGCATCGACGATACCTTCACGCTTACCATCGACTGGGGCGATGGCAGTGCGGCGGAAGTCATCTCCGGCGTCCCTGCCGGAACCACGTCGTACTTCGTCCCGCACATCTACAGCGACGACAATCCGACCGGCACGCTGGCCGATATCAACGCGATCAGCGTGACCGTCGAGGACGACGACGGCGACAGCGATCAGGCGAGCACCTCGATCCTGGTGAGCAATGTTGCGCCGGAGAACGTGGATGCGGGTCCGAGCCTGCTGCTGGCGATCGGCACGCCGGTCGCGCTCGCCGGCACGTTCTTCGACATCGGCGCCGACGATACCCATCTCGAAGCGTGGAGCGCGACCGGTCCGAACGGATTTGTGGCGTCTGGCACCGGTGCCAGCTTCGGCTTCCTGCCGCCGTTGCCGGGAACCTACGCCGTCACCTATACCGTCACCGACGACGACACGGCGTTCGGGTCGACCACGCTCGACGTGGTGGTGGAAGCCGATCCGCCCGAGGTGGGCGAGATCGAGCTCGATCCCATCGACGAGGGCGATACCTACACGCTCGGTGTGCGGGTACACAACGTGTTCTTCGCCAACACCTACACGCTCGAGATAGACTGGGGCGACGGCACGGTCGATAGCGGCATTGCCGTGCCGGCGGCGAACCTGCCCGCGACCAGCGTCACCGTGGGGGCATCGCATCAGTACCGCGATGACGAGCCGGCGCCGCAGGACGATGTGTACGAAGTCAAGGTGACCCTCTCGAAGCCGCGTTCAGGCCAGTCGCCGCTCGTGGTCGGGCCGCTACGCACCGACTTCGTCGCGGTCGAGAACGTGGCGCCCGCGCCCACGCTCTCGCTTTCTGCCCCGCCGCATACCGGTGCGCCGATCACGTTCACGCTCGCGCTCAACGACCCGGGCCTGGACGATACGCACACGATCGTGTGGGATTTCGGCGACGGCTCGCCGCAGGTCGCGGGCGGTCTCGTGCAGACGCATACCTTCGTTACGCCCTCGACGGTGACGGTCACGGTGACCGACGACGACGCAGGAGTGGGCACCGTGCAGCAGGTGATCACCGTGCCGCTGCTTGCCCAGGGTGATACCGCCGATGGCGTGCGCGCGGTGGTCGATCCGGCGCGCGTGCAGGCGGTGGCGGACGCGGCACGCGGATACTGGCTCGCGTTGGGTGTCGACGCGACCGAGCTCGCGCGCGTGCCGATCGATGTCGTCGATCTCACCGGCCACATGCTCGGCACGACCCATTTCGATGCCGATGGCGCAGCGCGCATCGCGGTGGACTACGACGCGGCCGGCTTCGGCTGGTTCGCGGATGCGACGCCGCTCGATGCCGCCGAGTTTGCCGGTACCACGGCTGCGGGCGAGCAACTGGCGGTTGCGGGCGCGGCGGCGGGTCGCATGGATCTACTCACCGCGCTCGCGCACGAGTACGGTCATGCCTTGGGCTACGCGCACGCGAGCCTCGACCGGCTCGGCAGCGTGATGGACGAAGCGCTCGCGAGCGGCGTGCGGCGGCTGCCGCAGATCGCCGATCTGGTATCGATTGCACCCGGCGACGCGGTTTCGAACGACGGCGGCTTGCATGCAGCTGGCATTCACAACGGTACGTTCGCGATTGCCGATCCGGCAAACAGCGGCTTCGGTTGGACTTTGAGCGGCGCGGCTTCGGTGGCGGCCGGGCAAGGCGTGCTGACCGAGGACGACCGCTTCATGGCCGGGCTCTCGCAGGCCTTCGTGCTGCCGGCGGGTGCGCGGCAGTTAAGCTTCACGCTGGTGCTGGCCGATCTCGTCGACAACACCTCCGGGCCGGATGACGCGTTCGAGGTCGCGCTGCTCGATCCGCAGAACAATCCGCTGGCGGGTATCGCACCGATCACGAACACCGATTCGCTGTTCAACCTCCAGATCGACAGCGCCAACGACCAGCCTGGCGGCGTGGTCTATCGCTCCGATCGTGTCACGGTGCGCGGCTGGGATCCGGTGGCGCAGCCGCTGCTGCCGCTCGGTCAGGCGTGGACGATCGACATCGACGTGACTGGAATCGCCAGCGGCACCGAGGCGGTGCTGTATTTCGACCTGATCGGCATGGGAGAACGCGCAAGCCGCGTGGCGGTCGACGATGTGCGCATCACCGTCGATGGCGCGGTCAACAACGCCCCGAAGGCGGAGCCCGATGAAGTCGCGGTCAACGAAAACGGTGCCGTTACGTTCGACGTGCGCACGAACGACAGCGACGCGGATGGTGACGAGCTTGAAGTGTTGGTTATCGATGCGCCCGTGCATGGTGCGCTGGTGCAGAACACCGATGGGACGCTGACGTATACGCCGCAGGCGAACTACTTTGGTGCCGACAGCTTCACCTACCAAGTAAGCGACGGTGCGTCGGCGTCGAACGTCGCGGCCGTGTCGATCGCGGTGAACGGCGCGCCCGACTTCACCTCGACCCCGGTGACGGCGCTGCAATTGGCAGGCGAAGTCGCGGCACCGGCGGACCGGGCGTTTCGTATGAGCGGGACGGCGGGCGCCGGCGCAGCGGTGCAGTTGACGCTTCTCGCGCGCGACAGCGGCAAGTACGAAGTGGGGCTGTACCGTGTGGACGATGCGCTGGGTCGCATCGGTAGCCTTAACCCGGGCGATGTCGGGTACCTGGAAGCCGCACTGTCGCCCGACCGCGCGCTGGTGGGGTTCAACCTGCGCTCGGCGCTGGGCGCACAGACCGACTTGCCGCTCGACGCCGATGCGCTCTACGGCACGTACCTGATCGTCAATCCCAAGCGCCTGGGCACCCCGGGCGGCAGCCCGGTGGGTCCGGCGCCGTATGGGGGCAACGTCTACTTCTCGTTCGAGGGGGCGAACCCGGAAGCGTACGACCACTTGAGAGCCCGGGTGGTCAACGGGGCGCTGGAGCTTGGCTTCGAGAGCGGGCTGCACGCGGGCGACGGGAGCTACGGCGATCTGGTGATGCGTGCGAGCGGCTTCGATCTGGGCGGGGGGGCGGCGGGCTACGTGTACGTGGCGCAGGCGAGCGACCCGGAGGGCGATGCGCTCACGTATGAGTTGACGCAAGCCCACGCCGGAGCACAAATCGATGAGGTCACGGGGCGGATCGAATTCGCAGCCCCCGCCGGGCGCTACGATTTTCTGCTCACGGTGACCGACACGCATGGGGCGAGTGCGGAGCAGGCGTTCACGCTCACGGTGAGCGAGGGCGCGCCCGCGATCAACCGGGTGAGCGCGCTCGCGCAGACACCGAGCGGTGTGCACGTGCGCTTCGAGAAGGCGTTCGATGCGGCGGCGATCGATCTCACCGACATCGCGTTCACCGATGCGCAAGGTGTGGCGCTCGAAGGCGCGATCGTGTTCGATGCCGACCACGCGGGGCTTGCCCTCATCCGCACGGGCGACGCGCTGGAGACGGGAAGCCACACCGTTGCGCTCAAGAGCGGCGATCAGGCCTTCGCGGGGCTGGACGGCAACGCCGACGGCGTGCCGGGGGATGACTACACGGCGACGTTCGAAGTTGCCGCGAGCACGCTGCCGGGGCGTGTGAGCATCGACGACATCGAAGCCGAGCCGGGCGAAACGCTCAGCACGGCGATCCGGCTCACGAGCGCCACGACGCTCAAGGCGCTGCGCTTCGGACTCGCGTACGACGCGGCGAGCTTCACGCCGATCAAAGCCACGCTCGCCGCGGGGCTGCCGGCGGGGACATTGCTTAGCGCGAACTTCGCCACTTCGGGGTACGCGCGTTTCATCCTGAGCGCGCCGAAGGGCTTACCGGCCGGTACGATTGAGTTGATCACGCTGGAGGCGAGCATCCCCGAGGACGCGCCGCGGGGAACGACCCGGTTGCTCGATGTGATGGAGGTGTTCGTCGACGGCAGCAAGCTCGGGGCCGACGACGACGCGGTCCTGGCGCTCGCGCCCGAGCCCGAGCCGTTCGTGCTGGAGCCATTGACGCAGGAGTTCGCATTCTCGTTCGTGCTTGCGCTGGAGCCGGTCGAGCAGGAGCCGGTCGTGGCGCAGCCCGCCACGCAGGGTGAGGCCGCGTCCGACACGACCCCGCCCGCCCAGGAGCCGGTCGCGCTCAAGCCCGCCGAAGGCACCGTAGTACCCGCGGCGAGCCAGCCGCTGGTGCTGGCGCCATCGGTGCCGGAGCCGGCCTTCTCGTTCGTGCTTGCGCCGGAGCCGGTCGTGCACGAGCCGGTCGTGACGCAGTCCGCCACGCAGGGTGAGGTCGCGCCCGAGACGAACCCGCCCGCCCAGGATCCGGTCGCGCCCAAGCCCGCCGAAGCCACCGCTGCGCCCACGGCGAGGGGTGACGTTGCCGCCGCGCCGGAGGCGCCTGCGCCGTCGGCGCTGTCGAAGCTGATCGGGCGGTTCCGGAGCGCGCTGTTCGATCCGGTGCTGGGGCAAGACTTCGTCCCCGCGCCGGTGCTGCCGATACTTGCCTCGAGCCAGGACTCGGTGCGCACACTAAGCGGTGCTGGCGCGACGCCGTCGATCGATTTCGGCGCTGCGGCGAACGACGCCTCGATCCGGCCGACGAGCGATGACGGTTCGGACTGGCAGCGGCGTTTCGTCGCAAGCCTCGGCGCTGCGAGCGGCCCGAATGCGAATGCCGCGTTGAAGGTGACGCTTGCTGCAGCACCCGAAACGGCAACGAAGCAAGAGTCGTTCGGGCAGGTGGGCTGAAGACTAGCGTCAAGAGGGCGGTGACGTTTGTAATTCGGTCACGAAAGTCGTTTCTAATCCAGGTATGAGTCTGAACTGAGTGGCTCAGAGGTGGTTCAGGCGGCGGCTTTCGATCGGTTGAAGATTGTTCTGAACAGAGCGGTACGCGCCTCGTTCAGACGCCGTGCGGCC
>WYBJ01000186.1 GCA_011525945.1 Burkholderiaceae bacterium | reverse complement strand
GTCGGATCGATCATCGTCGCCTCGTCGCCGCCGATCGCGTCTCGCAGCGCCCGCTGTAGGCGTGACACGTCGCCCTTCGGAATGGGATGGCCGAAGGCAGCCACCGGAGGATCGACGGCAATTCGATTCGGTCGGCCGTAGTCGCCCGGCCCCTTTGGGCTGAGATCGCGCCACGGCCCTTGATCCTCCATCGCGCGCGCGGCCTGGTTGCGGCCCCAGGCCGCTTCGCCGACGTTGTAATCCCAGCCCGGATCGATGCCCTTCGGGATCGTATGCGTCTTGCCGGCCTGGTCGGTCCAGGTGTAGGTGCCATCGTCCGGCGCCTTGTCCGGCCCGTCCTTCCCCAGCCGCGCGAGATCGCGGCGCGTGAGCGGCACGATCGAGCACTTGCAGCCCCAGCCGTTGGGCGCGAAGTGCGTCCGGAACCACGGATCGTTCGCAGGCAGAACGGTGCCGTCCCAGGAAAGATGCAGCGGGCGCGGGTGCACCGAATCGCCGTGCTGGTACTGCCAGTAGGGCATGAAGCGCAGCGTATCCGGGTCGGTCATCTGCGCGTAGCGCCCGGCCATGTAGGCGGTGCGCACATTGGTCGCGTAGATCACCTCGGAGCGCCAGTTGCGTCCGCCGCGATAGTCCCAGCCGTGCTGGACGACGATCGAATCGAAGCGGCGGCGAAACGCACCCAGGCTCTCACCGCCGGCGATCGCCTTATCCACCGCGGCGCGGAAGTCGGCGAGGAGCTCGTCCTTCGCGGCCCCGGCGATCATGAAGCCTCTCGCGTGCATGCCCTGCCACAGGTCATCCCAGCGAGCGCTCGGAATGTTGAGCTTGCCGCGGAAGAAGGCGATCGCCTCATCGAAGGGCAGACTCCGGTACTCGGCGTCATTCGCCACGGCTTGCCTCGTAGCGCCCGGCGAGCTCGGCCGCGGCGAGCGCGCGCTGCATCACCTGCGCGAGCTCGGCCACGTCCATCTCGGCGTAGCGATCGAGCAGCCGATCGCGCAGGTCCTCGAGGCTCGTCGCTTCCATCACCAGCCGCCGGACCGGCTCGATCAGGCCATCCATAGCTTGAGCGGCCGCGCCGTGAAGCTGCTCGGTATACGCGTCGGCGACATCGCCCGCACCGGGCTCGGCGAATTGCCCGCCCGGTGGGTCTACGCGATTGGGCGGCGGCATATCGGATGCTGGCGCCACCGGCGGGGCGGTCCGCTTGCGCCACTTGCCCCCATAGGTCTCGTTGATCTGCTCGATCGATTCGGGCTCATAGCCCATCTCGTGCAGGGCCTTGTCGACGGCAGCGCGTTTTGCGAGATCCTCCGGCTCCTCGAACACCCGATATACCGTCGGGTAGCCCGCGCCCGGCAAGTTGTAGTCCACGATCCAGCGCACGAGCGTGGCGTTGAGCGTATCGGAGAGCAGATCCGCATCGGCCCTGGCGAGCTCCTCGCGCACATCGTTGTGCGTTTCGGAGGCGGCGCGGCTGCCGGCCTGGCCGATATTGGTCGTGAGCGTCTCGCCCAGTACGCACTCGGAAATCTGCTCGTCCATATAGCGGGCGAGCTTCTCGTAGGTGTCGATCGAGCCCGCGCGACTTGCTTCCAGGAGTTCGACCAGCATCCCGTCGGGCACGATGATGCCCGCGTCTTGGCTGATCGCTTTCAGCGCCGAGAGCAAAGTGTCCTGCTCCGAGGGCGTGGTGCCGGTGGGGTATTTGCCGATCGCGGTGGGGCTGCCGAACTTGTCGGCGAAGGTGAGCCAGAAGGTGATGTCCTGGCGCTTGAAGAATACCGGCCAGAAGAGCTTGTGCCCGAGCCCCAGGCCGTAGGGGCTACCGTCCTTCGCACCAAAGCGGTGGATGATGAACTTGCGCTCCGGTAGCCGCTCCCCTTCGATCGAGCGCTCGCGGGTGAGTAGCCGCAGTGCGAGATCCTCGGTGAAAGCGAAGCGGCGCTGGTCACGCATGCGCACCTCGCGCGCGATGACCCGCGCGCCGTCGAGCGCCCAGAGCACCTCGCCCACGGCGAAGCCCTTGAGCGTGGCATCCAGCAGCCCAGCGGTCAGCTGATCGAAACCGAGCGCCTGGAGCTCCCCGCGCACGAGCTCGGCTGCCTTCTTGTCGTCGCGCCGATCCGAGGCCGGATCGACCCGCCAGGGCCGGGCGGTAACGGCGAGCTTGCGCTTCTGCAGCACCGCATAGGCGTGCGCATCGCGTTCGAGCTCGTCGTAGATCTTGAGTCCCTTGGCCCCGCCGCGGGTCCTGAGTGTGTCGTCCAGGTTCTCCAGCATGCCACCGAAAGTCATCACCCGGTTCAGGTCGCGGGCGATCGTGGCGATTTCCAGGGTAAACGGCCGGCCGGAGGGGTCCAAAATCGGGGATTCTTGGGCCATTTCGGGTCAATCCGGGGTTGGAGGGGCAAATCCGAGGATCGGACATGCCGATTGGAGCGTTTTTAAGAGGGTCCTAAGACCCCTGACGCACCCCCCCCTGCTACCCTGGTAGCCAAAAGCCGCCGCGAGCGCTCTGAGCGCGTTCTGGAGGCTCGCGCCGATCCGGGTCATGCGGCCTCCCCCAGGTAGTCGCCCAAGCTCCTGCCGGCGCGCTCCACGCCGAGCGCCTGAAACTCGATCGGCGTGTGCTCGTGTTTCATGGCGTAGTGCGCAAGCAAGAGCGCGATCGCCGAGTCGCCGTGGCGCTGCAACTTCGGCCCGTCGGCGCGCTGCGTGGGCGCGCTCGGCAGCTTCGGCACACCGTTGATCACCCGGATCGCGCGCAGATCGTCGCGGGTCTCGATGTGGCGGGGAATGCTATCGAGGGTCGCATCCTCGAACGCCGCCTTCAGGCGCGGAAAATGGAGCAAGTAGAACGCGTCGTTGAGCTTTACCTGTTCGACCGATGCGCCGTAGCGCTGCGCAGCGAGCTCCGAGAGGTGCGCACCGAGGCCAGTCGCATCCAGTGCCACGCCGCGCCGGCGCGGCATCCGGTCGAGGATGTAATAGAGGATCTGCTCCTGGGAGGCGAACGGACAATTGCTGAGCTCCACCTGCAGCATGACCCGATTCACCAGGTTGGGCTCTTCCTCCAGCACGTCGAACACCGTGAGATCGCGCAGGCGCCCAAAGTCGCCACCGAGCGCGTGCGCTCGGTTCGGATCGAGACGGCGCAACGGCTCGGCCAAGTGCTCCTCGCACCACGCCTCGATCAGCGCATGACGGGTGACCGTATGCTGGTATGCAAACTCGGGCGGCCATGCCCCGCGCACGAGCGGCGTGTCGGGGCTCATGCGCGCCTCAATCTGCGCGATCGTGAAATACGCGCCCCCCGACTGCGAGGGGATCACGTCGAGCTCCTCGGCCGCATCATCGCGGTAATAGCTGTAGGCGTCCTCGACCCAGCGCTCCTCGTCGGCCTGGGACCAAGGGATGCCGCGGCGCAGGCACACGCGCTGGTAAAGGCCCTGCTCGACCGCGTCGCGGAAGGTGATCCGGTGCACGCTCCCCTTGCGCTTGCCCGCGCGCACCTCCTGGATCAGCTCGTCGAAGGCCGAACCCGCGCCGTTGTGAGTCGAGATGATGCGCACCCGGTCTCCCCAGAGCAGCATCGCCATCGCAGCCTTGAGGAGCGCGGGCAGCGAATCGGCGAACGCCGCCTCGTCGAGGACGATCACGCCCTGCTTGCCTCGGAGGTTGCGCGGTGCGGAAGACAGCCCGACGATCCGCCGGCCCGAGCCGGGGAAGTCGATGCGATAGGTCTTGATGTGGCGCGTCTCGCCGTCGGTGTCGATATCCTCGAAGATGCCTTCGCCGATTTCGCTCGCCGCGTAGTGGTACGCCCGAGCCCACATGGCGCACGCCTCGATGTACTCGAGCGCCATGTCCTGGGTGTTCGAGATGTAGAAGACGTTCGAGCCTCGCGACGATGCGGCGATGAGCGCATCGTCGGCCGCCTCGGCCCAGGTGAGGCCGACGCGGCGCGACTTCTCTGCGATCTTCAGCGGCGAGCGGTCTTCGATCCATTGGCTCTGGTAGGGCAGGAGGACCGGTGGCGCATCGGTCCTCGCAGCATCTCTCGCGAGCTGCGCGGCATAGCGTGGATCGCGCGGCGGATGGGCGCTCATGCCGCGATCCCCAGGATCTGGCGGCGGATGACGTCAGCCTGCTCATCGGAGAGCCCTGCGCTCTTCGCTTCGCGCCCGGCCACGTCCGCGGCGCGGCTCGCGATCTCGCGTCGGATGAGGGTCACTTTGTCGAGCGTGTTCTTGTCCGCGCGCGACAAGTGATCGAGCGCCTTGGCGAGAAACATCACCTCGCCAGCCGGCACGGCTTCACCCGTCTCGATCAGAGAGGTTGCCGTGTTGAGAGCGACACCCGCGAGCACCTGGTTCGCAAGCCGCGCAACCGGCGAATCGGGCTCCTTCTCGATGGCGTTCCCCCACACGCCCGCCATCTCACGGGCCACACGAAACTGCTGCATCCCGGCTTCGAAGCGCTGCTTGTAGCGTCCGACCGCTGATCGGGACGCTTCGCCGCCCATCGCACGGATCATGTCGACGATCTCGTCGATGGTGGCCCTGCCTTCGCGCAGCGCGCCATCCACCGCCTCGCGCACGCGCGGGTCGAGCCGAGTCACCGAGGATCGGTTGGACATTACGGCCCCGGCCTCGCCACACCCGGAATCTGCACGAACCCCTTGGAGGCGTCGAGTCCTCGCAACGTGATCTTGACCATGACCACAGGTCCCACGATTTGAGATTCGACAAGGCCCTGCTCCGCGAGCCACGCCAGATCGACCGCGATCTGATCGGCGCTCGCGGCTGCGCCGCGGCTTGGGAGCGCGGCGTAGATCAGCTGCGCACTCGTCTCATAGGCCGGCGCCTCGGCGAGGAGCTGCAACATAGCGAGCCGCCGGGCGGCGCGCTGCAAATCGGCAAAACTATTCATCGCTGGTCCAGCAAATGCTCGTTGATCAGTCTGAGATGTCCTTCGAGTCCGCCCACCTTGCCGACGAGCTCTGAGAGCTTGCTGTTGACGAGATCGAGCTTCTGATACATCTCGCCCAAGTGGTCATGCGTCGGCGCGTGCCGTCCGGCTTCCTCGACCCGCACGAGCCTCTGGCCGAAGCCGTTGAGCGCTGCCGCGATCTGCTCCTTGTGTTGTTCGAGCGCACCTTCTGTGATGCGTTGGCGCGCGATGATGTGCGCGTAGATGCCAACCGCGCCGGTGGCCGCGAACGACAGCACGTTCCACACATTGATCTGCAGGTCCCATTCCATCATTCGGCTTCCTGGCGAGCACGGCGCTCGATGAGTGCCTGACATTCGACGCAGTACTTGACGCCCGCAATGGCTCGGCGCCGTGCTTGCGGAATGCGCACACCGCACCCCGGCTCGGAACAACGCGTGAGCGATTCGCCCGATAGGGTTTGGGCGCGACGGGTATGAATCGCCAGCGCCGCCTTCTGGTGCATGAGTTCCGCATCCTGCGCCTGGTCGACCAAATCCATCATGCCGCACGCACTGGAATCGCAACACTGAATACGCGCCGCTGACCCGAAGAAGTCTGCACCTTGAAGCGCAGCTTGTAGTCGACACCGTCCACGGCATCGATCATGAGCTGGGCGACGATCGTTCCGGTGATCTGGGGCGCGCCAGACAGGGCTGCGCCGGGCGACGCATCCATCCCGCGCAGCACCGTCGCGACGACGCTCGGTGAGCTCAGCGTGTCCCCTGGCGGGGTCACGCGCGCAAAATCCACGCTCACGACCACCCACTCTTCGGGGTCCTTGATGCTCAACCATTTCATGCGGCCACCGCGTAGGTGCGCTCTGGCGCAATCGCATGAAAGCGCGGACCGATGACCAGAATTGCGCCGGCGAACGCGGCGCCCGCTACCGCCGCACCGGCCGCAGCCCCGGAGAGCTGGATCGCGGTCGTCAATCCGCCCTGCGCGATCGCCTGCGCCAGTGCGTCGCCGGCGAGCCGGATCGCGACCGTGAGCACGCCACTCGCCACCGACACACCGACCGCCGCACCTGACAGCGGTATGCCGGTCGTGAGCGCCCCTGTGGCACCAGCGACCACCTGCGCGGCACCCTCGAGCTGCGCCGAGCCAGAGCCGCCGGTGAGGTCGGCCACGGCTGTTGCTACGCCCGCCGCTTGGCCGGAGAGCGGGATCTGCGTGGTGAGCGTCGCGCTCGCGGTGCCTTGACCCTGCGCCGCACCCTGCAACGGGATGCCCGTCGTGAGCCCGGCCTGCGCAATCGCCTGGGCGAATGCATCGCTGGCGAGCATAACCGCGGTGCTGAGGTCGCCCGTCGCGAGCGCCTGCGCCATCGCAGCGCCCTCCAGGCCGCCACCGCCGGTGGTGAGCGTGCCCGATGCGACCGCCGCCCCAATCGCATCGCCCTCCAGCGGTATGCCGGTAGAGAGTGCCGCGACTGCGGTGGCGATCGCGAGTGCGGCGCCGGAGAATCGAATCTCGGCCGTGAGCTGGCCTTGGGCGGTGGCCTGTACCGTGGCCGCTGCGGCGAGCGGTATGCCCGTCGTCAGTGCACCGGTCGCAGATGCCTGGCCTGTTGCAGCGCCTTCCGTCCGAATCTCGGTCGTGAGCGATGCGGTGGCGGTTGCCGCGCCGGTGGCTGCACCTGCGAGCGCCGCTGCCGCCCCACCTGCAGCCCCGAGTGAAATACGCAACGGATGACTACCGAATAGCGACCACGGATTGCGCGCGAGCGCGCTCAGCTCCACATCGGATACGTAGCGCGCCCAGTAGAGGAATAGGTACGTCTGGGCGTGCGTGGAGTTGGACACGCCGTCGCGGCCGAACCGAATCGAAGTGGCATCGAGCGCTCTAGTCCCAGTGATTTTCTCCGCGGTCGGCACGTCATCCGCCCATGCACTGACCTGCCCCGCCCTGCGACGCCCGGCAAACAATCGGGGCTGCGCGGATTCCGTGATCGTCAACGTATACGACGCGTTGTTGTCGATCGTCGCGCTGAAGGCTGTCTGGCCCAATAGGAGCCTATCCGCGGAGGACGCGTTCTTGACTTCATGCGTCGGTATGCCATTCAAGGCGTTGACGTTCGCGGCAAGCACAGCGATGGTGCGGTCGCTTGGGGCTGTGATCGCACAGCCGTAAGTCACCTCGTTCGCACCCGCGCCGTTATAGATCGACTTGATCGCGACACCGAACGGACCGGGAGCGATTTCGCCGGCACCAATGATGCTCGGACCACCCATGCTGAAGAACTCTAGTTGCCCCGGCACAACACACGCGACGAGCCCTCGCGCGAGCGGGGATGCGCTCAGCAGCGGGGCCCGCCACTGCGGTTGCAACCACGCACGCCGGCGGCTGAATGCGGCGCCGCTCATAGGCTACTGCCCGCGATGCGTGATGAGACGCGCGCGCAATGTGATGTTGCGCGATGCCACCTGCGGACCCTCGGCCGAGAGCTTGATCGCCTTGGCTGCCGTGCGGATCGGGATTGAGCGCCTGGCCGGGTCCTCGCCTGGCGCATCGCTGCCATACGTGCTGATGCGGCACAGGAATTCGGCGTACTCGTTCGTGGGGAAATCGTCACCGGTGTCGCCCAGCACGTCGCCGGCGGAATAGTGGATGTAGATGTCCACGGTGTCGCCGCTCGCCGGTGTGCCGGCATTGTCCGCATTGATCAGGATCTCCGCGTCCCAATCCTCGACGTTGAGCGCGAGCGCGTCCGATACCGAGCGTGCATTGTTCGTACTGAGCGTCACCGCATCGGTACCGCCCCACTGGATCTGCGATTCGTTGCGGCTGCTGGCCATCTACGCCACCCGCACTTGCGAGGCATCCCCAGGCGAGAGGATGCCTTCCAGGGTCATGGTTCCAGGGCTCGCCGTGGACCCCACCCCGCTCGCGAGCAAGCGCTCCGCGCGAGTGGCCTGGCGCTTGCTGTGCGAGGCGATGTGCTGGCGGTTGTCTTGCGCATTGCCGGTGCCGCTGAAGATGTCACTGATCGCGGCCTGCACATTTGGCAAGCTCGGATTGATGTTGCCGGTCGCGTCGAATATTTCACGGAAGGCATCGCGTTCGCCCTGGCTGCGAGTGATGTAGCCATTGCCGTTCCACTTGAACAAGGTCGCATCGGGCGATGCGGTATGCAGGATCTCGGCGCGCGCGAGTGATGAGCGCCACACGACGAAGGTCGGAGACGCGAGTGCATTGAACCAGCCGGCGAGGCCGGCATCGTCACCTGTGGCGATGAGCGCGGCGGCGGTCTGATCCGCCGAAGCGAAAGTCTTGAGCGCAGCGGCTTGTTCGGGCGTCATACGATCCCCTGGTACGTGCTGTTGCCACGGATGGCGATGGATACGTCGGCAGCCGATACGGGCTGACCGACTGCGACGATGGCGCGCGAGCTAGGCCCGCGCACCAGCGCCTTCAACGCCTCGACTTCCTGGGCGGTGAGCACCGCGTTCTGCAGCAGCACGTCCAGCATGCCGAGCGTCTGCGGATCGCCGAGATTGATGCCATCCGGTGAGTCGATGAAGCGCATCGCCCACTTGACCGCCGGCACGCTCGCGCTAGCGGCCTCGAGCTTGTCCAGGATCGCGGCCGCTTGGACCGCACCCAGCTTGGACATGAGCATGCGCGCGTTCACCTGCATGTCGACGTAACGATCGCCGGCCGGCTCGTTCAGAATCGCCGCGATGGCGCTGTCCTTAGCCGCTGCCTCGGTCCCGGAGATCTTGGGCGACGAATTGGTGTGCACGTGCGGCGCACAGTCGGCCGCCCGCGGTCCGC
>WYBJ01000185.1 GCA_011525945.1 Burkholderiaceae bacterium | reverse complement strand
CTGGTCGAACTGCGCAACCACCTGCTTGCCGAAAAGATCAGCGAACAAAACACTCTGTCGTGTGCTATCGTCTTTCACGCAAAGGCTCCTTCGCTGGCGGTTCGCTCGTATCCCAACGGCGTTCTACTATGAAGTGGGCCTTTGTCTTATCCGTTTCGTGAATTATTCAGGCTAGGGCTCGACATCGTCGCGAGCTGGATCGCTTCGACGCACGTCGAGTGCGCTACGCAGCCGCTGGCCGGGCGAGTTCGTCGGTTCCGCTGCAGACACCGTTGTCGCGCTCTCGTAGCGCAGCGTCATTGCGCTCACCCATCACGTTCCAGCTCGTTGTCGGCATTGCGTTCTTCATGCCGCGCACGTTCGGTGAGTCCGGCTGGTGACGGCCGGGTGAGCCGCCCGCTCCGAGGCCGCGCGGGCGCCGAGCCCGGCATTCATACTGCGTCGAACGATCGCCGCACCCATACCTGACGCATCGCGGCACGAAGCGGGATAAGATGCGCTAGCCATCGACGGAGCCATACGCCTATGTCCGAACGCGATGCGAGCGCTTCCGGGCCGATCGACATCCCCTTCACCGCCGAGTTTCCCGCCGGCGTCGGGCGTGCGCACCCGGTGCATCCGACCGATACCCTGGTGGTCGACCGCAACGTGCACGTGCCGATGCGCGACGGCGGCTGGCTCGCGGCGGATATCTACCGGCCGCGAGTGCAAGCGCGCCATCCGGTGCTGCTGGTCGCCTCCGGCTATCCGAAGAAGCTCGACCATCTGCCCTCCAATCCTGCCTACCGTTTCCGTGAAACCTCGGCCTTCGAGTGGTGGGTAGCCCACGGCTACGCGGTCGTGCGCACCGATGCTCGCGGCAGCGGCGAGAGCACCAATGGCCAATGGGACTTCTTCGGCCCGGGCGAGCAGTGCGACCTCTACGACAGCATCGAATGGGCCGCGTCGCAGCCCTGGGCGAACGGACGCGTCGGCATGCTGGGGCAGAGCTACTTCGCGCAGGTGCAATGGCTCGCTGCGGTCAACCGGCCGCCGTCGCTCGCGTGCATCGCGCCTTACGACGGCCTGGTCGACATCTACCGTGATCTCGCTTGGCACGGCGGGCTCTTCAGTCAGGAGTTCGTCGCCAACTGGGCTGCACGCCAGATTCATCTCAACAATCTTGCGTTCGAGCCGCAGCCACCTGCCAATGTCATGCGCTTCGACGTGCTCGGCGAGCTCATCCGCCACCGCCTGGATGGGCCGTTTTATCGCACCCGCTCGGCGTTCTGGCGCCTGAGCGATATCGCCGTGCCGGTGTACTCCATCGGCGCCTGGGAGAAAGTGCGCCTGCACACGCGCGGCAACGTGCTCGGATACGAGCGCATTGCGCACGTTCCGCGTAAGCTCCTCATGCTCGGCGGCGATGCGCAGGCGACCTTCCATACCGAGCCGCTCATGCGCGAGCTCGAACGCTGGTACGCGCGCTGGTTGAAGGGCGTGGACAACGGCATCGAGCGCGAGGCCCCGGTGCGCATCTACGTCCAGGGCAAGAACGCGGGTTTCCGCGAAGAGGCGCAATGGCCGATCGCGCGCGCGCGCGTGACCGAGCTCTATTTGCGTCCCGACGGCCTGGGCCCGGAGCAGCCTCAGCTCGAACACGTTCGCTCGCTGGAATACCCGCGCAACGACTTTTTGCGCGACATGGGTTCGGTGGCGTTCGAGACGCCGCCGCTCGACGCCGACACCGAAGTGAGCGGGCCGATCAAGCTGGTGCTGTTCGTCGCCAGCGACCAGCGTGAGGCGGACATCGCGGTGACGCTCGCAGAGCACAGCGCCGCCGGATCGACGGTAGTCACACGTGGCTGGCAGAAGGCCTCGCAGCGCGCGCTCGAGCCCAGCCTGAGCACGCTACTGCGCCCGTTCCATCCACACCAGTCCGAAGAGCCGCTCACGCCGGGCGAGGTGTACGAAGTTGAAATCGAGATCTGGCCCACGTCGTGGCGATTCGCCCGCGGCAATCGCATCGTGCTTACGATCGGCAACGGCGATCGCACGCACTTCTACGGCTTCAAGGCGGGGCGCGACAGCTATCATTTCGGCGGCCGCTTCCCGTCGCGCTTGCTGCTGCCGGTGATCCCCGCCTGAACGCGCCGCTCAGCGAACGAGAATGGTGACACGGTACTCGCCGCGCACCAGGCTGACGGAAAGGGCACCCTGAGCCGTCCGCAACGCAGCCATGAGCTGCTCGACATTGCGTACGCGCCGGTTGTTCACCGCGTAAATCACGTCCCCTGGCCGCAAGCCCTGCGCCCACGCCGAGCTGCTGCGATCGACCTTCGCCACCAGCGCGCCTTCGATGCGGCCGTATAGCGCCATGCCGGGCTCGATATTGGCCACCTGGGCGCCGGCAAGCTCCGGGACCGCCTCGCCATCGACGCTGGAAGCCTGCTGCGGCGGCGCGACCTGTGCCCGACCCGCCAGCGTTCGCCCCTCGCGCCTGAACCGGAACTCGACTTCTTCGCCGATCGGAACCAGCCCAACCTTCACGCGCAAATCGGCTGGCCCACGCACCGCATGCCCGTTGACAACGACGATGAGATCGCCGCGTCGCAGGCCGGCGCGCTCTGCCGGCGAGCCCGGATCGACTGCGGTCACGAGCGCGCCGTCGAGCGTGGCAATACCGAGCGAGCGCGCCAGCTCGGGCGTCAATTCCTGCGTCTGCAGGCCCAGTCGGCCGCGGCGCACTTCGCCATAGCGCACGATCTGGTCCATGACCGCGCGCGCGATGTTGGCCGGCACCGCGAAGCCGATGCCGACGCTGCCGCCGGCAGGACCGATGATGGCGGTGTTGATGCCGATCAGCTCGCCGCGCAGACTCACCAACGCTCCGCCCGAGTTGCCGGGGTTGATCGGCGCATCGGTCTGGATGAAGTCTTCGTAGCCTTCGATGTTGAGGCCCGTGCGCCCGAGCGCGCTCACGATTCCGGAGGTGACCGTTTGTCCGAGCCCGAACGGGTTACCGATCGCGAGCACGTAGTCGCCGACGTTGAGCTGGTCGGAATCGCCCAGGCGCAGCGCCTTCAGATCGGGCGCGTCGATCTTGAGCACGGCGATATCGGTACCGGGATCCGCGCCCACGAGCTGCGCCCGGAATTGACGCCGATCCTTCAGCGTCACGACAATCTCCTGCGCACCGCGGATGACGTGGTTGTTGGTGAGCACGAGGCCGGCGCGGGCGTTTACGATCACGCCCGAGCCAGCGGCACGTTCCCGGCGCTGCGGACGGTCCGGCAGATCGAAGAAGCGGCGAAAAAACGGATCGCGCAACAGCGGATTGGTCTCCGCCGGAGCGCGCGAAACCGTGGAGATGTTCACCACCGCGGGCGTGATCTCGGCGATCAGCGGTGCGAGCGTCGGTATGCCGAGACGCCCCTCCGCCAACGGCAAGGCTGCGCTTACGACGCCCGGAAACGCAGCGGTGCAAGCCAGTGCGAGACAGGCCGCGAGGCGGCGGCAGGATCGATTCGGCATGATGCAGGCCAATGCGTACAGCGCGCGCATGATAGCAGAGTGCTCCGGCGCTCACTCCGATTGTTCCCACTCGGCAACAGCCAGGCGCTGGCGCGCAAGCGGGCTGCCCGCCGCGGCGCGAACCGCTACAATCGCCGCGATCCGATTGCCTGCGACTGCTCGAACGTGTCCAGCGCCCGTGCGCCGCGCGCCGTGAAGCGCGCACCCGGTATCCATTTCAGCGAAGCCGCCGGTTTGCGTCATCTGCATGTCGGCGGCACCGCCATCCAGAGCGCCATGCGCCTGGATGCGCCCGACGACCTCGCGCTCGCCTATACCCGCGCGATGATGGCGGGCCTGCTGTTCCAGCCCGAACCGCACGACGTAACGCTCATCGGCCTCGGCGGCGGCTCGCTCGCGAAGTACATCTACCGGCAACTGCCGCAAACGCGCATCGTCGCGCTGGAAGTGGATGTGCGCGTGGTCGCCGCGGCGCATCGGATGTTCCATCTCCCGCTCGGCAATCGGCGCCTTCGCGTCATCGTGCGCGACGGTGCCCGATACGTCGCGGCGCATCGGGCGAGCGCCGATATCATCTTCCTCGACGCCTTCGTCAATCACCGGCAAGCGCCTTCGATCCGCACCGACGCGTTCTATCGCTGCGCGCGCCAGGCGCTGCGCCGTGACGGCGTACTGGTCGTGAACTACATGAGCGACGATCCAGGGCTGCGGGCGTATCTACGCCGCCTGGCGGGTGCATTCGACGGCCGGCTCGCGTGCCTGCGCGCGATCGGTGAGGACAATGTCATCGTGTTCGCCTTCGCCGACGACCCGGGTGCAGTAACACCGGCGAGCCTCGCCGGGCGCGCCATCGCGCTCGAACGCCGGCACGGGCTGGAATTCCGGCGCCTCGCCGAAGGCATCCGGCCACTCGATCGCGTCCTGATCGATCGCCGCGCGCTGCTTCGCCGCAGCGAGCTCGAGCAGGCGAACGGCAAGGCCCGCTGATCAAGCAACCCGGGCGCGCGTGCGCTTGCGCGCACCCCGGCGCGTCGCCAGCGCGATGCCGCAGAGGATCAACGCGAGTGCGGCCAGAGTGCTCGGGCGCAGCGGCTCGTCGAGCAACAGCGCGCCCGCGCTCAATGCCACCACCGGGCTCATGTAGTTCACCAGCGACATGAACGTCGGGCCCGCGCGCGCGATGAGTCGAAAGTAGACCAGCGTCGCGATCGCGGTGGGGCCGACACCGAGCCAGATGCAGGTCGCGAGCGCAGCCGCATCCGGGCGCAGTGCGAACGGATCGTCGAGCGTAAAGACGACGAGCAGCATGACTGCGGCCGCCAGCGTCGTGGTGCAGGCGGCCGCGACGAGCGCGTGTGTGGGCGGCATGCGCTTGGTGACGATCGAATTGCCGGCATAGCACAACGCCCCGGCCAGACAGGCCAACTGGCCGAGGAGCTCGGTGCCGGTCCCACGCCATTGCCGCAGCGCCTCGGGGCCGAGCAGCGCCGCGAGGCCCGCAAATCCCAGCGTGAAGCCCGCCAGCTTGGCCGCCGTGATGTGCTCGCCCGCGACGAAGCGGTGCGCGAGCAACAGCGTTGCCAGCGGCATGAACCCCACCAGGATTGCGGCCAGACCGCTGTCGATGCTTTGCTGACCCCAGGCGATGAAGATGAATGGCAGGCAGTACCCGATCAGCGCCAGCACGCCGAAGTAGCCCCAGGTGCGCGCGTCACGCGGCGCCGGCAGCTTCAGCAAACGCATCGCACCCAAGAGCAGCGCCGCTCCCAGCACGATACGGATCGCAACCAGCGTGAGCGGCGTTATCGAGCGGATCGCAATCTCGATGAAGAAGAACGACGAACCCCACATCCCGACCAGCGTAAGCAGCAGGATCCAGTCGATCGCATCACGGCGCGTGCTCATCTAATTGGCGCGTTGACGCGAGGGGAGCCCTTCCCGCACACCTGCCCCCACCCGGGAAACTGCCCGTCCCGGCAGCGCACCCGACGCTGCTCTCGCGCACCGAGAGGGATCCGGGACGAAGGAGGCGTCGGCGCGCCGCGCAATCGCGTCGGGCGCGATCACGTCCCGTAGCGCACCGGTGATTGCATCTGTCTGAGCGCGGCCAGTGCGCTGTAGCAGGCGAGCCAGGCAGTCTTCGGGTTCTCAGGCGAGGGAACGTTCTGCAGGGTGATCGAAATCTCGCCGGTCAGCGCCCTCACCGTGATGGTGTGGGTGTTGCGCGAGATCTGGGGATCAGCCACGGCCACGAGCCGGGTGCGATCGAAGCCCACGCCCGCCATCGACAGCACCGCCGCGATGTTGACGTTCTGCGGGAAGTGCTTGACGCCCGCCCGCGCCGGCCCGTCGTACAGAACGAACGGCTGTTCCAACCGATCGAGCTCGACATCGAGCGCCTGCACGAAGGGGATGCCGTGCCATGCGCGCGGCGGCTTGGCCGAGCGGATCACGACTTCGTCGGCGCCGGCGATGACCGCAGCCTTCAGCGCATCCAGCGCGCCGATGCCGCCCGAAGGCACATACAGCAACGCACCGCTTGCGCGAGCGGCGGATTCCAGCCGCTCGCGCAGCGCGTCATCGCCGAGCGCGCCGGCAGAGAGCACGATCAGCGCGATACCGGCGGACAAGACCTGCTCGGCGTGTGCCTGCACCCAGGCGTGCGCGGCTGCTTCCACGATCGCATCGGGGCGCTCGCCGATGACCGCATCGAGATCGCTCGCGAAAGCGACCCCGTATTCACGAGAAAGCGCGCGGCACGAGGCGCTATCGCTGCGTCCCACGATGGCGGCCACTTCCACGTCGCCCAAATCCCCTTTGCCGAGGTGTTCGAGGATCAATCGCGCGATGCATCCGCCGCCGATTATGGCAATGCGCATGACTTTCCCTTTCGAATTGGAACTGCGTTATCGTCGCTCGGAGTCGAAGCGCTCGCGCATGATTACGGGCTGGCGCTAATCGGCCTGCAGCCAGAAAGTCACGGGGCCGTCATTGACCAGGGCGACTTGCATATCGGCGCCAAACGCTCCCGTTGCCACCGTGGTACAGCGGCTGCGGACTTCGTCCACCATTCGATCGAAAAGCCGCCGACCTTCCTCGGGCGGCGCAGCGCTCGAAAAGCTCGCCCGCATCCCGGTGCTGGTATCGGCCGCCAGCGTGAACTGCGGCACGAGCAGCACGCCACCGCCGATATCGGCCACCGAGCGGTTCATCCTGCCTTGTTCGTCCGCGAACACGCGGTAGCCGAGGACGCGCTCGGCCAGACGTTGCGCCTGCGCTTCGCCGTCGCGGCGCTGCACGCCGACAAAGACGAGGATACCCCGATCGATCGCACCAACGACTGCGCCGTCGATCGCGACGCTGGCGCGGCCTACTCGCTGCAACAACGCGATCATCGCGTCCGCCGTAGTCCGATTGTGTCGTCTTCCGCGCCCAGTCCCATGTCGTCCCACTGCTCGCGGGCCTGCCTATGCAGCGAATCTCTTGGCAGCGCGCGGTCAACACGGGCATCACGATACTGAGCGCGCCAATCTGCGTCAATCCGACTTCCGATCCGGGGCGCATACGGCCGCTGCCGCTTACCCTGCAAGCCGCGACTGCGGGCGCCGAAATCCGAATCTCACGCGGACAACCCGAGGCGTACGCGAATTGTCGGGCTGCGGCAAAGCTGAGACAATGCGGCACATGGAAAAAATCGTCCCGCCCGAGTACGTAGAGGCAGTCCAGCAGCTCTTCGATGAGGCCATCGAAGCGGTCGGACTCGCCAAGCAATGCAAGGAAGTCGACGACTTGTGGGCCACGCTCGCGGTGGCGCTCCTCAAGCTCGACCTCGCGTCGAATTTCATCGAGCAACACCAACCCGGCTTCATCAAGGAAGTCAACGACGCCAAGCAGCGGGTCATTTCGGCGCTGACACCGAAGCACTAGAGCGCTAGGCACTGCCGATCGCCCGCCGCGTCGGACGTCGATTCGTCGGAGAATCCTACGCCCGAAGCGACACGGCGCGCTGCCCCTTTATTCAACGCTCTGAACAGATTGCGGATTGCCGCGGCGGCATGTTGATTGCGTGAGCGCACGTACTCGAACGACACCGCGCCTGTACTCCCGCATGATCGCCGCAGCGGAGGATGCTGACATACCCCTGCACCCGGTCGCGTCAGCGATCTGGGCGCTGTTCGCCGCCATAGCCGCTGTTCCCGCCGCGTCGGCGCAAACCTTCGACGCCGCCAGTATCCAGGTTCTGCAAGCCTATTCGCCGCCGCTTGATGCGTTCAAGGTGGAAGCGGCACGAGCCGGACTCAATCTGCTGCTGCCGAGGCTGCTCGGCTTCTCCGACCTGCTGCCAAATCCCCCGTCGGGAACGGGCTCCGGGTTCGGCACCTACGGATCATCCGACTTTTCCTTCTTTCCGGGTAACTTAGGCGCGCTGATCGGCGTCTACTCGAGCACCTTCCTTGCCGCGTCCGATGCCGATCTCGCCGCGCTCGGGAATCCGGTCACGCTGAGCGATGCCGTGCTGCAGGTCACGGCGAGTTTCGCTACCGGCAGGGATTTCTTTATCGGACCCGAACAGGCCCGAATCGACACACCCGGTACGGCGCTGTCGATTTCGGGCGCCATCGCAGCCTCCGCCACGCTGGCCAAGACGGGCTCCGGCACCCTGACGCTGAGCGGCGCGAACGTGTGGTCGGCGCCGCTGGTCGTGGCCGAGGGTACGCTGCGAGGTTCCGCCGCAAGCCTGCAGACAGCGATCGCGAACGATGCTACGGTCGAATTCGCGCAGGCGACCGATGCCACCTATGGATATGTCATGACAGGCGCCGGCTCGGTGCGCAAGACCGGGCCGGGGACGTTGACGCTGAGCGGCGCCAATGCCCGTGGCGGCGCCAATTCGATCGAGCAGGGACGCGTCGCGCTGCGTGGCGCAGGCAGCCTCGGTGGCGGTTCGGTGTCGATCGCTGCCGGCGCGACGCTCGATCTCAGCGCCGTCGACGGCGATCGCGGCATCGGCCCCCTGAGCGGCGACGGCGCGATCGTGTTGGGAGATCATCGGCTCGATACCGTGGCCTCCATCGATACCACGTTTGGCGGCACCGTATCGGGATCCGGACTGTTCGGTAAAGGCGGCGCGGGCAAACTGACACTTACCGCAGCCAACTCGTATAGCGGCGCCACGATCGTCACCGAGGGCACGCTCGCGCTGGCAGGCGCCGGCCGTCTGAATTTCCAGACGGCGCTACGGATGAACGCGGGCACAACGTTCGACATCGGCGCGGCCGACGGCGAGCGCTCGCTCGGTTCGCTGGATGGCGCGGGGACGATCTTGCTCGGCCGCAATTCGCTTGCCGTGGGCGGCGACAATACGGACACCGTGTTTGCGGGCGCGCTGCAGGGCGAGGGCGCGCTGATCAAGCGCGGCAGCGGCACGCTGTCTCTGACGGGTGCGACACAGCACACGGGCCCGACCACAATCGCGCAAGGCACTTTGCTCGTCCGCGCGCACAGCCTCGGACCGGACGTGACGAACAACGCCACACTGGCCTTTCTCGAAACCCGTTCCGCCGCGATCCCCGCCGAAGCGCCCGTGCCAGCGGGCACGCTGCACGCGCTCTATCCCGAACTCTACGTCTATTCGGGCAGCATCGCCGGGAGCGGGTTGGTGGTGAAGCGCGGCAGCGGCGTGCTGTGGCTGCGCGGGACGAACAGCTACAGCGGCGGCACGCTCATCGAAGACGGCATCCTGCTCGGGAACGTTCGCAGCCTGCAGGGCGCGATCGTCAACAATGCCGGGCTCGCTTTCTATCAGGTGGCTGACGGCGCGTACGCCGGCAGCACGAGCGGCAGCGGCATCCTGCTCAAGTACGGACCTGGCAACCTCACGCTCGCGGGTGTCAACGCCCATAGCGGTGGCACGGCGTTCAGCGGACCACTCACCGTAGCCGACGACCGCAACCTCGGCGCAGCCAACGCGGCCGTGATCATCGCCGGGGGCACCCTGCGCACGACCGCCGACATCGCCAGCGCACGCCCGTTCGGTCTCGGCGCCGGCGGTGCGATCTTGGATACGGGCAACCATGCCGTGACGCTGAGCGGTGCTATATCCGGTCCCGGGGCGCTGACCAAGATCGGCAGCGGTACGCTGGCGCTATCCGGCCAGAACAGCTACGCCGGCCCGACCTACGTGCAGGCCGGGACGCTTGCCCTGAACGGCGCCCTCGCCAGCCCGCTCATCGTCGCAGCAGGCGCAACGCTCGCCGGAACCGGAACCGTCGCAGCCGACGTGACGCTCGCACCGGGCGCGACTTTGGGCGTTCGGGTCGACGCCGGCGGCAATTCCACCCGCATCGGCGCCGGCAGCGCGCACATCGACGGCGCGCTGCTCGATATCGAAGCGCAGGCGGGCGCGTATCGCGCCCGCACCGACTATACGATTCTCACCGCGGCAAACGGCGTGACCGGACGCTTCGGCCAGATCTCGGCCAACCTGCCTTTCCTCCAACCCCGGATTCAGTACGGTACGCACAGCGTTGGACTCGCATTGCTGCGCAACGACACCGCCTACCAGGCGGTGGCACGGACTCGGACCCAGGTCGGCATCGCCACAGCGTTGGGAGCGCTCGTCTCGTCCGAGGACGCGGATGCGCGGCTGGCGGGGACGATGCTCGACGGCCTCACGGCCTCGGAGGCGCGCTCGGCGTTCGACTCGATCGGCGGCGTAGGCCGCGCAACTGCCGCGATCATGCAGCAATCCGGACAGCGCGCCGTAACGCAGCAGGCGATGTCACGCCTGGGCATGGCGGATACTGCGGGCGGCGCCGGTAACGCGATCGCGCTAAGCAGCGTACAACTCGCGTTCGAGGAATCCACCGCGTCGGATGCGCGGGCAATCTACGCGGCCGCGCTCAGCGCAGCCGGCATGGGTGACGCGACCGCGTCGCGTCGGCATGGTTTTTGGTTGCGCGGTTTCGGCGGCAGCGGTCGCATCGACGGCAGCGCCGGAGCGAGCGACGCGTCGTTGCGCTTCACTGGCCTGGTCGCCGGTTACGATCAGGCATTCGGCGAGCATGACCGGTTCGGCGCGCTCGCGGCGTACTCGAAGCCCAAGCTCATTCAGGACAGACCGCAAATCCGCAGCGAAGCCGATTCGTACCAGCTGGCGCTGTACGGCCGCTTTCGCGACGAGAGGCTGCGCATCGACGCGCTGGCCGGCATCGGGGCAGCCGCTATCGACGACCGGCGCGTTGTCCGTGCGGGCGGGCTCACCCGGACCACAACGTCCAGCTACGACGCGAGGACGGTATCGGCCTACGTCGAAGCCGGCTACGCATTCGGCGATCGCGTGATCGTCGAACCGATCCTCGGCCTCGAATGGTCACGACAGCGCAACGACGGTCACACCGAGAACGGCGCCGGCGCATTCAACCTGACCGAACAAGAACGCCACGTCGATTCGCTCAGATCATCGCTCGGTGCGCGCATCCTGCGCAGGTGGCACGGCGGCGCAATGGAGACGACCTTGGAGGCCCGGGCCGCATGGGCGCACGAATTTCGCTCGCCGTCCGCGCTCAGCGCCCGCTTCGCCGCCGACTCGACCGCGACCGCGTTTTCGGTGCCGACGCTGGAGATGCCGCGTAACAGCGCCATTCTCGGCGCGGGTGTGAGCGTCACTTCCGCAAGCGCGGTCAGCTTCTATGCCGATGTCAGCGCCGAGCTGAGCTCGGGGCAGCGCGTGCACGCGTTCGGGGCCGGCATGCGCTATCGCTGGTGAGTGGCCCGCACAGCCGGCCCCGCTCGCGTCAAGGAGTAAACGGCGCCAAGCATCCGCCGCTCGCACCGCTACGCTGGAGCGCAGAGCATGGGCCGCCGTGACGGCAGCCGCGCCCGGCCTATAATTGCTCGCATGAACTCGACCGGGATTCGAGACCACGGTCGCCGACCCGAAGAGCCGCGCGCGTCCAGGGCATGTCGCGACCGACATTCGCGAAGAGCGCTTCGTCGCGCATACCCTACAGATGGCCGCGCGCGAGCGAATTTCATCCTGAAAGGCATGCCAAGGCTGCGACTATGGCAACGAACTCGTTACGTCTCATCCAGGTCGCCGATCTGCACCTGAGCGCAGGTCACGAACATCATCTCGACAACTGGCGCAAGGTGATCGCCTGGGCGCAGCGCGAGAAACCGGACATCGTGGTCGTGAACGGCGACCTCGTCATGAACGACCCGGACTGCGAGGCCGATCATGCATTCGCGCGCGCCGAGATCGGCCGCATCGGCATCCCGTGCCGCTTCCTGCCGGGTAATCACGACATCGGCGATAACGTGCTCTCCGGCAAGATGGCCCAGCGGATGAACGCCGAACGGGTCGAGCGTTTCAGGCGCATTCATGGCGAGGATCGATGGCGCTTCGCCGCCGCCGGCTGGCATTTCGTCGGCGTCAACTCGCAGCTCTTCGACAGCGGCGGTTCAGTCCTGGAGGCCGAGCAATGGGACTGGCTGCAACGCACGCTCGGCGAAGCAGCCGGCAAGCCGATCGCACTCTTCACCCACAAGCCGCTTTTCCTCGACCATCCCGGCGAGCACGACGCCGACGATCCGTCCGTACGTCAGTCCTGCCTCGATCGGGCGAGCCGCGAGCGCCTCATGACACTCGCCCGCGGCCACAACGTGCGGATCATCAGCGCCGGGCACAAGCACCAGACGCGCACTTTCTCGCTCGACGGCATCTACTACTTCTGGGGTCCGTCCACCGCCTGCGTGAACGGTGCGCCGAGTGCGCTGCACTGGGGAGCGCGCGAAGTCGGCTTCATCGATTTCCGTTTTGGCCCGCATGGGTTCGAGCACCGCGTCGTCGGCGCCGACTTTCTTTTCCGGCATGAAAACTACGTGCGCAAGCTCAACGCCGGCGAGTAGCTGGGTTAGCCGGGCGCGTTCTTGGTAGCCTCGATCAGGTGTTTTTCGATCTGCTGCGCGGGAATGCCGCCGGCGACCACTGTGCCGTCGGCGAAAACCAGCGTGGGCGTAACCGAAACCTTGAGCTTGGTGCCGAGCGTTTCGATCCTCTTGATCGGATCGGCACAGGGCTTCGCTTTCGGCTCTACGCGATTGAGCAGCAACTCGTCCCAGGCCTTCGCCGGATCGGGCGAGCACCAGATCGCGCGCGAACGCTCGGTCGCACCCTTGTGCAGGCGCTCGATCGGGTACATGAAAGTGTAGACCGTCACGTTAGTGAGCTTCGCCAGTTCGCGCTCGAGCGTGATGCAATGCGGGCACTGCGGGTCGGAGAAAACCGCCATCCGCCGGCTGCCGTCGCCCTTGACCTTCTTGATCGCCAGATCGAGCGGCAGGTCCTTCCATTCGATCGCCGTCAGCTTGCGCAGCCGCTCGCGCGTGAGGTTCTGGCTCGTCTTGATATCGATCAGGTTGCCGACCAGGGCAAAGCTCACCTGCTCGTCGGTGTAGAAGAGCTTGTTGTCCATCAGCACTTCGTACAGGCCCGGGTAAGGTGTCGCGAACACCTTCTCGACGAACGACTGCGGAAAGCGTTCGCGTACACGCTTCAAGATCTCATCCTCGTTCGCGCTCAACGCCGGGGCGCACAACGCCAGCCAGACAATCCAGGCAAGGGCGGTTCGCACGCCCGTAATTCGGTCCCACTTCAAGGCGCTACTCCTGCCGTTCGTGTCCTGAGTTCACCCGATCCGACGCGACCGCTTCGCGCCCGTGCGCTTGCCACGATATCCCATTTGCCTGTCGCTGTCATGGCGGCTCGGCCTTGCAGGAGCGCCGTCTGTCGGACGCACGCGCCCGCGCGCGCTTGACCGCTGCGCACCCTGGCTTGTAACCTGCCTGGCTTCCTCAACCGTGGAGAACAGCATGAGCCAGAACATCGTGCGGCACGAGCCGGGCGCGATCCTGTCGCGCGCAGTCGAGTACAACGGCATGGTATTCCTCGCCGGCCTGACCGCCGACGACTATTCGCTCGACATCAAGGGCCAGACCGAGCAGGTCTTGCGCAAAATCGACAAGTATCTCGCCGCGGCGGGCACGAACAAGTCTCGCCTGCTGTCGACCCTGATCTACATCAGCGACATCAACAACAAGGACAGGATGAACGAGGTCTGGCAAGCCTGGATCGGCAAGGAAGTGCCGGCGCGTGCGTGCGTGCAGGCCGTGCTCGGCAGTCCGAAGACGCTGGTCGAGATCATGGTGACGGCGGCCAAGTGAGGCGGCCGAAGCTGCGTCAGTAGATGAGCATCGAACCGGGGGCGACGATCTCGATGACCTGTAGCCAGTGCATGTCGACGTCGACGATCACCTCCTCCAGATCATCCGGCGAGCAGCCCGACTGGGACCACGCGCCGGGCTCCACGTCGAGGTATGGCGGCGCCTCGGAGCGTTCCTGCTCCATCAGGTGCGAGACCTGGCTGCCGATGTGGACGAGTGCCGCTTCCTTGGCGAAGTCGGTCGCCTCGTCATAGCGGTGGTGGAAGCGAACCGGCATGGTGAGCGATGCCGGCAGGTTCCAGCGCTCGAGCAGCAGGGCGCCGACCTCCGCGTGCGTGAAGCCGAGCGCCTCGTGCTCGGCTTCGTCCTGTGCGCAGCCCGCTTTCACCGCCTCCAGAACCCGGGTCGACACCTCGGGCAGTTGATGGTACAGAACGAGCTTGCCCACGTCGTGCATGAGCGCGGACAGGAACACGCGCTCGCGGTGCCGGCGCAGGCTGCACGATTCTGCGAAGCCGCGCGCGGCCAGCGCCGCGCGCACGCTGTGCTGCCAGAAAGACTCCATGTCGATCAGCTTCGAGGCGATATTGCGGAAGGCGAGCGCCGACGAGGTCGCCAGTACCAGCGAATGCAACTCGCTCGTACCGATCATCGTGATCGCCTTGGTGATCGTATCCACGCGCCCGCGCAGGCCAAAATAGGCGCTGTTGACCGCGCGCAGCACGCGCGCCGCGAGCGCGGGGTCGAGGCTTACGATGTCCGCGATTTCATTGGCGGACGTCTCCGGATCGGTCAGCACGGCATTCAACCGGATCGCCGCATCGGGCAAGGACAGCAGGTCCTCGACGTTGGCGACCACGTCCTCGGCAGACATGAGCGCCGAAACAGCCGGGGCGTGAGCGGGCAGCGCAAGCGAAGCAAGCATGGCAATCGGTCCTCGGAAGCATGGTATCGATACGACCCGAAGGGCATAACGGCAGCATGCGGCGGGTGCTTGAATGCATGCGCTCGAAAGCGTAGCGAGCGCCTCGGCCACCGGCCGCAAGATTGCCTGTTCGACACCTGCGCGCGCGTGAACGCCAAATGCGACCGGGGTCCGGCACGCCCCTCCACGGCCCGCCTTTACGCCGCCTTAGCGGCCGTGCAATCGTGATCGAACCGCCCCGCGCCACGCGTGCGGATTCAGCAGCGGGTCCGGACGAGCCGCTGCTGCGCCGTGCTGTTGCCGATGATCTGCCGGCGATCGTGCGCCTTCTTGCCGAGGATCCCTTGGGCGCCAAACGCGAGCGCTACGGCGTGCCGCTGGCCGCGAGTTATCGTGCCGCTTTCGATGCGATCGATCGGGATCCGAATCAGGAGCTTTGCGTCGCCTGCATCGGCGAGTCGGTCGTTGGCGTACTGCAATTGACCTTCATCCCATATCTCACCTACCAGGGAGGATGGCGCGCGCTGATCGAAGGCGTGCGCATCGCGCCTGGTATGCGCTCGCAAGGCCTCGGACGCACGCTGTTCGAATGGGCGTTCGCGCGCGCACGCGCGCGCGGCTGCCACATGGTCCAGCTCACGAGCGACAAATCGCGCCCCGATGCCATCCGCTTCTATCAGGGACTCGGCTTTGTCGCCTCGCACGAGGGCATGAAGCGCTTTCTCACTACCGAGGCGCCCTCCGACCCGCAGACGCCCTAACGCCATGCATCTGGGAACAGCGGCGTGAAACGCATTCGCAGGCACGTGTCCAAGCGGGCATCGGCATACGGATCGGTGCGCGGCTGGAAGTCGATCGCGTTCGATGCTATCGTGGCCGCGTTCCCGAGCGCACGCGATCCTCTCATGCCAGCCGCCAGCTTTTGTTCCGAGACCGCCGCACCGGCCCGCCTGCGCGCCGCGCACCGTTCGGCCACGCAGGTCGTCGAGGCCCTGGAGCGCGTGACTGCACAGGCGGCCGGGCAGCGCACCGAGGTCGAGTTCGATCGACTCCGTGACCGCATCGCGAGTCGGGCGCGGCGCGGCATCGAGCCCGTGCGACTCGACGCGACGCCACCGGTCGGTTGAATGGAACTCCCCGGCTTGGCCGCGCATGCGCGCCGATGAACGCGTTCGTACTCGCCAAAATGGTGCATGTGACCTGCGTTGCCGTCAGCATTGCGGGTTTTGTGGCGCGTTTCTCGGCGGCACGATTTTGGCCCGAGATCCTGCGGTATCGAGCCGTACGCGTGCTGCCTCATGTGAACGATACCTTGCTGCTCGCAGCCGCGATCGTCATGCTGATCATAGCCCGATGGAACGTCCTCGACATGCCGTGGCTGCTCGCAAAGATCGTCGGGCTCTTGGTCTACATCGTGCTGGGCGTGTTCGCCCTTAGGGGGCGTAGCGCGCGCGTTCGCGCGAGCGCCTTTGTCTGTGCGCTGCTTACTTTCGCTTACGTCGTCTCGGTTGCGCTCAGTAAGAGCGTGGCGGGCCCGTTCGCGGGCTGAACGTCGCGGCGTGCTGCAAAAATGCGCGCCCGAATAACCCAGCTTCAGGCGCGCAGGCGATAATGCGCATGGCGAGCAGCACTTGCCGCGCGCAGCGCCACCGCGGGTGGCCGCCGCGCGGCAGCGAGCCATGCGAACACGAACAGTCGAACGACCAGGCAGGCTTACTCGAAGCGAGGGGAACCATCATGTTGTTCAAACACCTGTTGATTCCGACCGACGGCTCGGCGTTGTCGAAGAAGGCGGCTACGCAGGGCGTGAAATTCGCGCAGGAAACCGGCGCACGCGTGACCGGTTTCTTTGCCTCCCCGCCGTATCGTCCGGTGGTGTACGAGGACTTCGTGCCGGCAAACTACATGTCGCCCAAGCAGCACGAAGAGGCGACCGCCAAGCTCGCGGTCAAGTACCTCGGACCGATCGAGAAGGCGTGCAAGGAAGCCGGTGTGCCGTACCAGTCGATGCACGTCGCGAGCGAGTTCCCGGCTGATGCCATCATCGAAGCTGCGAAAGCAAAGAAATGCGATCTCATCTTCATGGGCTCGCACGGGCGGCGCGGACTTGCTGGCATACTGCTCGGCAGCGAGACGGCCAAGGTGCTCACGCATTCCAAGATTCCGGTGCTGGTGTTTCGTTAGCAACGTGGATCGTCGGCCGCCCTCGGGCCGGCACGCTTTCGCATCGGCATGTCGGGCGCGTCACGCGCTGGCGCCGCGCGGCGACGATGCGAATTGACGCTCCGAGGTATCGTGCCTCGATTCGGCGCCGCGGGCGACATCAACGCGAAAGCGTGACGTGATCCCGTGGCTTGGGCGCGAGCACGCGTTCCCGCCGCTGGGCAGCGCGCTCGACGAACCCAATGGCCTGCTCGCTGCGGGCGGCGATCTCTCGCCCGGGCGCATCATCGCAGCCTACCGGCGCGGCATCTTCCCCTGGTTCGGCGACGATGAGCCGATTCTGTGGTGGAGTCCCGATCCCCGCATGGTGCTCTATCCCGAGGAGTTGCGCGTATCGCGGTCGCTACGCAAGGCAATGCGCCGGCCCGACTACGAGATCCGGGTCGACACGCAGTTTCGCGCCGTGATGGAGGGCTGTGCGCGCCCGCGCCCCGGACAGGCGGGAACCTGGATCGGGGCATCCATGATCAAGGCGTACTGCGCGTTGCACGAGCGTGGCTTCGCGCATTCGGTCGAGACCTGGCGCGAGGGCGAGCTTGTCGGCGGCCTGTACGGCGTCGCGCTCGGACGCGCCTTCTTCGGCGAGTCGATGTTCGCGCGTGCCGCCGATGCATCGAAGCTCGCTCTTGCGCACCTCGCGCGTCAGCTCGAGCGCTGGCGCTTCGGTGTAATCGACTGCCAGATGCGCACGAGCCACATGGCCAGCCTGGGAGCACGCGAGATCACGCGGGCACAATTCTCGCGGCTGCTGGAACAATTGGTAAACTATCCGCCCGAACCGGCCGTGTGGGCGTTCGACCGTGACCTTGCTGGGTGACTTTCCGCTATCGGTTCTGCAGTTCTACGCCACTGCGCCGTACCCGTGCAGCTATCTGCCAGAGCGCATGGCCCGCTCCCAGGTCGCAACACCCAGCCACTTGATCGACACTCCGGTCTACAGCGAGCTGGTCCGCGCCGGCTTCCGGCGCAGCGGCGCCTTCACCTATCGCCCCTACTGCGATGCCTGCCGCGCGTGCGTGCCGGTGCGGGTCCTCACCGAGGAATTCCGTCCCAGCCGCTCACAGCGCCGCACGCTCAAGCGCCATCGTGACATGCAGGTGCAGTTGCTCGATCTGCGCTACAGCGCCGAGCACTATGCGTTGTACCTGCGCTATCAGTCGCGCCGTCATGCCGGGGGCGGCATGGACCAGGATAGCCGCGAGCAGTACCGGCACTTCCTGCTCCAGAGCAACGTGCGCTCGCGTCTGGTGGAGTTTCGCGACCACGGCGCCCTGCGCATCGTGAGTATTGTCGATGAGCTCCAAGACGGACTGTCGTCGGTCTACACATTCTTCGATCCGGACCTGGTGGCTGCCAGCCTCGGCACCTACAACATCCTGTGGCAGATCGAGCAGTGCCGCCGTCTCGAGCTGCCCTACCTCTACCTCGGCTACTGGATCGGGCAAAGTCAGAAGATGGCCTACAAGATCAACTTCCAGCCCATGGAAGGCCTGATCGACAACCGCTGGCAGCCGATCGGACAGGCGAGCTCAGCGACTGGGTGATGCCTGTTGGCGCAGCGCTTCGGGCGTCATGCGCAGCGGCGCGTCAGCCGCACCCGGCAGGGTCTCCTTCGATTTCTCGCGCAGCCGTTCGCACGCCCCGGCGAGACCGAGCTCGCAGGCCCGGCTGAGGTTCTGGTCGGCTACTGCACGCATGAGCTCGGGGCTCAACGCATCGCGCAGCCGGATCCCCGCGTTGGCTGCCTGCTCGAAGATCATGGCGCGGTTGTAATACGCGAGCGCGTACGCGGGGTCGAGCTTCAGCGCCCGCTCGATGTCCGCGAGCGCCGCGTTGGCGGCACCCAGGCCGCCGAGCTGCAGCCGGGTGAGCGCGCGATTGAGAAACACGCGCGGCTCTCTCGCGCCGAGCCGGATCGCGCGGTCGAATGCATGACCCGCCTCGTCGAGCCGCCCCGCCTGCATCAAGGCGAGGCCGCGGTCGGCATGCGTGATTGCCTGCGCGGGATCGAGCTCGAGCAGGCGGTCGAGATCACGCAGCGCTTCGCCGTAGCGCTTCTCGTCGATGTAGACCTGCGCGCGCCCGCGCAATGCTCGTGTCATGGCTGGTTGCAACGCGAGCGCCCGATCGTAATCGTCCAGCGCGGCCAGCGTGTGACCGTCGTGCCGATGCACCGTCGCGCGGTTGAGATAGACGCGTGCATCTTGCGGCCGCGGCCCGACGCGCTCGGTCCGGCGCACGGCATCATCCCAGAGCGCGACATGGTTGGAGAAAGTCTGCAAAGTGTCGGCCGCAAGTACGATCCACAGCACGATGACGGTGCATGCGGCGATCCACGCCGCGCGGCTTGGCAACAGCGCCAACCCACACGCGGGCGCGAGCGCGACGCACGGCATCCAGGCGTAACTGCGTGCGAGCGCAAACGGCGCGTCTAGCCTCGGCCAGAACGCCTGCACCGAGCTCAAGACAAGAGCACAGCCGATGCCGATCCCCGCCGCACGCGCAAGACCGGTGCGCCGGGTTCGCAAGATCCAGGCGATACCGAGTGCCAGCATCGCCAGGACCACGATTGCAAGCCAACCCGGCCAGATGGCGCCGGCACTGATCGCGGGCTCGGGCATGTCGATCGCCATGCGCGCAGTCCAGGGTACGAGCCAGAACCCGAGGTAGCGAAGAATGCGCCACGATGAGGCAGCCAGGCCATCGAGATAAGCGCCCGCCCCCGCCCCGGACTCCGGCGCCTCCGCGACCCAAGCAGTCGCATAAGCTGCCGCGATCAACCCCGCAAGAGCGACCCCCAGCCAGGCACGACGATGCTCGGCCGCGCCTGCGGCAGGCAGCGTCAATACAAGCAGCGCCATCGCCGCCGGGATCGCGAGCGCGCCGGGACTGCACGCGACCGCGACCGCCATGGCGATCGGGCCGATCGCCCAGGCCGCGCGTCCGCCGTCCTGAAGCGAACGCGCCGTACTCCAAAGCGCCACCAGCGCGAACAATCCGAGCAGCAAGGCGTAACGTGCGGACAGGTAGGCGACGGTGTAGATCGCTACCGGATGGAGCGCAAACAGGAGCGCCGCGACGAACGCGATCCAGCCGCTCGCGATCCTCCCCGTTGCACCTGCGCCAGTCAGGATGCGCCGAAACAGGGCGAATGCAAATAAAGTGGCCGCACCGTGCGCCGCCAGATTCAGCGTCCGGTGCCAGGGCCAGTTCGTACCGAACACGAACCCGGACCAGCCGAACGACGCATCAGCGAGCCAGTTTCCGCCCGGTGCAGGCAGCGCGCGCGCATAGGCACCGAGTTGCTGCGCGCTAAGCAGGGCGAAGTCAGCGAACACCAGCGGATACCCCAGCGCGGTGCCGTACAGCGCGACCACCAGCAGTGCAACCGTGACGGTCACGCTGCGCGTGGACGGCTCGGTGCGCAGGCGCGCGACGATTGCAGCCTCGAGGGCAGGCCAGCCCCTGCTGGTGCGGGTGCGGATACGGGCGGTTCTGGCCATGGGCTCGATTCTAGCGGAGGGCTTGGGGCGCCCGGGCCGCGAGCATCGCCGGCACTACGCCCGAACAGGGATTGCGGCACGACAGCGCAGTCCTTGAGTCCGGTCGCCACCACCCACGATAGAATTGCACGTCGCGGCCTGCGCGTCGCCGTCGCAACTGCGGCCCGGCCGCACGCGCGGCCCTCGCCCGCCTCCCTTTGCGCATGACATTGCTCGTCAGCATTCTCGTCGTCGTGGCAGCCACGGCGCTCGCCGCCGCTAGGCTGCGCGCGCGGGCGCAGCCGCTGGCGCGGCGCATCGATGCCGTGCTGCCGCAGACACAGTGCCGGCAGTGTGGCCATGACGGCTGCGGGCCGTACGCCGAGGCGATCGCCGCCGGCGAAGCCATCAATCGCTGCCCGCCCGGCGGCACGGCGGTGGTACGCAAGCTCGCGGCCATCACCGGCCGACCGGCCGTGCCTCTTGACGTCACGCGCGGCGCGTACAAACCTCGTCAGCTTGCATTCATCGACGAAGCACGCTGCATTGGATGCACACTGTGCATCCGGGCGTGCCCGGTCGATGCTATCGTGGGTTCGGCCAAGCTCATGCACACGGTGATTGCGAGTGACTGTACCGGGTGCGAGCTGTGCGTGCCGGCGTGTCCCGTCGATTGCATCGTGCTCGAACCGCTGCGGCGGCGAGCTGCCGACCTGGTGCCGGGCCACGCGCGCGCGCGCGCCGCGAGCGCACGCCGGCGCTTCGAGCAGCGCAGCGCGAGACTCGATCGTGAGCGGCGCGAACACGCCGAGCGCATGGCGGCAAAGTCGTCGCGCACACCCGAAGCTGCGCGTACCGCCGCGGACGAGGCGCGCAAGCATCGGATCGTGGAAGCGGCGCTGCAGCGGGCGCGCGCAAGACTTGCCGCCCTGCCCTGATCGCGGCCCGGCCGGGCCGCCGAGTCGACGTGTGTCGACGACCTGAGTCGAACAAGCACTGCGACGTGGAATTTCTCCACGATTTTCGCCGCAGCCGTGTCATCATTCGTTTTTTGCTGGGGCCCCGCCGGGCCGTGCAGACCTTGCTCGAAACGAAAGTCACGCCATGAAACTGCCGTGCCTCGCGCTCGTCGCAGCGCTTGCTTGCGCACCCGGTATCGGCTGCGCGCAAGGCTTCAAGTTCTCCAGCGGAGACGACAGCCGTAAAACAGAGGCCCAGGAGCGCCAGGCGCGGGTTCAGGCACAGCTCGCAACGCCTTGCCTGGACAAGATCAAGAATCAGAAGATCATGGTGATGATCGGCGAGAACCGCAACGGCACGGTGCTCGCCAAGCAGGCGGCCTACGACCCGCATTTCGAAGCGATCAACCAGCGCTTGCGGGCGCTGGGCTTGCGCACCTTCACCCCGGAGGAGATCCGCCGCCAGGTCGCGCAAGCCGAGATCGACGCCGTCTTCCGCAACGATCCCGATGCCGCCATCAGCGCATCGCGGCGGCTCGCCGCGCAGTACATCCTGCGCGGCCTGATCGACACGCAGATCTCGCGCAATGCCATCATCAACGTCAATCAGGTCGCGCTGCGGCTCGACTTCGTCCTCACCGGCGCCAACGGCCGCATGATCTCGCAAGCAAGTGCAAGCAACGAAAGCTATGCCGGGCACGACGTACTCGGCATGGCATTGACGCTGCTCAACGAACGCGCCGACGAAGTGGTTGCCCAACTCTACGGCGATTACTGTCGCAATGCCGGCGTGCGCTGACTGCGCCGTCCATGACCGCAAGAAGGAGAGCCTCATGAAAATGCGCACCACCACGTCGACACGTTGCGCGCTTGGCGCGGCCACGCTTGTGCTGACACTTGGCGCCGGCGGGGCCGCGGCGCAGCCGGTATTCGGCAACCCCTCACCCACGGCCGGCAGCGAAACCTCGCAGAAAGCCAATGCCGCAGCCGACCAGGCGATCTACAAGCCCGTGGAATACGTCAACAAGGCCACCCGCGGGCCCGCTCTGGTCGTCATCCCGGGCGAGATCAAGAGCAACAACGCGACGTTCACCCAGCGGTTTCTGCCCAACAACATCGCCGACTACGCCGAGCTCGAGCTCTCGCAGGCCAATTTCGCAGTACTCGAGCGCTCCAACCTGGGTCCGCTGCTGCGCGAGGTCTCGCTCGCCTACAACCTGGGCGATCCGAACAAGGCGCGCGAAACGATGCAGATGGGGAAGCTCAAGACCACGAAATGGGTCGTCAAGTTCGACATCCTGAAGGCCGAGCAGATCGCTGAGAACAAGGAAGGGTTCGACGGACGGGCGCTGGGCGGCATCTTTGGCAGCTTGATCGGCGGATCGGGCGGTGTGGCCACTGGAATCGGGGTGGGCTCGGTACGGACCGGCGAGACGAGCGGCGTGTGGCTGATCGGCATGCGCTACAAGATCATGGACGCCAACACCACCGAACAGGTCGCGCAAGGCTATCAGGAGCTCAAGATGGAGGTCGGGGCGAAGTCGACCAGCGTACTGGGCGTGTCGCAGAGCGCCAAGGGCGGCGTCGGGCTGGACACGATGGTGCAGCGCCTGGTGCAGACTGCGGTCTACGAGATCGACTCGAAGTACAAGGAGTAGGTGCGAACGCGAAGAGACCGGCGTTGCACACGCTCGACGCACGCCCGAACGCATGGACAAGCTGGGTAAGTACCTGATCCGACGCGAGCTCGGCAAGGGCGCGATGGGCATCGTGTACGAGGGCTTCGATCCGCTGATCGAGCGCACCGTCGCGATCAAGACCATCCGCCCCGAGCAGCTCAACCGGGACCAGGCGGCCGAGATCCTGGCGCGCTTCAAGCGCGAAGCCCAGGCCGCCGGACGGCTCAATCACCCGCACATCGTCGCGATCTACGACTACGGCGAGGACGCGCCCGCGGGCAGCGGGGAGTCGATCGCCTACATCGCGATGGAGTTCATCAAGGGTCGCGAGCTGCGCGATTTTTTCGAAGCGAACGAGCGCTTCCCGCTGCCAGCGGTGGAGCGCATCATGGGCCAGATCCTGGATGCGCTGCAACACGCGCACGAGCGCGGCGTCACCCATCGCGACATCAAACCCGCCAACATCATCGTGCTCGAGCAGGGAGCGGTAAAGGTGGCCGATTTCGGCATCGCCCGGCTCGAAAGCTCGGACCTCACCCAGGCGGGTGCAGTGCTCGGCACCCCGGCCTACATGTCGCCCGAGCAGTTCCTCGGTCATCCGGTCGATCACAGGAGCGACCTCTTTTCCTGCGGCGTCATCCTGTACCAGTTCCTCACCGGCGAGAAGCCCTTCACCGGTAACGTCACCACCATCATGTACAAGGTGCTCACCGAGGAGCCGCTCGCGCCCTCGATGTTGAACACTACCCTGCCGCCCGCCTGGGACGCGGTCGTGCGCAAGGCGATGGCGAAGAAGCCTGCCGAGCGCTACCAGAGTGCAGCCGAATTCGCGGCCGCGATCCGCGCCGCCGTGGCGGGCGCCTACGCCGAGGCGACGCGGCTGCAGGCGGCGGGGGGCAGACCAGACGACGCGACCGTGGTCGATACCGGGTCGGAACCGACGCTCAGGATGCAGCCGCCTCCGGAGCGCCCTCTCGATGCGCAGCGTGCGGCAACCGGCAAGGCGCAAGCCGCGAGTGCTGGACCCGCGGCGATGGCTTCGCCTTCGACCGCGCCATCGCCCGCGCCGCGGCTATCCTCGCCTGCGCAGCCCGCACCCCCATCGCCGGCGACGCCGGTACCGGCGACAAGCCACAGAAAACCGCTCGGCGGCGGCGCCTTGGCGGCGGTGGCAGCAGGCGTCGTTGCCGCGGTTGCGGTGGGTGCGTATCTCGCGCTCACCCCGGGCAAGACGGACAAGGCGGCCGAGCCCGGACAGGCCACAGCGGCAGCGGCAGCGGCACCCGCTGCCGCCGGGAACACGACCGTGAAGGTTGAACCCGCGTCTGCGCCGGCCGCAGCCCCGCCGAGCGCGCCATCGATCGACGTGCCGGTCGAGCCCGGCACTATGGTGATCAGTGCGCTCGGTGCGGCCGATCCGAAGGACCCGCGCTTCAACGGCGATCCTGCGGCGGCGCAAGCCGAGGCGCGCGCAGACGCCAAGCGCAAGCTGATCGACAAGGCGCTGGGTGTTTACGTTCAGCCCGCTTCGCTCGATCGCAACTACGCTGCCATCGAGCAGACGCTGCTGGCCGATCCGGGCATATTCATCAAGCGCGTCATCTCCGAGGGTGCGCCCGAGGTAGGCAAGGACGGACTGGTCACGACCGTTGCGCGCGCCGCTGTACGCATGCGCGCCGTGCAGAAGTCGCTCAATCAGATGTCGAAAGAGGAACGCATCGAATTCATACGTAACGGCGGCGATCCGAAGATCTCGGTCATGATGACGATCCGTAACGCCGATACCGCCGAGGCCCTCGCCCCGGCGCGCTCGCAGCTTGCCGAGAACGTCATCAAGGAGCGCATTCGCTCGTTCGGCTTCCGCGTCTGGGCGCCAGAGATCGATGCGCCCGCCGGCACCGCGACCAAACAGGCGGACTTTCACATCCAGGGCGAAGTCAAGGTGAAACGGCTATCGATGCACCTGCCCGCCTCGGGGCTCATCGTCTCGAAGACTGCACTGACGTCGTGGACGGTCAAGGCGACCGATCGTGCGAGCGGAGAAGAGATCTATCTCAATACCACTTTGCCGAAGGCGCAGAGCTGGGCTTCGGAAGATCAGGCCCTGGTCGAGATCGGGCGTCTAGTCGGCGAGGAGTTCTCCAAGACCTTCTTCTTGCAGCACTTCAGCGCGCCGGAACAGAAGGTGGGCTTGCACGTTGCGGGTCTGCCCGCCGGTGCGCTGGGCGTGCACACCGCCCAGCAACTGCTGCGGGAGCTACGTGGCATCCGGCAAGTGCTCGATGCCCAGCCGCTCGCCGAGCCCGGGCGCTACCAGCTCCGGCTCGCCGAGGGCAATCCCGCCGACATCATCGAACAAGCCGTGCTCAAACCGCTCAACGCCAAGCTCGGTCAGGTGTGTTTCCTGCTCGCCGGCAGCACTGGCGCCGTCGTGAATGTGGGCCTCGCGCAGGCTTGCACCGACGACGCGGTGCGCGTTCGGCTCGAAACGCAGCCGCCGGCGGGGCTGCTGGCGGCGCCGCGCGGGCCCGGTCATGCGACGCCCAAGGCAGGCAAACCGACAGCGATTTAGCTTTCCTCAGGCGGCGCGCTCGCATGCCGTAAAGTATCGTGCATAACAACGCGAGACGCACGCAATGACGGACCTCGACACGGCACTCGGCGGACGAGAGGCGTACCGTGCCCCCGGCAGCGGCAGACGCGCCTCCCACTACCGTTTGCTGTCGCAGACGCTGGCACGAATCCACGATCGGATTCCGTTGCCCGAGGGCTCGACGCTCCTGGCGCCCCCTGCGGACGAGCGAGAGGAATTCTTCGACGGCGCCTGCCGCAAGCGCCTGGTCATCTATCTCCTGTCGCAAGGATGCGACTGGGCGCTGAAGAAGGCGCACGGTTGTACGATGTGCGGCCATCTGGCAAAACAGACGCGGCGGCTTTCGATTCCGCAGGGCGACCATCAGCGTCAGTTTTTCTCGGTGTTCGATGCAACCGACTGGTCACGCTACCCGATCCTGAATCTCTACAACAACGGCTCGTTCCTCAACGATGCCGAGATACCCGCGATCGATCGGAGCGCGATCTTGCAAGCGATCGGCGCCAATCCTCACATACGCATGGTTGTGCTCGAGAGCCGGCCGGAATTCGTGCGCGAGGAAATCGTACGCGAACTGCGCGACCTGCTGCCCGGCAAGCATGTCGAGATTGCGATCGGCCTGGAGACGATCGATGACCACCGGCGTGCCATCTGCATCAACAAAGGGTTCACGTTGCGCCAGTACGACCGCGCAGCGGCGATCGTCACGAAGTATCTCAAGCTGCGCACTTACGTCCTGCTCAAGCCGCCGTTCTACTCGGAGGCCGAAGCAGCGCAAGACGCGGTCGCGACGATAGGCCACGCGTTCGCCGTTGGCAGCACCACGGTTTCCCTGGAGCCCTGCACCATACAGGCCTACACGCTCTCGGAGTATCTGTCGGCCTGCGGCCTGTACCAGGCGCCGTGGTTATGGACGATCATCGAGGTTGTGCAGCGCACCGCCGGCCTCGGCAAGCTCGTGGTCGGTATGTTCCAGTTCTACCCCGCGCCCACCCTGGTGCCGCACAACTGCGACGCCTGCAACGAGCGCGTGCTCGAGCGCTTGCGCCAATACAACAGGGTTCTCGATCCGGCGGCATTCGAGGGCCTGTCCTGCGATTGCCGCTCGGCCTGGCACGATGAGATGGCGCGTGCCGTTACGCCCTTCGCCGAGCGCGTCATCGAGGCTACGCAGCGAATGAACGAGCTGCTCGACCAGCCGCAACCGGGGAGCGGATGACCTGCGCCGCGCCGGTGAGCACGCCGCGACGCCGACGAGCCGGTGATCGAACTCTCACTGCATCACGAACTCGACCGTTTCCTCGTTGGAATCGGCGATACTGTGGCCAAAACAGATGAACCCCCGGCCACGCAGCATCGCTTCCTCGCGTCGCAGCACCACCTCGGCCTCATCGACGAAGGATACGTAGGTGCCGTTGGTGCTCTGATCGATGAGGAAGAATTTGTCGCGACGCCATTCGATGCGGGCGTGCAGGCGGGAAGCCTTGCGGCCGGCCAGAACGATGTGACAGCTCGGATCACGACCAAGGACGACGAACCCGCCCGCCGCCTCGAGCGTCAGCTCATGTGCTGCGTGCGTAAGCCGCAGCCGTTGCAGGATGGCCGGCCGCGAAGCGACCGACGCCGCCATGGTGAGCTCGTCGCTTGCCTGCCACAGCACTTCGCACACCTCGATATCGTCGCCTTTGCCCCGCACCGCAAGCGCGGCGATTTGGCGCGTGCCGGAACGAAGCAGCGGCGACATCAGCATGACCGTCGCCGCCGTCGTGATGACCTGGCTCGCTTTGGCGAGCGAGGCCATGCGCGCCGCCGTATTGACGGTGTCGCCGAACACGTCATCGCGTTCCTGGATCAGGGGCCCTGCGTGCAAGCCGATGCGGATGGCCCGGCTCACGCCGGAAGTGGGAGGCAACGAGGAGACCGCAAGCTGCATGTCGGTAGCCGCGAGCGAAGCGCGATCGGCGTCGGGGAATACGCACATGAGCTCATCGCCGATGGTCTTGATCACGCGTCCGCCGCGGCGCACGGTCACCGAGCGCATGATCTCCAGGCATTCGTCCACCAGCGTCTTGGCAGCCGCATCGCCGAGCTTCTCGTACAGCATGGTGCTGCCCGAGATATCGGCGAACAGAACGGCCGGAAAGGGAGCCGTCAATTCGGTCGCCGGCGTGCTCGGTTCATTCGGATTGGACATGGCCGCTCGCTGCGTGCGCCCGCATGATACCAAATCACCGCGAGCGGGCGCCCCGCGCTCGGGAGCCGCCGGCACGCGGATGCACGGCCCGATGGCGGCGGCGCATGAGGCGGTTTGTCCGTCCTGCGGTGCGGCGCTTGTCGAGGGCTCGACGATTCCTTTAAGCTCGCACGCGTGAATCCTGCCAAACGCCGCGCCATCTTCGAGCGCCTGCGCGCCGCCAACCCTAGCCCTAGCACGGAGCTCGAGTATTCGACGCCGTTCGAGCTGCTGGTTGCCGTCGTTCTCTCCGCCCAAGCCACCGACAAGGGCGTGAACCTGGCAACGCGCAAGCTCTTTGCGGTCGCCAACACGCCGCAAGCCATTCTCGGTCTCGGCCAGTCCGGCCTGGAGGGCCACATCAAGACCATCGGCCTGTACCGCGCCAAGGCGAAGAACCTGCTCGCCGCCTGCCGCATCCTGCTCGAGCGCCACGGCGGCGAAGTCCCCAGAGAACGCGACGCGCTGCAGATGCTGCCAGGCGTGGGTCGCAAGACCGCCAGCGTCGTACTCAACACCGCGTTCGGCGAGGCCACCATCGCAGTGGACACGCACATCTTCCGCGTAGCGAATCGCACCGGACTCGCACCCGGCAGCAACGTGGCCGAGGTCGAACGCCGGCTGGAGAAGTTCACGCCCGAGGAGTTCAAGCGCAACGCCCACCACTGGCTTATCCTGCATGGGCGCTATGTGTGCACCGCGCGCAAGCCGAAGTGTCCCGAGTGCAGCATCCGCGATCTTTGCGAGTACCGCGCCAAGACTGCGGCGCCACCCGCCCGCGGCGCAGCGTGACGATGTTCGCACCGACGCGCGACGAAGCAAGGCAGTTCTTCTTCGATACCTGGCACAAGTATCGCGCCGGCGAAGCGCTCGCGGGCTTGGAGACGGTCGCGCTGCAAGTGCTGCTCTCGCATCCAGAGTACCGCGCCATACTCGACGCGCCGCGTGAGTATGGCGATCGGGACTATACGCCGGAAGCGGGCGAGACGAACCCCTTCCTGCACCTGAGCCTGCATCTCGCAATCGAAGAGCAGCTTTCGATCGACCAGCCGCCGGGAATTCGGGCGCAGTTCAAGCGCCTGTGCGCGCTCAAGGGCGAGCACGATGCGAAACACGACGTGCTCGAATGCCTGGGCGAGATCATCTGGCAGGCGCAGCGCAACATGGCCGCCCCCGATCCCGAGATGTACCTCGAATGCCTGCGCCGGAGATCGTGACGGCAAGCAAGGTGCACGCAGCGGCGCGGGCGATGAGCGGGCGAAGCCAGTTTCGCCTGCTGCGCGAGCGGCGTTTCGGACCGTTCTTCGCCACCCAGTTTCTCGGCGCCCTCAATGACAACGTCCTGAAGAATGCGCTGGTAATCGCCTTCACCTACCAGGCCGGAGCCTGGAGCACGCGCTCCGCGGGTGAGCTCGCGAATATCGCGCAGGCACTGTTCATCCTGCCGTTCTTTCTATTCTCCGCCCAGGCCGGGCAGCTCGCGGACAAGTTCGAACGTGCGCGTATCATCCGCCTGGTCAAGCTCGCCGAGATCGCGATCATGGCGCTCGCTCTCGCCGGATTTGTCATGCAAAGCCTCTGGTTGCTGCTCGCCGCACTGTTTCTCATGGGCACGCATTCGACCGTGTTCGGCCCTGTGAAGTACGCGATCCTGCCGCAGCATCTACGCGACGACGAGCTGGTTGGCGGCAACGCCTGGGTCGAGAGCGCTACCTTCCTCGCCATTCTGATCGGCACCATTCTGGGGGGTATCCTGGTGGGAATCGGCGGGGGCAGGACCGCAGCCTACGTCTGCGTCGGGGTTGCGGTCGCGGGGTATATCGCAAGCCGCGGGATACCGCGCTCGCCCGCCCCCGAACCCGGGCTGCGGCTGGACTGGAATCCGCTGCGGGAGAGCTGGCGCAATCTGAGCTTCACCGCGCAGAACCGCACCGTGTTTCACGCCGTGCTCGGGATATCCTGGTTCTGGTTCTACGGCGCGATGTTCCTTGCTCAGTTTCCGGCCTATGCACGTGACACCTTGGGCGGCGCAGAGCAGGTCATCACCGTGCTGCTGGCGGTGTTCTCGATCGGGATCGGTCTGGGTTCTCTGCTGTGCGAGCGCCTGTCGGGGCGCAAGATCGAGATCGGCTTGGTGCCATTCGGCTCCATCGGCATGAGTGTGCTTGCGCTGGATCTTTTTTTCGCCTCGCCCGCCGCACCCATGGGGGCGGGGCTCAGCGCCGCGCAGTTCCTGCGTGAGCCGGGGAGTCTGCGCATCCTGCTCGACCTGGTGTTGATCGGGACCTTCGGCGGATTCTTCATCGTGCCCTTGTACGCGCTCATCCAGACACGCAGCGAGCGAGCGCACCAGTCGCGCGTGATCGCAGGCAACAACATCCTGAATGCCGCTTTCGTCGTCGTCGCGGCCGGCCTTGCAATCGGCCTGCTGCATGCCGGCGTGAGCGTAGCGCAGATATTCCTCGTCACTGCGCTGCTCAACGCGGCCGTGGCGGTCTACATCTACACGCTGGTGCCCGAGTTCCTCATGCGCTTCGTCGTCTGGCTGCTGATCCACTCGGTGTATCGGCTGCGCAAGTCGGGGCTCGAGCACATTCCGGACGAGGGCGCGGCGGTGATCGTCTGCAACCACGTGAGCTTCGTCGATGCGCTGGTGATCGCGGCGGCATGCCCGCGCCCGATCCGGTTCGTGATGGACCACGCCATCTTCCGCATCCCGATCCTCAACTTCGTCTTTCGTACCGGCCGCACCATTCCGATTGCTTCGGCCCGCGCCGATCCGGTGCTGCTCGAACGCGCCTACGACCAGATCGCGCGCGGCCTCGAATGCGGTGACCTGGTGTGCATCTTTCCGGAGGGTCGCATCACCGACAGCGGCGAGATGTACCCGTTTCGCCACGGTATCGGGCGCATCGTCGAGCGCACGCCGGTGCCGGTCATACCGATGGCGCTGCGCGGACTGTGGGGCAGCTTCTTCAGTCGCGAGGGCGGCAAGGCCATGTCACGGCCATTTCGCACGCTACCGTTCCGGCCCATTGCGCTCGCCGCGGCGCCCGCCGTCGCCCCGCAAGATGCCACGCCCGATCGCCTGCAGGCGATCGTGCAGCGGTTGCGCGGCGATTGGCGCTGATCGCGGAAGTCAGGCTAGGAGCGCCCCTTCTCGTGCGCACGCCGCTCGAAATCGAGCACCGAAAACGCGACGGCCGCCCGCGGGCGGCCGTCGTACCGGGCGATGCAAACCCTCAGTACTTGGTTTGCAACCCGTGCTGCGAAGAAAAATACGCAGCGACGTTTTCGATCTCCTTGGGCGTGAGCGTCTTGGCAAAGCCGCCCATGATCGGATCTTTGCGCGCACCGCTCTTGTAATCGCGGATTGCTTTGGCGATATAGTCGGGATGCTGTCCGGCCAGACGCGGGAAATCCGCCGTGGCGCTGTTGCCATCCGGACCGTGGCAGGCCGCGCACACCTCGGCGACTTTCTTTTTTCCGGCCTCGATGTCGGCAGCCGCGACAGAGCTGATTCCGATTGCCGACACAAACACGGTCACGGACATTGCAAGAGCGATTCGCATCATGATGGCCCCGTCTACTTGCTTGCCGCAGTCTGCGCGTTCTGGCCGCCATAGTAGGCGGCGATCGCGGCCATGTCCTGCTCGGTCAACTGCGATGCGATCGCGTGCATGGTTGCATTGTTGCGCGTACCGCTCTTGTACTCCTGCAGCGCCTTTACGATGTAAGCGGGATGTTGTCCGCCGAGCCTGGGCACGCTGTAAACCTCGGGAAACGCCATCCTGTAGCCTTCTATTCCATGGCAACCCTGGCACATCGCAAGCTTGCTGCGTACGTCCTGGACCTTGCCCTCCTCGGCCGCGCCTGCTTCGACGGCAAACGCCGCAGCCAGCCCGGCGAGCAACAGCGTGCTCTTGCGCTTCATCGGGAACCTTGTCGAGTGTCTTGAAATGATTGCAGCGCGCCGGATTATACAGCAACAACCCGGCGCGCCCGCGCATTGTACAAGGCTGTCGGCTCCACCATAATGGCGTCGCGAGCCGAGATCGGCTCGGCTCATGTTGCGCGCCGTGCGATTTCGCTACGACATTCCCGTTACCCGACTGCTGCCGTTTCTCGCGTGGTTGCCCAAGGCGAGCCGCCATACGCTGCGCGCGGACGCGATGGCGGGGCTGATCGGCGCGGTAATCGTGCTGCCCCAGGGCGTTGCGTTCGCCACTCTGGCGGGCATGCCACCCGAGTACGGCTTGTATGCGGCCATGGTTCCCGCGGTGGTGGCGGCGCTGTTCGGCTCGTCGTTTCATCTGGTCTCGGGTCCGACCAATGCGCTCTCGATCCTGTTGTTCGCGCAGCTTGCGCCGCTTGCCGAACCCGCCTCCGCTGAGTACGTGCAGCTCGCGCTCACGGTGACGTTTCTCACCGGCGCGATGCAATTGACGCTCGGCATCGCCGGCATGGGTGTGCTGGTGAACTTCATCTCGCATAGCGTGATCATCGGCTTCACCGCGGCGGCGGGCCTGCTGATCATCGCAAGTCAACTGTCGAACTTCTTCGGCGCGAGCATCCCTCGCGGCAGCAGCTTCTTCGAGATTCTGCGCGTCTTCGTCGGCAGGGTCGCCAGCGGCGAGATCAACTGGATAGTGACCAGCGTGGCCGTATTCACCATCGCGATCGCCATCGCGACCCGCCGCTTCTATCCCAAGTTCCCCTACATGATCGTCGCGGTCGTCGCCGGATCGCTGTTCGGCGCAGCGATGCAATGGCTGTTCGGGCGGCAACTGGGCGAGTTGCCCAAGCTCGGCGCCATATCGGGCGCGTTGCCGCCTTTGTCGGCGCCCGATCTTTCGCTGGAGGGCATTCATCATGCGTTGCCGATCGCGTTAGGCATGACCATACTCGGGCTCACCGAGGCGCTGTCGATCGCACGCGCCATCGCCGTGCGCTCGGGGCAGCGCATCGATGCCAACCAGGAGTTCATCGGCCAGGGTCTGTCCAATCTGGCCGGGTCGTTCTTCTCGGCATACCCGTCGAGCGGTTCATTCAATCGCAGTGGCGTGAACTACGAGGCGGGTGCGGCCACCCCGCTCTCACCCGTCATCGCAGCCGGCCTGCTGATCGTTTTTGTGCTTGCCGTAGCCCCCCTGTTTACGCATCTGCCGATCGCCGTCATGGCCGCGATCCTGTTCCTGGTGGGCTACGGCTTGATCGACGTCGAGCACGTGCGTCAGGTCGCGCGCACCAGCCGGCGCGAAGGCGCCATCATGCTGGCGACATTGTTGACGGGGTTGTTGGTCGACCTCGAATTCGCGATTATCGCCGGTGTGCTGTTTTCGCTCATCGTCTATCTGCACCGCACCTCGCAGCCGCTCATCATGGACGTGAAGCCCGACCCGGCGCCTGATAGCTACCATTTCACCGCCGACAGCGGGCTGCCCGATTGTCCGCAGGTCAAGATCGTGCGGGTGAATGGTTCGCTGTATTTCGGCGCGGTCGATCACGTGACGAGGGCTTTCGCCAATTTCGACCCGCAGCAGAAACACCTGCTGATGACCGCCAGCGGCGTCAACTTCATCGATGTGGCGGGCGCCGAGATGCTGGTGGCCGAAGCGCGCCGCCGGCGCGCGCTCGGCGGCGGGCTCTACTTCTACCGCGTCAAGGATGAGGTTCGCCGGCTGCTCGAACGCGGCGGCTACCTGACGGCACTCGGTCCCGAGAATCTGTTCCCGGTTAAGCACCGCGTCATCGCGACGCTCTATCCGCGCTTCGACGTGGAGATCTGCCGGCGCTGCCGGCTTCGCATCTTCGCCGAATGCCAGGAGTATCTGCCCGACGGGCAGCGCCGCAGCGACGTGCCGTCAAGGAGCTGACCGGCCGCTGCCCGACCCGCCGTGCCGGCCGGGGCGCCGTACGCGCAGGCCGGAGCCCTGGCGCCCGACTCGGGTGCAGACCGGATAGGGTCGGCCGTTAACCGACAACCTGCGGCGTACCTCGGCACGCCGCAACCACGAAACCCAATCAGTTCGATTACACTGTGGCAGCCTCCTGGAGGATCGTCGCATGGGGATTGACGACGACGCGTCCGCCGCTCGATCGCCGAGCGCCGGCGCGGTTGCAGCCGGCAACGTGCTGAATGCGCTCCCGCCCGGATACCGGCTGCAGGAGTATTCGCTCGACGATGTGCTCGGTTATGGGGGCTTCGGCGTCACGTATCTCGCCACCGACCACAATCTCAAGTGCAACGTCGCGATCAAGGAATATCTGCCGGCCGATCAGGCCGTGCGCGACGCGGCGTTTTCGCTTCAGCCCAAGTCACCGGGCGCGGCTGAAATCTTCCACTGGGGACTCAGAGCCTGAGAACAATTTGACTTGGCGCTAACGCGCCGTCGCTGTGACCGTAGTCACCGCGAGAGGTGTTGCAGCGCGAAGCGCGAGCCGGAGGGATCGATATCGATCCATTCAGGCTCGT
>WYBJ01000184.1 GCA_011525945.1 Burkholderiaceae bacterium | reverse complement strand
TCGCCGCCAGTTCGTCCCGGCTGTAGACTGCGCCGGTCGGATTGTTCGGCGAATTGAGGATCAGCCAGCGCGTCCTCGGCGTGATTGCCGCATCGAGCCGTTCGGCCGAGAGCTTGTGGCCTGCCGAGGCGGCGCACGGCACCGGTACGGGCCGTCCGCCGGCGAGCCTCACGATGTCCGGGTACGAGACCCAATACGGCGCCGGGATGACGACTTCGTCGCCCGGGTCGAGCGTCGCCAGCATCGCATTGAAGATGACCTGCTTGCTGCCGCTCGCGACGATGATCTGATCGACGTCGTAGCAAAGCGCGTTATCGCGCCGGAACTTCTCGGCGATCGCCTCCCGGAGCGCGGCGATCCCCTCGACCGGCGGACTGCGCCCTTCGCCGCGGCGTGCGGCCTCGGCGGCGGCCGAGCGGATGATTTTGGGAATCGCGGTGTCTGGCTCCCCCAGGCCGAGGCTGATGACGTCGCGGCCGGCTGCGCGCATCGCCGCGGCCCTTCGCCCCATCGCGAGGGTCTGCGAAAACGCGACCTGCGCCAGCCGAGAGGCGATTGGCGTCACGACGCGCGCTCTGCTGCGCGCTCCACGTCGCGACGCGGCGAGCTCGTTGCGGCGACGGCCGCAACCGAGACGTAGCCCTCGGTGCGATCGTGCTCGAGAAGCTGCGCGGGCCGCTCGGCAGGATCGCCGAAGCCGCCGCCGCCGGGCGTGCGAAGCGTCATCCGGTCGCCGGTGCGAAGCGTGTGCATGCGCCGCGTATCGGCTGGCGCGCCGTTGATGAGGAATTCACCGCGCGCGCCGGGAAGTCCGCCCGCGACACCGCCGGCGCCCTCGCGCAGGCGGTCCGCGGCGATGCCGAGGCTGATCGGTCTGGTTTCGGTGACACGCATGACGATCTCCATCCCCAGCCCGCCGCGATGCCTGCCCGCGCCACCGGAGTCGGGCCGGAGCGCCTTGCGCTCGACGCGAAACGGCGCGAGCCGCTCCATGTACTCCACGGCGACGCCCGCGATGTTGGAAGGCCAGCTCAGCACGCTCGGCCCGTCGTGCCGGCAGCTGCCACCCATGCCGCCGGCGAAAAAGAAAAAGTTGGCGTAGGGCTTGCCGTCCCGGGTGATGCCCGATTGCTGCATCGACCATTGCGGCGCGGCGCCCGACGGTGCGATGACGCGCTCGGGCAACACCTCGGCCATCGCGCCGAGGACGGCGATCGGCAGGTAATGCCCGAGCATGTGGCGCCAGTAGCCGCAAGTGGGAAAGCAATGGTTGAGGATGCTGCCTTCGGGGGCGCGGATCGTGATCGGCCGCCACAGCCCGTCGTTGTTCGGAATCGTCGGCGCGAGGATGCACTTCAGCCCGTACGAGGTGTAGGCGAAGGTGTAGGCGTAGACCGCATTGAGCGCAGTGCCGTCGAGCTGGCCGGTGACGTTCTCGTAGTCCACCGTGCAGTGCGTGCCGTCGAAGGTGATTACCGCCGTGAGGGTGATCGGCTCGAGCAGCCCGTCCGGGGTCACGGTGAAGCGGTAGGTTCCGCGCGGAATCTCGGCGATCGCCGCGCGCATGGCCGCCTCCGAGCGGTCGTGGATCTCGGCGGCGAGGCTGGAGAGCTCCGCGAGCCCGTGCTCCTCCATCAGGGTGAGGACGCGCTGCTCGATGACTTCGAGCCCGGTGATCTGCGCGAACAGGTCGCCGACCACCTCGTCAGGCGCGCGCACGTTCGCGCGCAGCAGCGCGATCAGCGTGGAATCGATGCGGCCCGCGTCCATGAGCCTGAGCGGCGGGATCTGGAAACCCTCCTCGAACACGTCTCGCATCTCCATGCTGCCGGTGCGTCCGCCGATATCCGGCGCGTGCGCCGTCGAGGCCGCGAAACCCACGACGCTTCCGTTGTGGAAGATCGGCATCATGATGTTCACGTCCGACAGGTGCCCGGTGCCGAACCAGGGATCGTTGCAGACGAACACGTCGCCCGGCTTCATCTTCGCCACGTCGAAGCGCTCGAGGAAATGCCGCACCGTCCGGGGCAGCGTGCCGATGAACGAGGGGATCGACGCGGTCGCCTGCGCAAGGAGCCTGCCGTGCCTGTCGGTGATCACGCAGGCGAAGTCCGAGGACTCGCGCACGACGGACGAGAACGCGACACGCACGAGCGCGACCGAGGCCTCATCGACCGCGGCAATCAGTCGCTTCCACAGGATTTCCAGTGTCACTGCATCGAACCGGCCGGCCATCGAGTTTCTCCCTGTCAGCGCTGCGGCGCGTTGTCGGCTTGCCTGGGGACGTGAAACATCGGCGCTTCCTCGGGCACCTCGAGCCTGACGATGATGTCACCGTTCGCCGCCACCCGGGCGCGCGCGTCCGGCGGAACGATGAGCGTCGACTCGGCTTCCTCGATCACCGCGGGAGCCGGGATCTCGCCGCCCGCCGGGAGCTTGCGCCGGTCGTAGACCGCGGTGAGCGCGTAATCGCCTCGGGTGCCGAAATACACGCGGCGCTCACCCTTGCGCGCCTCGGACACATCGCGCCCCGTGCCCCGCGCGGCCTGCAATTCGTCGTTACCCGCTGGTGCCCGCGCCGAGGTCCGGACGTTGACGATCTCTGCGGCCGAGCCGATCGGGATGCGCGAGAAGATCGCACGGTAATCGGCCTCGAACCGCCCGAGGATCGCGTCGCGCGAGGCCGCGCTGTACGGACCCTGCGGCAGCGCGACGACCAGCTCGAAGCCCTGCCCGGCGTAGCGCATGTCGGCAAAGCGCGAGACCGTCACGGCCTCGGTGTCGATCCCGGTTTCCCGGATCACCCGCAGCGCGTCGGCTTCGAGCGCGCGGTAGGCCGCCTCGAGGCGCTCCCAGTCCATCGTGTCCAGGCGCTGCGCAATGGTGGCCACGCGATCGATGCGCGCCGGCGCAAGCAGCATGCCGATCGCGGAGGCGACGCCGGCCGAGGGCGGACAGACCACCTGCGTGATCCCGAGCTTGCGCGCGACTTCGCAGCCGTGCAGCGGGCCACCGCCGCCGGTGGTGAGCAGCGCGTAGCGCCGCGGGTCCTTGCCCTGCTCGGCGATGTGCACGCGCGCTGCGCTCGCCATGTTCTCGTTTACGATGTTGTGCACGCCCCACGCGATTCGCGCAAGCGGCAGGTTCGACGCCTCGGCGAGCGGGCGCAGCGACGCCTCCGCAGCCTCGCGGCTGATGGCGATAGTGCCGCCGGCGAAGAAGCCCGGGTCGAGGTAGCCGAGGACCAGGTTGGCGTCGGTGACCGTGGGGCGGGCGCCGCCGCGCTCGTAGCACGCCGGCCCCGGCACCGAACCCGCGCTCTCGGGGCCGACGTTCAGCAGGCCGAGCGCGTCGAGCTGCGCGATCGATCCGCCGCCCGCGCCGATCTCGATTAGTTCGATGGTGGAGATCTTGAGCGGCAGCCCCGATCCTTCGATGAAGCGCTTCTCGCGCGCCGCCTCGAAATCGTAGGCGACGATCGGCTGGCCGTCGTCGACCACCGCCAGTTTCGCCGTCGTGCCGCCCATGTCGAAGGCGAGCACGTTGCGCAAGTCGTTGCGCTTGGCGAAGTACGCGCCGGCGAGTGCCCCGGCGGCGGGCCCCGATTCGAGCATCTCGATCGGCTTGCGCTTGGCCTCGTTGACGTTGGTAAGACCGCCGTTCGAGAGCATGAGGAACAGCTCCGCCCCCGTGCCGGCGGCCTTCAGCTCGCCCCTCAGCCCGGCGAGATAGCGGTCGGCGATCGGCTTGATATAGGCGTTCGCGACGGTGGTCGAGGTGCGCTCGAGTTCCCGGATCTGCGGGCACACGTCCGAGGAGATCGAGACGAACAGCCCGGGAAAGCGCGACTCCAGAATGTCGCGCGCGAGCCGCTCGTGGACGGGGTTGGCGTACGCGTGAAGAAAGACGACCGCGATCGAGGCCGCTCCGCGATCGATCAGCGCCTGCGCGCATCGCACCAGCGCCACGGTGTCGAGCGCAATCTCGATCTCGCCGCCCGGGCCGATGCGCTCGGGCACTTCGAGGCGCATGCTGCGGCGCACCAGCGGCTTCGGCATCTCGATGAAGATGTCGTACAGCTCGAACTTGCGCTCGTGGCCGATCTCGAGCACGTCGCTGAACCCTTCGGTGGTAATCAGGCCGGTCGGCGCGCCCTTGCGCTCGATTAGTGCGTTGGTGAACAGCGTCGTCGCGTGCACGATGCGCCGCACCGCGTCCGTGCGAAGCCCCTCGCGCGCGAACAGATGCCGCATCCCGGCGATCACGCCCCGCGTCGGATCGTCCGGCGTCGTCAGCTCCTTGTAGGTGAGGCAGGCGCCGGTCGTATCCTCGTAGAGCACGATGTCGGTGAAGGTCCCTCCGATGTCGATGCCGAGGGAGAATCCTGACGCATGCGGGGCAGGGCGCTGCTTCATCGATTCGGTTACCTTTCTTGGGCCGTCGGTGGAAGGGCTGACAGCTGCCTCGACGCCGCGATCAGCTCGCGCCGGCCCGCGTGCCGTCCGATGCGCGCGAGCTGCCCCTCCATTCCATAGAGCGGATCGCCGCAGCCGCCGCGCCGTGGCGAACTGATGTGCTTCGCCTTCGGCGGCTTCACGATCACCGTGTCGTCGAAGCGAGCGCCGGGCTAATGTTGCCGGCGGTGAACATGATCTGATGGTTGTGGGCGACGATTCGTGCCACCGCGCAGTACGGCTCGCGCACCGAGAGGTTCACCACCCTTCACCATCGGGATCGTCTCGTCCTTCACCTCGGTCACGAGTCCTGCACAGTAGTTGCCGCCGCCACCACGGCGTCGTTCTTCATTTTGAAAGTCTAAGGAGTCGTGCTCCGGCCGATCAAGATTGATTGCGCAGTCAACCGGGCGAGGCGGCCGCGGCGGCGAAGTCGCCGATCAGCCGGCTTACCTGGCCGGGCGCATCGATGTGTATGAAGTGACCTGCGCCGGCGATCACCTCCAGGCGCGCGCCGGGCACGCGCTCGCGGAGCAGCTCGAGCCAGGGCGACGTTTCGCCGGGACGCAGCCGCACCCGCTTGCGCTCGGCGTTCATCGAGGTGCTCTGGATCGCGAGCAACGGCGCTCTCAAGGCAGTAAGTGCGCCGTCGAGGTCAGCCGCATCCCAGCGCACCACGTCCAGGAACAACGCCTCGCCGAACTCGGCCGGCAGGTTCGCCGCCCTCGTACGCGCAGCTTCGCCCTTTGGACCCGGCGTTGACGCCGCTCCGAAGAAAGACTCGATGAAGCGCGCGTAGCCGGCGGCCGCGATCTGCCGCCGCACGCTCTCCACGCTGCGGGCCGCATCGCCGGAAGTGACGCGGCTGCCATCCACGAGAACGAGACCCGCAACGCGCTCCGGACGCAGGCGCGCAGCTTCCAGCACTACTCGGCAACCCATGCTATGGCCGACGAGAACCGCGCGCGGCGGCAGGATCCGCGTCACTTCCCGCGCGAAGGCCGGTACAGACGCATCCGCGAGGGCGCCCGGCGAACGTCCGTGTCCCGGCAGGTCGGACGCAAGAACCTCGTGCAGCGGCGCGAGCGCCTCGCACCGTCCCTTCCAGTCCTCATGAGTGCAGGCCATGCCGTGCACGAACACGATCGCCGGCTCGCCACCGCCGGAGCGGGCCACGTACAGAGTCATTCGATTTAGAGCCCCGGATTGATGACAACGACCATCGGCAACATAACATGGCCGGAGCGAAATCGTCATTGACCCCTGACTCGGCCGTGGCCCAAGCTGAATCGTCATGCACTGAGCAAAGAAGCGATGCGCAAGATCATCGACGTGCATCACCACATCCTTCCGGAGCGCTACGTGCGCGAGGTCGGGGCCTTGAAGATCGGTGCACAAGGCTCTTCCGGGCGGATCCCCGAATGGAGCGTGGAAGACGCCCTGCGCCGCATGGATGCGCCTGGCATCGGCGCCGCCATCACCTCGATCACATCACCCGGGTTGGACCTCGACGATCGCAACGCGCGGGCGGCGCTCGCTCGCTGGTGCAACGAGTTCGCGGCAGGCATGGCGGCGAAGTACACCGGGCGCTTCGGCATGTTCGCCACGCTGCCGCTCCCCGATGTCGACGCAACACTGCGCGAGATCGATTTTGCGTACTCGCAGTGCCGCGCCGACGGGGTCTGCATGCTGACCAATAACGACGGCCTGTATGCGGATGATCCGGGCTTGCGCCCGGTGTTCGCGGAACTGGACCGGCGCGCGGCGGTGGTCTTCGTGCACCCGACGCTCGCGACAGGCATGAAGCTCGTCGGCGGCCTGTCGGCTTTGACCCTGGAGTTCACCTTCGCGAGGATGCGGTGGTGCGCCTCGCCGGCCTGGGGCCACCGGCCGCGGACCGCGAGAAGATTGAAAGCGGGAACGCCGGGGCCCCGGCGCTCTTCCCGCGGTTTGCTGCAAACTAGTGTTGTGTCCCAAAAGAAACTAACACGATTAGTTCCAAGAGTTATCTTTACCAACTCCTGGATGGCAACCATGGCGATGGGCCGACCGAAACAGTCTCTCGATCTCACGGCACAGGAGCGCGCTGAGCTGGAGAGCATCGTCGCCTCACGTAGCTTGCCGCACGGTCTCGTACGACGAGCGCGAGTTCCTGAGCTTCCTGCGCCACATCGACGCGAATGTGCCCAAGGAGCTCGACGTCCATTTGGTCGTGGACAACTACGGCACCCACAAGCACGCCCGCGTCAAGGCGTGGCTTGCGCGCCGGCCGCGCTTTCACGTCCACTACACCCCCACCTACTCGTCCTGGCTCAATCAAGTCGAGCGCTGGTTCGGTCTGATCACGCAACAGGCAATCCGCCGCGGGTCGTTCAGTTCGGTCACTGACTTGCGTCGCCAGATTGAGCGCTTCGTGGCGCAGTGGAATCAGCACCCCAAGCCCTTCGTGTGGACTGCCACCGCCGAGTCCATCCTCGCCAAGCTCGAACGACTTGGCAAAGTTATCTGCGGGACACAACACTAGGCTCATACTAGGCTAGATCAGGCTAGATCCCATCCCCAGGGCCTCGCAGCGGAGGTCCTGGGGATTTTTTCTCAGCGTTTACTATTACCTCTGACGGGATTTGCAGCTCCGCCAGCTGTCCCGACACCAGCGCCGGTCATTCCGATTCGGATTCGGAATTCGAATAGCGGTCTTGGTGCCGTTCTCGATGCCGAGCGCGCGGCACAGGGGAGCCGCGCTGATGTACCTCGCCCACTTCGGCTTCACCCGTTACCCGTTCGAGCGTGCGCTGCAACCCGACGAGCTGTTCGCCTCCAGCGCCGCACGCGAAGCCCAGGCGCGCTTGCAGCACCTGATCGAGCTGCGCGGCATCGGCCTGATCATCGGCGAGGTCGGCTCGGGCAAAACGAGCGTCCGCCGGAAACTGGGCGCAAGCCTTCATCCGGGCCTGTATCGCCTGTTCTACGTGCCGCTCTCCGCCGGCAACGTCATGGACATGTACAAGGCCATCGGCTGGCAACTGGGGCTGCCGATCGAGCGCAACCGCGCCAGCGCCTACCGCGCCATCCACACCGAAGTCTCGCGCCTGGTCACGGAAACCAAGATCTATCCGGTGCTCGTCGTCGACGAGGCCCAGCACCTCCGGAACGACGTGCTCGAGGATTTGCGCCTGCTTACCAACTACGCCATGGATTCCGAGCGGCGCCTGTGCGTGCTGCTGGTCGGGCTGACCGAGTTGCGCCGGCGCCTGAGCATGGCGATGCACGAGTCGCTTACCCAGCGCATCGTCGTGCGCTACCACTTGAGCGGCCTCAGCCGCGAGGAGACGCCCGCCTACCTCTCGCATCGCCTGCAACTGGCCGGCTGCTCGTTACCGCTGTTCGAGCCCGCGGCGATCGAAGCGCTGTTCCAAGCTACCCAGGGCTTGCCGCGCAAGATCAACCGGGCCGCCCATTACGCGCTGTCCGCCGCCGCCCTCGCCAAGGTCAGACAGGTCAGTGCTGAGCACGTCCAGGCTGCACTGGAAGAACTCTAGCCTGCGCTGAACGCACCCCCGCAGTCATGCCCCACCGATGCTCGCCAGAACCGGACGGCACTTCCCTGAAACGCGAAACCGTGATCTTGCCCCTGCGGCTGCCCTGCCTCACCGACAAGGGCGCCGCGCAACTCGTCGAGCTGCTCCGGGAACTCCTCACCAGCATCGAGCACCACTACGGCGCACAGATCCATCGCTACCGTCGACGTCAGCAAGATCTCCACCAGATTCGGAAATCACACTCCTCTACGCCTGGCGATCCTCCGTTCTGAGTGCCACGACTTCGGCACCCCGCGGCACTCCGTGCCCTCTCGCTTTACTCCACCCTCCAACATTGCGACACCCGGTGGCCCTATCCGAAAAATGACTCACCTTCCATCACAAAATAGCGCGAGAGATTGCCGATCAGATAAACAGAGAGCCAACAAGGCGTCCATGTCCATCTCCTCGGTTACTACGAAGAAGAGACGCAGCCCGAGATCTGGGACTCGAACCCGGATGCTTTAATCGCTTCCTCCAGCGCGTTTGCGGCTGGCCGCGGCTACAAGGTCGCCGACGGCTTCATGGTGAGCGGGCGCTGGCCGTTCTCCTCGGGAGTGGACAACTCCGAGTGGAATATGCTTGGCGTGACTGTGTACGGCGATGAGCGCAACACCCCGGTCGATTGGCGGCTTTGCTTGGTGCCGAAAACTGACTACCGCATCATCGACACCTGGTACGCGATGGGCCTGGCCGGCACCGGGAGCAAGGACGTCGAGCTGATCGACGTCTTTGTCCCGGAGCGCCGCGCGCTCTCTGCCCCGTCGACCCGCGGGGGTGGCGAGCATCCGGGCGCTGCGGTAAACCCTGGACCGCTCTTTCGCATTCCGCTGGTTGCCGGCTCGGGATATTCTCTTTCGGGCACAGCGCTCGATGCGGCCCAGGGAGCCTACGAGATGTTCGTCGAAACGATGTCGAAGCGCATCGGGACGTACACCGGCGCAAAGGTAGCTGACTTCCAGGCGCTGCAGGTAAAGCTCGCGCGAGCATGCTGCCTGATTGACTCGGCGAGGTCCTTGATGCGGGAGTCGGCAATCGCTTTCCAAGAATTCGCTGAGCGTAACGAAGTACCCGACCTTCGAACGAAGCTGCGACTTCGGGTGCAGAATGCGTTCGCGGTGGCGCAGTCGCGTGAAGCGGTGGAGACGCTGTGGTCTTGCTACGGGGCAAATGCCGTCTATATGCATGATCCGCTGCAACGCTACTTACGCGATGTCCAGGCCGCATGCCGACACTTTTCATTCAACTTTGACATCGCCGGTGCGGCATTCGGGCTGGCCGCACTTGGCGGAAATTACCTCCATCCTTCCATGTGATGTGAAGAATCGACGAGCAAATGTTGTTTCTCACGAATGATGAAGTGGCGCAAGTGCTGAGCATGGAGGAAACCGTCGGCATTCTGGAGCGAGCCTACCGTGACCTTGCCCGCGGAGAAGGCACCGAGCAGCGCCCGTCGCGCGCGCACACCTATTTGCGCAATCATCGAGCCGGGCGGATCTATCTGTACAAGTCGCTCGCGGGCGGGCTGCGCAATCCGCCGGTGTTCGCCGTGCGCATGAGCTCCGACATCATGGTTCTGCGCGAGGTGAACGGCATGCGGTGCGCGAGCAAGCTGCCCGCGCTTCCCGGCCAGAAGTACCTGGGCCTCGTGTATCTGTACAGCATCGAGAACGGCGAATTGCTGGGTATCCTCCAGGACGGCTGGATCAACAGGCTTTGCACGGGAGGGACGGCGGGTCTCGGCGTCAAGTACCTCGCGGCCGGCGGCGCGAGCAGCGTCGGGATGCTCGGTTCGGGCTGGCAGGCGGGAGGGGCTGCTCGAGGCCGCGTGCGCCGTGCGACCGATCAAGAGCGTGAGGGTCTTCAGCCCCAATCCGCACAATCGCAAGAAGTTTGCGGCGGCCTTCAGCGAGAAGCTGGGGATCGACGTACGGGCGGTGGACACCCCCGAGGAGGCGGTACGCGGCAAGGAGGTCGTCCTCATCGGTACGAACTCGACCGTTCCGGTATACAAAGGCGCATGGTTCGAGCCCGGGCAGACGGTGGTCTCGATCGTCGGCGCGACGATCGAGATCGACGGCGAGCGTATCATTCGACGCGAGCTGCACGACGACGTGTTCGAGCGCAGCGACGTGGTGGTCGTCAACTCGAAGGACCAGGCGGTCTACGACTACGAGGGCGACATCTACGAGCCCTGTACCGGCGGCAGCTCTTCCCGTGGGACGAGGTGAGGAACCTCTGGGATATCGTCGCCGGCAAGTGCGCGGGCCGCACATCGCGCGAGCGGAGAATTCTGTTCAAGCACGCGACCGGCCTGGGAATCTGGTACGCCTCGACGGGCGCCTGCGCGCTTGACCGGGCGCGCGCCCGCGGCATGGGCCGCGAGCTTCCGGGCGAAATGTTCCTGCAAGACATGGTGCCGTGACCGTATGGCAAGCGAACCGGTGAGGATCGGTTTCATCATCCTTTCGATCAATACCGTGCAAGAGACCGAATTGGTGCGCTACGCCCCGCCCGGCGTGGCCCTGCACTTCACGCGGTCGCGGCTGCGCGGCGAAGATCCCGCCGAGCTTGCGCAGATGGAGGCCGATGCGCCAAGCGCCGCCGAGTTGCTGGCCGACGCCGGGGCGAGCGTGATCGTTTTCGCCTGCACGGGCGCCAGCCTCTACCGCGGCGCGGGACAGGACCAGGAAATCACGCAGCGCATCAAGGCTCGCACCGGCATACCGGCGATCGCGACTTCCGGAGCAGTGCTGACGGCGCTGGCCGCGTTCGGCGCGAAACGCATCGGGCTCGCCTCGCCGAATAGCGACTGGATCAACGGATTGGAGAGAAAGTTCTTTTCCGCGTACGGCGTCGAAGTCGTGAAAAAAAAGCCGTCCGGTTTGCTTCCGATCGAAGGCGGAAGTCTTCGAGTTCATTGAAGCAAACCGCTCCGAATACAAGTCACGGCGATGTGCCGGCTCTACGGAGTGACGCGGGCTGGGTTTTATGCCTGGCGCTCGCGCGAGCGGAGCGAGCGTGAGCGCCGGAACGCGGCGCTTGCCGAGCGCATCCGGGCGGTGCACCAAGCGAGTCGCGGTATCTGAAGCTTTCTCTCGCTGTACCTGGCGGCGCTGCTCAAGCGCAAGCTCGCGCAGGCCGAGCTGAAGTTGCCCTGGGACGAGATCATCCGCGACCTCAGCGCCATGCGTGCGGTCACCGTGGCTCTGGGCAGCGAGCGCTACTTGCTGCGCTCGCCTCTGCAGGGTAGCGCCGGCAAGATCCTTGCCGCTCTCGGCATCAAGCCTCCGCCACTCGCACAACCGGCTCTCCGCTGAAGCTCCGCTGGGGCGAAAAATGTAGTGGTAAAGAACCCCGCACGTTCTACAATTACCTGAATTCGCGCGTATTTCGCAAAGCGTTGCCAAACTTGGGCCTGACCACCAACACCGAACTCTCGGCGGGCGAACTCGCGCTCAAGTACAAGCAATTGTGGCAAGTGGAGGCGACCTTTCGCACCATGAAGACGGCGCTGGCGACGCGCCCGATCTACCACAAGCGCGACGACACCATCCGCGGTCACGTGTTCTGCTCGTTTCTGGCGTTGGTGCTGCGCGACGAGTTGCAGCGGCGCCTGGTCAAATGCGGCCACAACCTCGAGCGGGGCGACGTCCTGCAGGACCTGGAGCGGCTCCAGGAGATCGAACTGAGGGTCAACGGCAAGGGCTACCGCCTTCGCACCCAGAGTGAGGGCAGCGTCGCCAAAGTGTTTCAGGCCTGTGGCGTGGCGCTGCCGCCTGAGCTGCAACCTCTATGACGCCGAACCGCTCGGTAACCCCCTCGGACGGCGTGACATTACGCGTCCGTCACCATTTCAACCCGTTGAATTGCAGAGAATTTCAAAACCTAACTGTCGAAGATGGGTCATACGCGTCTGCGCGAAGCGTTCCGCAAGGAACTCGATCAGCACGCGCACCTTGGGCGAAACGTGCTTGCGGGTCGGATAGACCGCGTAGATTCCGAGCTCGATCGAGCGGAACTCGGGCATCAATTCCACCAGGGTGCCGGCGGCGAGATCTTCGCCCACCAGGAAGGTGGGCTGCAGGATCACCCCCTGGTGCGCCAGCGCCGCGGCGCGGCAGGTGTCGCCGTTGTTGGTGTGTATGCAGGGGGTGGTTCGCACGCTGACCCGGCCCTGCGCGCCGTCGAAATGCCATTCGTCCTTGGTGGACCAGTAGCTGTACGAGATCACCGCGTGCCCGGCGAGGTCGGCTGGATGGCGCGGCACGCCGTGCGCCTCCAGGTACTGCGGCGAGGCGCACAGGACCATGCGCGTGCTCGCGAGGCGTTTGCTGATCAGCGTACAGCTGGGCAGCGTCGCGATGCGGATCGCCAAGTCATAGCCCTCGTCCACCAGGTCCACCACGCGATCGGCAAGCGTCACATCGAGCGTGACCTCGGGATACCGCGCGCGGAACTCGCCCCAGAGCGGCGCCAGATGGCGGATGCCGAAGGTCACCGGAGCATTCACCCGCACGAGCCCGCTGGCCGCGCCGCTGCGCGAGGTGATCTCGGCTTCGGCCTCGTCCACCCCGGCGAGCAGCTCCTTGCAGCGCGCGTAGAACACGCGGCCCTCCTCGGTCAGGGACAGGCGTCGCGTGGTGCGGTGAAGCAGCCGCACACCCAGTCTGGCCTCCAGGTCGCCGACGTAGCGGGACACGGCGGCCTTGGACATGGCGAGCCCATCGGCAGCCTTGACGAAGCTTCCGGCGTCGATGACTGCGCTGAACGTCTGCATTTCGAGAAATCGATCCATTGTCTCACCATGAGGAACAATCTATTCTATGATAGATCATTTATCTCAATTCTTGAAATGAGCAAGATTGGAGCCGTACATTACGGACCACCGGTGTCCCAGGAAACAGGCGATCCCTAATTCACTCGGAGAAGTCACATGAACATCACCGTTATCGGTGCCGGCAACATGGGCTCGGCGCTCGTCAAGCAGCTGACGCGCGCCGGCCATCGGGTTGCCGTGACCGCCCGCAACCCCGAAAAGGCCCGCGCCGTCGCGGCCTCGAACCCCGGCGCAAGCGCGGTCGCACCGGCGAACGCCGCAGCGCAGGCGGAAGTCGTCGTGCTGGCCACCGTCTACGGCGATGCCGTCAGCGCGTTGCAGTCGGTCGGCGACCTGGGCGGCAAGGTCGTCGTCGACATCACCAATCCGATGACCGCGGACTACATGGCGCTCGCCATCGGCCACGACACCTCGGCCGCCGAGGAGATCGCCAAGGCGATGCCGGGGACCGACGTCGTCAAGGCCTTCAACACCGTGTTCGCGCAGGTGCTGGCCGAAGGCGCCGATTTCGGCAACGGCAAGACCGTGCCGGTCTTTGTCGCGAGCGACAGCGCGCGCGCGAAGGAAGTCGCGCGGACGCTCGCCGAGAGCATCGGCTTTGCGGTCATCGACGCCGGCGGCCTGAAGAACGCGCGCTACCTCGAGCCGCTGGCGGGGCTGAACATCTACCTCGGCTACGGCGCGGGCCTCGGCACGAACATCGCGCCGACCTGGATTCGCAAGGCTTGATTCATCGCAACCGACGCATCACCTCACCAATGGAGAATCTGATCATGAAATCGAATGGTTACGACTATGCGGCGCTGCTGTTGAGACTCGCCCTGGGCGCCATGTTCCTCGCCCACGGCCTGCTGAAGTTCGTGGTGTTCGGCCTGCCCGGAACGGCCGGCTTCTTCGAGTCGGTGGGGTTCCCCGGCTGGACGGCTTACCTCGTCTCGCCGGCGGAAGTGCTCGCCGGCGTGGCGCTTCTCGTCGGCTTCCAGACCCGATGGGTGGCGCTGGCGGGCATTCCGATCCTGCTCGGCTCGCTGGCGGTGCACGCGGGCAGCGGCTGGCTGTTCTCCAACCCGAACGGTGGGTGGGAATACCCGTTGTTCCTGGTGATCGTGGCAGGCGCGGTGGCACTGCTCGGCGGTGGCCGGATCGCCGTCACCAAACCGGCGGCGGCCTGAATTCGCCCGGCGGGCAGCGGGCGGCTTCGCCGCCCCCGCTCCCCGCCGATTGCGCGCCTCGCGGCGTAGCCGCGCACGACGCTCCCCTCTCCTGCCAGAGGAGAGGGGCTGGGGGTGAGGTGGGAGGCTAGCCGGGCGCGCCAAGCTCCCGGCGCGCCTCGCGCCCGGTCTCGAACACGTGCGCCGAGAGGCGCCGCTTCTCGAGCTCCTGGCCGAGCTTGAGGCGCATGAACCCGCTGTTCGTGTAACGCGACACCTTGATGTAGTAGGTCTGCTCGACGTAGCGCACCGCCTCCATGTAGTCGGCCACTGCTTCGTCGTCGATCGTGAACCCGTCGTAGTTCACGATCGAGTTGACGCGCTTGCCGAGCGGCCCGAGCAGCCGGTCGACCGCGGCGACGATCGTGTCCACGTCCTGCTTGTCCTTCACCCGCATCCCGGCGTAGTTCATGAAGACGGTGTTGGTCTGCGGCTCGTACGACAGCCGGTCGTCGATATGGATGTCCAGCATGCGCTCGCGCAGCCCCATCGGCGCCGACAGGAAGATCGCCGCGTCCATCAGGGCCGGAGCGCGCACGATCGGCGCGAACGGCAGGCGCGCCAGGATGTCGCGCTCGACGTCGATTCCGGGCGCCACCTCCGCGAGCTCCAGCCCGTGCGGCGTGAGGCGAAAGACGCACCGCTCGGTCACGTAGAGCACGTCCTGCTCGCGCCCGGCGGCCAGCGGACCGCTGAAGGTCACCTGGCCGAGGCGCTCGACGAACTTGATGTGCTTGCCTTCCTTGACGATGCGCAGCCTTCCGCCCTCGACGACGCTTTCCGCGCCGCCGGAAGCGAAGTTCGAGACGAACACGACCTTCTTCGCGTTCTGGCTGATGTTGATGAAGCCGCCGCATCCGGCGATGCGATTGCCGAACCGGCTTGCATTGACACTGCCGTGACGGTCGCACTCGGCGAATCCGAGGAAGGCGGCGTCGAGTCCGCCGACGAATAGGAATTTCAAACCACCCTTTTCCCCATGCGCGACTCTATCGCCGGCGCGGCCGAGCGTCGAATCACGCGCGTGTCTGGTGAAAACTCCTCCGCCCGCGATGCCCGGGGAGCCCTGAATC
>WYBJ01000183.1 GCA_011525945.1 Burkholderiaceae bacterium | reverse complement strand
GCTGCTTCGGCGTGAAATGGCGCTGTTCCCCGACTGGTATGTAAGCCGTCATCTCGGACGAGCGGTCGATGCGCGGCAGCGCGAACTCCTGGAACGCATGTTCGACATCGTGATCGCGCGCAATCTCGCCGAACCGCGCGTGTATGTACATCGTGACTATCATTCGCGCAATCTCATGATGACCGAACCCAACCCGGGCATTCTGGACTTCCAGGACGCAGTGCTGGGGCCGCTCAGTTACGACCTCGTGTCGCTGCTGAAAGACGCCTACATCGAGTGGCCGGAGGATCGTGTTCTCGACTGGGCGATACGCTACTGGGAGATGGCGCGACGCACCGGGCTGCCGGTGCGCGCCGACTTCGCCGAGTTCTATCGCGATTTCGAATGGATGGGCGTGCAGCGTCATCTCAAGATACTGGGCATCTTCGCGCGGCTTTGGCATCGCGACGGCAAGGCGCGTTACCTCGACGATATGCCGCTGGTGCTTCGCTATCTCGAGCGGGCCGCGAGCCGCTATCGAGAGCTCACCCCGCTCGCCCGCTTGCTCGACGAGCTGCACGGGCGCGCCGCACAGGTCGTGCACACGTTCTAGCGTGAAAATGAAGGCGATCATCCTGGCGGCGGGCCGCGGCGAGCGCATGCGCCCGCTGAGCGATCGGATGCCCAAACCGCTCCTCGCCGCCGGTGGTGCCAGTCTGATCGAGCGGCAGGTGCGGCGGCTGTCTGCGGCTGGAATCTGCGACATCGTGGTCAACGTTTCGCACCTGGCCGAAATGATCGTGGCAGCTCTCGGCGATGGCGGGCGTTTCGGTGTCCGCATCCGTTATTCATACGAGGCGGTGGCCCTCGAGACCGCGGGCGGCATTGCACAGGCATTGCCTATGCTCGGCGGCGATGCATTCGTCGCGGTCAATGCCGATATCTATTGCGAGTACGACTACGCCAGGCTGGCGGCTGCGTTCGAGCGCCCGGGGCAGGAACGAGTCGACTGGGACGCGTACCTCGTGCTGGTCGATAATCCCGCTCATCATCGTCACGGCGACTTCTCGCTGGGTCGCGATGGCGTCGTGGGCGTGGCCTCGCAGGAGCGACTCACCTTCAGCGGGATCGGGGCTTATCGGCCGGACTTCTTCGGCGCCATCGCGCCCGGCCGCCGCGAGCCGCTCGGACCCATGCTGCACGCCGCAGCGATCGACGGGCGCGTACGTGGCGAGCGTTATGCGGGCCGCTGGATCGACGTCGGCTCGCCACAGCGACTCGCCGCGTTGCGCGCCATTCTGGGCGACACGCACGACACCGTCTGAGTCGGTGCGTAGCGCTGAAAGTGGAACGCGCCATGTGCGCGTCGCGGGCGGATTGCGCGTGCGCGTGCATGGTGTTGCAATACCTTGGTGCCAGCAGCTCAGGCGTTCGAGCGGGTCCGAGTCGGCGCTTCGGCGCGGTCCGCGGGAGAACAGCCGACGACGTCGCCGCTGGCTGCCATTTTGCAAAGGCCCGCACTGATGGTGCAGAATCCGACGGCTGTATTCAAGGCGAGGCGCGAGCGACTCGCGGCGGCGATGCGCGAAGGCGTGGCCATCGTGCCGACCGCACCCGAGCGTGTGCGCAATCGGGATAGCACTTTCCCCTATCGCTTCGACAGCTACTTCTACTATCTCACCGGGTTTGCCGAGCCCGATGCGGTGCTGGTCGTCATCGGTGGCGCAGTCGCGCGCAGCATCCTTTTCTGCCGCCCGAAAAACGAGGAACGTGAGATCTGGGATGGCTTGCGCTACGGTCCCGAAGGGGCGCGCGCGGCGTTCGACATGGATGAGGCGTTTGCGTTCGAGGCGCTGGACGAGCAACTGCCGGCCCTGCTGAGCGATCGCGAGCGCTTGTATTTCAGCCTCGGTGCCGATTCGCACTGGGATCGGCGCGTGACCGGCTGGTTGAACAACGTTCGCGCGCGCGCCCGTACCGGTGTGCGCGCCCCCGTCGAGGTGGTCGATGTGCGCAGCGTGCTGGACGAAATGCGACTGGTGAAGGACGAGCACGAGCTGGCTACCATGCGGCGTGCGGCCGCCATCTCGACTTCGGCGCACCGGCGCGCGATGCGCTTCGCGCGCCCGGGGCTGCGCGAGTACGAGGTCGAGGCCGAGCTGATGCACGAGTTTCTGCGCCACGGTGCGCAAGCCCCCGCATACAGCTCGATCGTCGCCACCGGCGCGAATGCCTGCGTGTTGCACTACGTCTCCAACCGGGCGCTGCTAGAGCCGGACGACCTGGTGCTGATCGATGCCGGCTGCGAGCTCGATGGCTATGCTTCCGACATCACGCGCACCTTCCCGGTGAGTGGCCGCTTCCGGGGCGCGCAGAAGGCGCTCTACGAGTTGGTGCTGGCCGCGCAAGCGCACGCGATCGCCGCGGTTGCGCCGGGAAGAGACTTCAACGATCCGCATGCCGCGGCGGTGCGCACGCTGGCGCAAGGCATGATCGATCTCGGCCTGCTGCAGGGTAGCCTCGATGCGGCGATCGAGAGCGGCGCATACCGACGCTTTTACATGCATCGTACCGGCCACTGGCTGGGGCTTGATGTGCACGACGCGGGGGAGTACGGCGGCGAGGGCCGGTGGAAGCGCCTTGCCAGCGGCATGGTGCTCACGGTCGAGCCTGGCATCTATGTGCGTCCGGGCGAAGGAGTACCACAGGCGCTCAGCAATATCGGTATCCGCATCGAAGACGACGTGCTGGTCACGCCCGACGGCGGTGAGGTTTTGACCGCGGCAGCGCCCAAAGCGATCGTCGACATCGAGGCGCTCATGCGCGACGGCTGAGGCAGCGATGCATGATGTTGCAATAATCGGCGGCGGTCCGGTCGGGCTGTCGGCTGCGCTTGCGGCAGCGGCGCACGGCATGCGGGCGCTGGTGTTGGAAGCGCACACGCAACCGGGCGTGCGCCCTGGCCGGGTGTTCGCGCTCTCGCATGGCGCCCGGCTCATCCTGGAACGCCTCGGCGCCTGGTGCGAGATCCGTTCGCCGAGTTCGATCCGCTCGGTGCATGTCTCGCAGCGCGGCCGCTTCGGCCACACCGTGCTGCACGCCGCGGAACTCGAGCTCGACGCGCTCGGCTACGTGGTGGCCGAAGACGAGCTCGTGCGCGCACTGCGTGCACGGGCGGCGCAAGTGAGCATCGACTTCGTCGCCGGTGCTCGGGTGCAGGGGATCGAGTCTGGCGCCGGGGCGGCGGAGATCGGTTACGAGCACGCCGGCGACGGCGCAACCGCGCGCGCGCGCATCGTTGCGCAGGCCGACGGCGGTGCGAGCCTCGCCGCGCCGGGCGGCCGCACCGAGCGCGACTACCGCCAGTGCGCGTTCACCGCCATGATCCAGAGCCCGCGACTCGACGCCGCTCGTGCCTACGAGCGCTTCACCGGCGCGGGGCCGATTGCACTTCTGCCCTGTGCTGACCGACATGCGTTGATCTGGACCGTGCCGCAGAGCGAAGCGGCGTCGCTCGACGCCATGACCGACGCCGCGTTCGTGCGTGCGCTCGTGCAAAGCTACGGCGAGCGGCTGGGGGAAGCGCGACTCGTCGGCGCTCGCGCTTGTTTCCCGCTACAGCTGCGATTCGCCCATCGCATCGCCGGCAACCGCCACGTGCTGATCGGCAACGCTGCGCAGACGCTGCACCCCGTGGCCGGTCAAGGGTTCAATCTGGGTTTGCGCGATGCATTCGAGCTCGCGCGCGCGCTCGCCGAAGCACGTCGCCGCGGGCAGGATTTGCTGCAGGGGCTCAAGGGCTATCGTGCCGGGCGCAGGCTCGATCGCACCGGTGGGGCGGTGTTCACCGATTTTCTCGTGCGTATGTTTTCGAACGATGATCCGCTGCTTGGGGTGGCGCGTGGCGCGGGCTTGTATTTGCTCGATGCATCAGGGCCGGCGAAGCGTTTCTTGATGCGTCGTATGATCTTCGGCAGTCGCATTTGAGTATTTGCTTGCTTTTTCCGCGCGCCGAATGCGATTAGAATGAGCGCCCTTTCCGCGCGTTCTCACACCGGCATCCCCAGGCGCTTGCACAGTGCAGATCGGACCCTATTCCCTGCCCAATGGCTTATGCGTCGCGCCGATGGCGGGCGTCACCGATCGAGCGTTCCGCCAATTGTGTAAGCGCTTCGGCGCGGGACTCGCGGTATCCGAGATGATCGCCTCCAACCCGCGGCTGCGGCAGAACGCAAAGACGCAGCGGCGCATGGATCATGCGGGTGAAGTCGAACCCATCGTGGTACAGATCGCGGGTGGCGAGCCCGCGCTGCTTGCCGATGCCGCCCGCTTCAACGTCGACTGCGGCGCGCAGATCATCGACATCAACATGGGGTGCCCGGCGAAGAAGGTGTGCAATCTCGCCGCGGGCTCGGCACTGCTGCGCGATGAAGTTCTGGTCGGCCGCATCCTCGATGCGGTGGTGGCGGCGGTGCCGGTTCCGGTGACGCTCAAGATGCGCACCGGCTGGGACCGCAGCAGCCGCAACGCCGTACGCGTGGCGCGATTGGCCGAGGGGGCGGGCATCCGCGCCATTGCCATTCACGGCCGCACGCGCGCCGACGCATTTCTCGGCATGGCGGAGTACGACACCATCGCCGAAGTCAAGGCGCGCGTTCGCATCCCGGTGATCGCCAACGGCGATATCGATTCGCCGCACAAAGCGGCCTGGGTGCTCGCGAGGACCGGCGCCGACGCTGTCATGATCGGGCGTGCGGCACAAGGGCGGCCGTGGATTTTTCGCGAGATCGCGCATTACCTCGAACACGTCGCTGCACCCGCTCCTCCGTCGTTGGGAGAAATCCGTGCTGTGCTGTGTGCGCACGTGGGCGAATTGCATGCGTTCTACGGTGAGCTCTGCGGTCTGCGCGTCGCGCGCAAGCATGTATCCTGGTATACGGCGGCGCTTGCCGGCGGTGCAGTGTTCCGTCACACCTTCAACAGGCTGGAGAGCGCACGCGCGCAGCTCGATGAACTCGATCGATACTTCGATCGGCTCGAACGCGACGCCTGTCCCGATGAATACGACGCAAGAGAGGAGCTTGCGGCATGAGGAATGAAACAGAGCTGGTGCGCTCGGTGCGCCGGGCCATTGACGGGTACTTTCACGACCTGGACGGGGAGCGGCCCTGCGGGGTGTACGAGATGGTGATCAGCTGCGTCGAACGACCCCTGATCGAAGCGGTGCTCACGCGCGTGGACGGCAACCAGACGCACGCGGCGCAGATGCTCGGCATCAATCGCAACACGCTGCGAAAGAAGATGAAAACGCACGGCATCAAAGGTTGAACGCAAAGCGATGGCTACCGTCAAGCGAGCGCTGCTGAGCGTTTCGGACAAGACCGGTCTGGTCGACTTTGCGCGCGTGCTGGCCGGTTATGGCGCCGAGCTCATCTCCACGGGCGGCACCGCGAGGAGCCTGCGCGAAGCCGGCCTGACGGTGATCGAAGTGGCCGACTACACCGGGTTCCCGGAGATGCTCGACGGTCGCGTGAAGACGCTGCACCCCAAGGTGCACGGCGGCATCCTGGCGCGCAGGGATGCGCCGGCGCACGTGCAGGCCCTGAGCCGGCACGGTATTCCGCCGATCGATCTCGTGGTCGTGAATCTCTATCCGTTCGCGCGCACCGTGGCCGGCGGCGCCGTGACGCTCGCCCAAGCCATCGAGAACATCGACATCGGCGGCCCTGCCCTGGTGCGCAGCGCCGCCAAGAACCACCGCGACGTCGCGGTGGTCACCGATCCGGCCGACTATGAACCTGTCATGCAGGAGCTGCACTCCACCCACGGTGCGATCGGTGTGGAGCTGCGCCTGGAACTTGCCAAGAAGGCTTTTGCGCATACTGCCGCGTACGACAGCGCGATCGCAAACTGGCTGGGCGCGCTGGACGAGAACGAGCGCGCGGGTCTGTTTCCTCAGCAGCTCAACCTCAATTTCGAACGCGTGCAACTATTGCGCTACGGTGAGAACCCGCACCAGAACGCGGCGTTCTATCGCGACCTCGGGGGTGCGCCGGGGCTGATCGCAGGCGCCCGCCAGCTCCACGGCAAGGCGCTTTCTTACAACAACATCGCCGATGCCGACGCGGCTTGGGAATGCGTACAAGGCTTCGAGCGGCCCGCCTGCGTGATCGTCAAGCATGCCAATCCATGCGGCGTGGCGGTCGACGATTCGACCGTGGCGGCGTACCGCAACGCATTCGCGACCGATCCGACATCGGCTTTCGGCGGCATCATCGCGATCAATCGGGCGCTCGATGCGGCCACGGTCGCAGCGCTCACGGCGCAGTTCGTCGAAGTGCTGATCGCCCCGCAAGTACTGCCGCAGGCCGTCGAGTTTCTGGCGGACAAGCCCAATATCCGGGTGCTCGAGATTGCGGGCAAGGGCGGCAAGCAATCCTGGGATTTCAAACGTGTGGGCGGAGGGTTGCTCGTGCAGAGCCCGGACAATGCCGTCATCGAGACCTCCGATTTGCGCTGCGTAACCCGCCGCTCGCCCGATCCGGACGAGTTGAAAGATCTGCTGTTCGCCTGGCATGTGGCGAAGTTCGTGAAGTCGAATGCGATCGTGTATTGTGGCGCCGGGCGCACGCTCGGTGTCGGGGCGGGGCAGATGAGCCGGGTAGACTCGGCGCGCATCGCCGCCATGAAGGCGCAAAGCGCGGGCTTGTCGCTCGCCGGTTCGGTGGTCGCCTCGGATGCCTTTTTCCCGTTCCGGGACGGTATCGAGGTGCTGGCCGCCGCCGGCGCACGCGCGGTGGTGCAACCGGGGGGCAGCCTGCGCGATGAAGAGGTGATTGCGGCTGCCGACGAGCATGGCATCGCGATGGTGTTCACCGGCGTGCGGCATTTCCGTCATTGATGCCAGGGTGATGACTCGATGAAGGTTCTGGTGGTCGGTTCCGGTGGTAGAGAGCACGCGCTCGCGTGGAAGCTTGCGCACTCTCCCCGCATCACACGCACCTTCGTCGCACCTGGCAACGCCGGTACGGCGGTCGAACCCGGCTGCAGCAATGTCGAGATCACCGACATTGGCGGACTGCTCGCGTTCGCGCGCGACGAAAAGATTGCCTTCACCGTGGTGGGTCCAGAGGCGCCGCTAGCCGCTGGCATCGTGGATGCATTTCGCGCTGCCGAGCAGCGTATTTTCGGCCCTTCGCAGGCGGCCGCGCGTCTGGAGAGCTCCAAATCGTTCGCAAAGTCCTTCATGCAGCGACACGGCATCCCGAGTGCGGCCTACGCGAGCTTCGACGATGCGGCTGCTGCGCGCCGCTACGTGGACGATCATGGCCCGGCGCTGGTAGTGAAGGCCGACGGGCTCGCCGCCGGCAAAGGGGTGGTGGTCGCGGCCACGCGGGCGCAGGCGCACGCGGCGGTGGATGCGATGATGGTGACCGGGGCGATGGGCGCAGCGGGGCGCCGGATCATCATCGAGGAGCATCTGCGCGGCGAGGAGGCGAGCTTCATTGCGATGATCGACGGCAAGAACGTCCTCGCGCTCGCCACCAGTCAGGATCACAAGCGGCTGCGCGACGGCGACGAGGGACCCAATACCGGTGGCATGGGTGCGTATTCGCCCGCGCCGGTAGTGACCCCGCGCATGCATGCACGCATCATGCGCGAGGTGATCGATCCGGTTGTCAACGGCATGATCGCGGAGGGCACGCCATACACGGGATTTCTCTATGCCGGCTTGATGATCGACGGTGATCGGCTGGACGTGCTCGAATTCAACTGCCGCCTGGGCGATCCGGAAACTCAACCCATCCTGCTGCGCCTGAAGTCGGATCTGGCGGGCCTGCTCGAGGCCGCATTTTCCGGCACGCTCGACAAGATGGAGCCGCAATGGGACCGGCGGGTCGCGCTCGGTGTCGTGCTGGCCGCGCACGGCTATCCCGAGTCCGCGCGCAAAGGCGATAACATCGAGGGGCTGCCGCCGGACGAGGCGACCGATCTCAAGGTATTTCATGCCGGCACCGCCCGGCAGGGCGAACGTGTCGTCACCGCCGGCGGGCGGGTGCTGTGCGTGACTGCGCTCGGCGACAGCGTGCGGCTCGCGCAGCGTCGTGCCTATGAGGCGGCTGAACAGATCCGTTTCGACGGGGTGCAGATGCGGCGCGATATCGGTCACAGGGCGGCGGGGACAAACCGGCGCGGCAATTAGCTGCCGCGCGGCGCGCCGGCGCTACGCCGAACGAGGAGGGTGGCGATGACTCAGCAATTCGATCGGTCGCAGGAAGACTCCGGCAATTGCATCCAGCTTGAGCACCTCAATCTGCGTAATCCCGATCAGCGCCTGGCGACCCTGTTTTATCTGGTTGGCATGGGGTTCACGCGTGACCCGTATCTCATGGTCGGCCTGGACAACATGTGGATCAATATCGGCCGCAGCCAGATCCATACGCCGAACGGCGAGGCTCAGCGCATCAACGGCACCATCGGTATCGTGCTGCCGGATTTGAAGGCGCTGTGCGCCCGCCTGCAGGCGGTGGCGCCTCGGCTTGACGGCACGATGTTCCGTTTCACCGATCGCTCGGATTTCGTCGAAGTGACCTGTCCCTGGGGCAACCGCCTGCGGGTGCACGCACCCTCGGCGGCCCTCGGCGGCGTCGGGATCGGCATGCCGTACCTCGAGTTCCTGGTGGCTCCCGGTACGGCCGAAGGCATCGCACGATTCTACACGCAGGTGATCGGCGCAGCCGCGCGCTGCGAGGAGGCGCGTGGCGCATGCGTGGCGGTGGTGCGGGTCGGGCGCGGCCAGCAGTTGTTCTTCCGCGAGAGCAACGACAAACTGTTGGCCTATGACGGCCATCACATCCAGCTTTACCTCGTAGACTTCTCCGGCCCGCACCGCTTCCTCGACGAGCGCGGCCTGATCACGCAGGAAAGCGATCAGTACCAGTACCGATTCGTCAGCATCATCGATCCGGAAGATGGCCACGAGCTCACCAAGCTCGAGCACGAGATCCGCTCGGTCACGCACCCGCTCTATGGACGGGTATTGGTGAACCGCAATACCGCCCAGACCAATCGAAGCTACGCGCGCAACGGCGACGCGTTCGCCGGGGCGTTCTAGCCGGTACATACTTCTGCGCGCAGCGTATTCCCGCTCCGACGGGGGAAGTTCCTGCACGTTGCACCGGCGCACACCGCCGATTCGCGGCCAGCATGCAGCATGCGAGACCTGAACCCGATGACGACCCCGATGACGGATATGCAACATGGGAGATCTGGCCCCGATTTCAGATGAGTCGCGCCTCGGCGGGACGAGACTGCCGGTGGATTCCGGCGCGGTGCTCGATTTCCTGCGCACGTTGCAGGCGAGTATCGTCGCCGAGCTTTCGCGGCTCGACGGTCAGGAGTTCCGGCGCGATGCATGGGAGCGCCCGCAAGGTGGGGGTGGGTTGAGCTGCGTGCTGGAAGACGGTGCATTGTTCGAACGCGGCGGCGTCAATTTTTCGCACGTTCAGGGCGAATGCTTGCCGCCTTCGGCCACTGCGGCGCGGCCGCAGCTTGCCGGCCGCTGCTTCGAAGCGATGGGTGTCTCGCTGGTATTGCATCCGCGCAATCCGTACGTGCCCACGGTGCACATGAACGTGCGCTTCTTCCTTGCGGCAGGCGCCGATGCCGACCCGGTATGGTGGTTCGGCGGTGGCATGGATCTCACGCCCTACTACGGCTTCGAACACGACGTACGGCACTTTCATGCCACTTGCCGCGCCGCCGTCGCACCGTTCGGGATGCAGCACTACGAGCGTTTCAAGCGCTGGTGCGACGAGTATTTCTTCTTGCGCCATCGCAACGAGCCGCGTGGGATTGGCGGTCTTTTCTTCGACGACTTCAACGCACTCGGTTTCGCGGCCTGCTTCGCGCTCACGCGCTCGGTGGGTGAGCATTTTCTGCCGGCCTACGTTCCGATCGTCGAGCGGCGGCGGGATCTCGACTACGGCGAGCGCGAGCGCGCCTTCCAGTCTTATCGGCGCGGGCGCTACGTCGAGTTCAACCTCGTCTACGATCGCGGCACGCTGTTCGGGTTGCAGTCGGGTGGGCGCACCGAATCGGTCCTGATGTCGCTGCCGCCTGTGGTGCACTGGCGCTACGACTGGCAGCCGGAAGCAGGCTCGCCGGAGGCCTCGCTGTACGCGGATTTCCTGCGCCCGCGCGATTGGATCTGAGATACGGTCGAGGCGGCGGCCTGGCCGCGCCTCGATGCAGCTACCTCAGCAGCGGAATGAAGCTTCGCAGGCGCTTGATCCGATCGAGCAGCGAGCGGCCGAGGTTGGATGAGCGCAGCCTGTCCGTCGCGCTTACCTGGTGCTGCCTTACCAGCGCCGGCGCTTGCTTGAAGGCGTGGTAGCGGCCGAGCGCTGCCTGCGTGTGGCTCTTGAGCAGCTTGTAGTTCACGGGCTTGTTGAGGAAGCGGAAGATCTGCGCCTGGTTGATGAGATCGATCACGAGCTCCGAGTCGGACGCATCGGTGAGCACGATCGACAGGATCTCGGGATGTTCCTGCTTCAGTAGTTTGAAGGCGGCGGTATCGTCGGCCTGCGCTGCCCCGATATCGGCGATGATTACCGCGACCGCGCGCGACTGCATGACTGTGAACGCCTCGGCGAGCGACGTGACGTGCTCGACGTGGTAGGTGTCGCCAAAGAGCTCGTTGATCGCGCGCCGGTAGCTCGAGCCCGGGTCGACCACGAGGATCGCCTCTTCCATCTTCTCCGGCGCCGCCGCGCTCACCGGAGTATCGGCGAGCTCGATGCCGATCGCAACCGCCTCCGCAAGGACAGCCTGGATGTCCTGGTTGTTCCACGGTTTGTTGATGAAGCGATAGACCTCGCCCTCGTTGATCGAGCCCACGATCGAGGCGAGATCGGAATACCCGGTCAGCAGAATGCGCACGGTAGTGGGCGAGAGCTCCTTCGCGCGGCGCAGCAGTTCCACCCCCAGCATGCCCGGCATGCGTTGATCGCTGACGATCAGGTGCACGCGAAAGCGCTTGAGAAACTCGAACGCCTGATCGCCGCTGGTGGCGGTGAAGACATGATACTGGTTGCGGAAGATCGACTTCAGCGCGTTGAGAATGCGCTCCTCGTCATCGACAAACAGCACGCGCGCCTTGGGCGCTTCCGGCGTCGGGGCAAGCTGATCGCCGGATGCGACCGGCGCCGCTTCGCTGAAATCGAGCGAGTCGGCCGCGGGAAGGCGGATGTTGCGCGCCATTTTCAACATGTCAGCGGCAATGACCGGCTGTGGCGACTCAATCGTGGTCGGCGCCGACTGGCGCGCGGCCGCGCCGCGCAGGCAGTCGTCGACCGCGAGGCGAAAGTCATCGGAAAACTCGCGCGCGCTCTGGTAGCGATCCTCGACCTTCTTCGCCAACGCCTTCTGGATCACGTAGTCCATCTGACCGGTCAGATGCGGGCTGAACTCGGAAGGATTGCGCGCCGTCGTGTCGAGCACTTCGCGCATCACGCTGGCATTGCTGCCCTTGCCGGGAAAGGGACGACGCCCGGTGAGCAGCTCGTAGCCGATGACGCCGGCCGAGAAGATATCGGTGCGCGCGTCAGTGTCCTCGCCCATGCACTGTTCGGGCGACATGTAGAAGGGCGTGCCGACCACCAGCCCGTACTGCGTGAGCGCGGACGACTCGATGCGAGCGATGCCGAAGTCGCTCACCTTGATCTCGCCGCTCGGGCCGATAAGGATGTTGGAAGGCTTGATATCGCGGTGCGTGACGCCCTGCGCGTGCGAGTATTCGAGCGCATCGAGCAAAGGCACGATCACGTCGCGAATCTTCTCCAGCGCGGGCTGAGGCTCGCGCAGGAGCAATTCGTGCACGCTGTCGCCGCGCACCAGTTCCATGGCGATATAGGCGCTCGTTTCATCTTCGCCGTACTCGAAAACGGTGACGATGCGCGGGTGCAGCAGCGCGCCGGCGGCCTGCGCCTCGTACTTGAAGCGCGCGAGCACGATTGCGCGCTCGCTGTCGTCGAGGAGCGCCTTTTCGATCACCTTGAGCGCGACCGCGCGCTGGATTTCGGGATCGCGCCCCTGGTAGACCACACTCATGCCGCCGCGGCCGATGACGCGCTCCACCGTATACTTGCCGATCTTTTCCGGCAGGGTCATGGTGCTGGCCTGGTCCTAGACGGTTGCGACGGCATCGTCGGGTGGATGCACCGGCAGGCGCACGATGAAACGGGTGCCCGCGCCGGGCTTGGAGTCGACCGAGATACGCCCGCCGTGCGCTTCGACGATCTTGTAGGCGATCGAAAGTCCCAGCCCGGTTCCCTTGCCCACGTCCTTGGTTGTGAAGAAAGGATCGAAGATCTTCGGTAGCACGTCGGCCGCTATGCCTTTGCCGTTGTCGGCGACCTCGATCTCGACGTGGCCGGGATCGGGCGCGCGCGTGATCAGGCGGATCTCACCCTTGTCACGGCCTTCAGTCGCTTGCGCGGCGTTGGTGATCAGATTGAGGAACACCTGGTTCAACTGCGACGGCGAGCAGGTGATGGCCGGTACGGCGTGGTATTGCTTGTTCACATCGATCGATTTCAGCATATGTCTAGCGATCGAAAGCGTGCTCTCCAGGCCGTCGGCAACATTGTAGCGGTCGACCTTCTTGCGATCGAGGCGCGAGAAATTGCGCAAATTTCCGACGATCTCGGCGATCTGGGTTATGCCGTACTGGCCGTCGCGCACGAGCTTCGCCACGTCCTGGGGCGCGCCGTGGCCTTGTAGGCGCGCGATCGCCGCGTTCACGAGCGCGAATTGGCGCCCGAAGGCCTGCTCGTCCGCGCCCTCCCGGAGCATGCGCAGCAGCTTCTCGGCCTCGGTGAGCGCCTCCGCCATCGCCGAGATCTGACCCTCCACGGTGTCGAGGCTGTTCTTGACGTAGGCGAGCGGGGTGTTGATCTCGTGCGCGATGCCGGCGACCATTTGTCCGAGCGAGGACATCTTCTCCGACTGCACCAGCATCGACTGCGATTCCTCCAGGTTCTTCAGCGCCTGCGACAGCTCGCGCGTGCGCTCGGCGACGCGCCGTTCGAGGCCTTCGTTGGCTTCCTTCAACGCAGCGTTGGCCGCGGCGATGTCGAGGTAACTCTGGCGCAGGCGCGCGCCGATGTGCGAGAGCAGAATCAGCAACACCCCCGCGTAGGTGATGAGCGCAGTGCGGAAGAGCTCTTTTTCCTGCACCGAGTCTTCCATCTCGCGGTGGAAGGCGCTGGTCAGCGTATCGAGCCGCGGGCCGGCGGTGATGTACTGCAGCCGGTTGTACAACTCCTGCTCCTGCAGCTTGGTCTTGTAGAACTCGTCCACGCTCGCGAGAAACTTCTCCAGCAAGGGGGCGAGCGTCGGGCTTGCCGGCAGCTCCGCCTGGCGCAGCGCGGCGAGTGTGGCTTCGAGGCGGCCGATCTGGGTCGCATCGGGTGCGAGATTGAAGCGCAGGACCTCGGACTGGACCGCGCCCAGACTTTGTTCGAAGGCGGTGATGCGATCGCGCTGGCGCGGATAAGACAGTAGCGCCTGGCGCAGCGACTTGTTGATGTCGGGTGCGGTCACCAGCGCCGTGTCGAGGCGCTGGCGCGCTTGTGCCGCCGTCACCCGATACTTTTCCATCAGCGCGGCCTTGTCGTTGAACGCACGCTTGAGCTCGGGGAAGCTGTAGGACACGATCCGGCTCACTGCCGCTTCGTCTTCGACGCCCTTGAGCGCTCGGCGCAGGCGCTCGGCGGCGTGCGCGGCCGCCAGCGGTGCCTGTGCCGAATCATTCCTCAGGCGCAGCAGCTCGGATTCCCAACGGGTGTCGATGTCTTTCAGCTCGCGCAAGTGCGAGGCGATTTGCACCTGGCGGCGAAACCCGCCGATATCGGTCTTGTAGTAGAGAAAGGCGAGTCCAGCGACCAGCACCACGGCCAGGACCGTTATCCCCGCCATTTTCGCGGAGTTCAACGTTCCCCCACCGATCGGCGCGGGCGCTGCCAGCGGGACGTGATTGCCTGCGGCATTCTCCTTCCCTCCCGGGCCGTCCGGGCGCAGTGTGGCGGGCGTGTCGGCGCCGCCGGCTGGCGGGCTTTGCGTTGTCATGGTTTCCTTCAGGCCAGCCTGGCGCAATCGGCGCCGGGCCAGGATAGTCGATTAGGCCGGCCCGGCTCGGAACCGATACCTCGCGAGTCCGGGCTTAGCATAGCAGAGGCGTCTTCGGCCAGATAGCGAGCCCGTCACTCCCCGAGATAGGCGCGGCGAACGGCATCGTTGTCGAGCAGCGCAGCGGCGGCGCCGTGCAAACTGACCGCGCCGCTTTCGAGCACGTAGCCCGAATGACATACTTGCAGCGCGAGGCGCGCGTTCTGCTCGACCACCAGGATGGTCACGCCCTGGCGCGCGACTTCTACCACGATTTCGAAGATGCGCGCGACCACGAGCGGGGCGAGTCCCATGCTGGGCTCGTCGAGTAGCAGCAGGCGCGGCCGACTCATGAGGGCGCGCGCGATCGCGAGCATCTGCTGTTCGCCCCCGGAGAGCGTGCCGGCACTTTGGTTGCGCCGCTCGCGCAGGCGCGGGAGAAGCTCGAACACCCGCGCCAGATCGGCCGCGATCGATTCCCGGTCGGTGCGCACGTAGGCGCCCATGGCGAGGTTTTCGCCCACGCTGAGTTGTGGGAACACGCCGCGTCCTTCGGGCACCAGGGACAAACCTCGTCGCACCAGCTCGAAGGCGCGCATACCGCCCACCGGCTCGCCATCGAAACGCACGGACTCGCGCGTGACGGGCAGCAGTCCCGCGATCGCCTTCAGCGTCGAGCTCTTGCCGGCGCCGTTGGCGCCGATGAGGCAGACGAGCTCGCCCGCGCCGACGGTGAGATCGATGCCTCGAACGGCCTGTATGCCGCCATACGCAACGCGCAAGTTGCGCACTTCCAACAGCGGCCGCGTGCCGCTCATGCTGCCGGCGCACCGAGGTAGGCAGCCGCCACCGCGGGGTCGTGCTGCACCTCGCGCGGCGTTCCTTCGGCGATGCGCCGGCCGAAATCGAGCACCAGTACGCGATCGCACAGTCCCATCACCAGGTGCATGTCGTGCTCGATCAGGACGAGCGTCACCCCGTCGCTTCGGACGCGCCGTAGCAGGCCCGCCAGCGCCTGTGTTTCGGTCGCATTCATGCCCGCGGCCGGCTCGTCCAACGCGAGCAGCCGCGGCTCGGTTGCGAGCGCGCGCGCAATCTCCAGCCGGCGCTGATCGCCGTAGGAGAGGTTACGTGCGAGCGCGTCGGCGCGCGCGGCGATGCCGACGTAGTCGAGCAACTCGGCCGCGCGCGCCTCGATCGCTGCTTCTTCTGCGCGCTGCGCGCGCGTGCGAAGCACCGCTGCCGCCACGCCAGCGCGCGTGCGCGCATGGCGTCCTATCATCACGTTCTCCAGCGCGGACAGGTTGGCGAACAGGCGAATATTCTGGAACGTGCGGGCGATGCCGAGCTTCGCGATGGCGTCGGGCTTGAGGCCCGCGAGCGGGCGGCCTTCGAAGCTCACGCGACCGCTGTCCGGGGCGGCAAAGCCCGTAATCAGATTGAAAAGCGTCGTCTTGCCCGCGCCGTTGGGTCCGATCAACCCGTAGATTTCGTCGGCGCGAATGGCGAAGCTCACGCCTAGCAGTGCCTGGACGCCGCCGAAATACTTGCCGACGTTCTCGGCCTGCAGCAGCGGCGCGCTCATTGCGCCTGCGTGCGGCGGGTGAGTTCGCGCCGGCGCACCGCCGAGGGGAAGAGCCCCGCCGGCCGGTACATCATCATCACCACCAGCGCCAGACCGAAGAGGAGCATGCGAATGACTTCAGGCTCGATGATCGAGCGCCCGAAGAGGGCTTGCTGCATCGGCCCCACGGTATAGCGCAGCAGCTCCGGCACGAACGAGAGCAGCAGCGCGCCCGCCGCCACACCCCAGATGTTTCCCATTCCGCCCAGCACCACCATGGAGAGCACCATGATCGACTCGACCAGAACGAAGCTCTCCGGGCTGATGAAGCCCTGCATGGCGGAGAAGATGCTGCCGGCGATGCCGCCGAACGATGCGCCCATGGCGAAGGCGAGCAGCTTCATGCGCATGGTATCGATGCCCATCGCACGCGCGGCCGTCTCGTCCTCGCGAATCGCCTCCCACGCGCGCCCGATGCGCGAATGCTGCAGCCGCACGTTGACGATCAGCACCAGCAGCAACACGACGATCAGCAGATAGTAGTATTTGATCGGTCCGCTGAAGGTCAGACCGGCGAGGGTGTCGGTCGAACCGAGGCTCAGGTTACCGATGCGGATCGGATCGATGCGCGAGATGCCCTGCGGGCCGTTCGTGATGTTGACCGGCTGCGACAGGTTGTTGAGGAAGATGCGCACGATCTCGCCGAACCCGAGCGTGACGATGGCGAGATAGTCGCCACGCAGCTTGAGCGTCGGCGCACCGAGCAGCACACCGAAGATGCAGGCGACCAGCGCACCCAGCGGCACGACGGCCCAGAACGGCCAGTGGATGTCGAACTGCGGCGAGGCGAGGAGCGCGTAGACATAGGCGCCGACCGCGTAGAAGGCGATGTAGCCCAGGTCGAGCAGGCCGGCGAAACCGACCACGATGTTCAGGCCAAGCGAGAGCAGGATGAAAAGTATCGCGAGATTGGTGATGCGCACCCAGGTCGTGCCGACCGCGGCCAGCGCGAACGGCAGCACGGCCAGCGCGACTGCGATCAGCGCCATGCCGGCGGCCGGAAGAAAGGAAAAAGCGACCGGCGTCGATCGGCGCGATTTCCGACCAGGTTCGATCGTGTGCATGAAAGTCGGGCTTAGCCTCTTTCTCGGTTCTAGACCCTGTCTGCGACGCGCTCGCCGAGCAAGCCCGAGGGGCGAAACACCAGCACCAGGATCAGTACGATGAACGCGAACACGTCCTGATAGTTGCTGCCGAACCAGTTATTGGTGAGATCGCCGATATAGCCCGCGCCGAGCGCCTCGACTACGCCGAGCACGATGCCGCCGAGCATCGCGCCCGGAATATTGCCGATCCCGCCGAGCACAGCTGCACAAAACGCCTTCAAGCCCAGTAGCGAGCCCATCGTGTAGTGGGCGATGCCGTAGTAGGTGCCGACCATGACACCGGCGATGGCGGCGAGCGCCGCGCCGATGATGAAGGTGGCCGCGATGATGCGATCGATGTCGATGCCCATCAGGCCCGCGACCTGCGGATTCTGTGATGTCGCTCGCATCGCGATGCCGAGGCGCGTGCGATAGACCATGGCCGCCAATCCGGTCATCATAAGGATGGAGACGATCCAGATCGCAAGCTGCACCGACGTGACCGTGGCGCCGGCGACGTGAAACACGCGGTTGTCCAGGATCTGCGGGAACGCCAGCGGATTGCGGCTCCAGATCATGAGCCCGATCTGCTGCAGGATGATGGAGATACCGATTGCGGTGATCAGCGGCGCGAGCCGCGGCGCGCCGCGCAAGGGACGATACGCGATGCGCTCGGTCAGGTACGAGACCGCCATGCAGACCGGGATGGCGGCGGCCGCGGCGGCGAACACGATCGCCCAGGCGGGCAGTCCGGTGTGGGCCGCGACCAGCGCGCCAATCACCGAGAACGACACCATGGCGCCGATCATCACTACTTCCCCGTGTGCGAAGTTGATGAGCTGGATGATGCCGTAGACCATGGTGTAACCGAGCGCCACCATGGCGTAGACGGCGCCCAGCGTGAGCCCGTTGATCAGTTGCTGGATGAAGGTTTCCACGCACGCGGCCCCGAAGAAAACCACACTGCCCTGCTCGCCGGCGCGGTCACTACCGGCAGCCACGCCGGCAAACGCGAAAGGGCACCGCGCAGGTGCCCTTTCGTACCGGTGCGCATCGCGGACCGGCGCCTTACTTGCCGGCGGCGTCCTTGGCGGGTGTGGCGGCCTTGCCGCTCGCCTCAGGGGCCCCGGCCGGGGCGCCGGCGCCGGATCCTGCCTTCGCATCGGCTTCGGCCTGCGCGCGCATGAATTCCCCGAACTTGATCGGCTTGCCGCCCTTGACGATCGCGACCGGCTCGATCTTGGCATCCTTCATCGTGAAGATGGTGATTTCGGCGTCCTTCCGATCGCCCTTCGCGTCGAATTGAATGGTGCCGGTCGCCCCCTTGAATTCGCTCGCCGCGAGCGCAGGCAGATACTTCGCCGGATCGACCGAGTCGGCCTTCTGCATGGCTGCGATCAGCAGGTTGGTCGCGTCGTAAGTAAACGGCGCGTACAGGATCGGGTCCGTGCTGAACCGTGCCTTGTAGGCATCGAGAAACGCCTTGGAAGCCGCCTGGACGGGAATTCCGGCCTGTGAGCAGATCATGCCTTCGGCATTGTTCTTGCCCGCGAGCTCGGCCATCTTGTCGGTGCAACCGCCATCGCCGAACGCGAACAGCGCCTTCATGCCAAGCTCGCGGCCCTGTTTGAGCAACGGGCCGCCGGTTGCGTCCATGCCACCGTAAAAAACGGCATCGGGATCGCGCGCGCGCAACTTGGTGAGAACCGCCTTCCAGTCACGCGTGTCCTTGGTGCCGCGCTCGCGCGGCAGGACGGTGATGCCGGCGGCCTTGAGCGTCTTCTCGACCTCGTTCGCCAAGCCTTCGCCGTACGCGGTCGCATCATCAATGACCGCCACCGTCTTGAGTTTGTATTCGGAGGCGAGGAAGCTCGCGATCGCGGGCCCTTGCTGATCGTCGCGGCCCACCACGCGGAAGATCTCCTTGAAGCCTTGCTCGGTGAGCTTCGGATTGGTCGCCGAGCCGCTCACCATGGGGATGCCGGCCTGGTGGTAGACCGCGGAGGCGGGAATCGTCACGCCCGAGTTGAGGTGGCCGACTACGCCCGCGACTTTCGCGTCGGCGAACTTCTGCGCGATGATCGGCCCGCGATCCGGTTTTTCCTCGTCGTCCTCGGCGAGCAACTCGAACTTTACCTTCGCCCCGCCGATGGTGATCCCTTTGCTGTTCGCCTGCTCGACGGCGAGCCGCGCGCCGTTCTCGTTGTCCTTGCCGAGGTGCGCAATGCCGCCGGTCAACGGGGCAGCGTGGCCGATCCGAACCGTGATCTCCTTGGGCGCTGGCGCTTGCGCCGCCGCCGGCGTATCGCCCTTCTTCGCTTCGGATTGTGCTTCGTCGCGACCGCACGCCGCGAGCGCGGTGGCGATGGCCAGGGCGACGACGGTCGTTGCGAGTTGCCGGCGTGGGGTCATGATGGCCTCGATGTGGCGTTATAACGTGACGCCGGATTATGCTGAGCGCCGCTGATCGCCGTCAACGCAAGTCAGTTTGTCGCGGAGATGGTCCGCCGAGGGCATCGGTCGAATCGAGCCGGCGCTGAGCCGGCTCGATCGGGTGGGAGATTGCGTTGCGCCACAAGCGCGACGAGCCGGGTGGTCCGTCACGTCTCGTGTGGGTTACTTCAACGTCAGGATCCAATCGACCAATTCTTTCGCATCGGCATCTTTCACGTTCGGGTTCGGCGGCATCGGCACTTTCCCCCACACGCCCACGCCGCCCTTCTTCACCTTGTCCACGAGCTTCGGTGCGATGTCCTTTTGCCCGCGATACTTCGCCGCGACCTCCTTGTACGCCGGACCCACCAACTTCTTGTCCACGGCGTGGCACGCGTTACAGGCATTCTTCTTCATCAATGCTTCGGCAGATTTCGCGTCGGCAGCCTGCGCAACGCCTGCGCCGAGTATGCCGGCAGCGGCGGCGAGCGCAATGAACGCTTGCTTCATGAGTGCTCCTTGTTGTGGATTCGATCTAGGCATGGGGCTTCGATTCTAACGCGTCGGGCCGCGCTCCAGCAGTGCGGGCAGTCGCGCCGGATCGTTCAGTGGCGCAAGGCAATTAACGCCGCGACAAATCCACGCGTTGACCTCACCCGAATCCGGGTGCGAGAGCGCGGGCGGCAACGTACCGGTGCCGTTCGGGATCGCAAGTGCGACGACGTGCGGGCGGTAGCGCTCGCGCATGCGCTCCTCCCACGGTGCCATCCCGGCCGCTGGACCGCGCAGCAGCACGCTCACCGGCGGATCGAGATGCTCGTCCAGCGCGATCAACAGCGTGGTTGCCGCGCTCGGGTGCGCTTGCAGTTGCGGCCACAGGAGTCGCAACGTACGTGCGGCTGCCTGGAGATAGCTGGCTTCGCCGAGCAGATGTCCCAGCCGCTGCAAGGCCACTGCGGCCACGCCATTACCCGCCGGCGTTGCGTTGTCGTGCGCAGGCTTGGTGCGCTGGATGAGTTGTTCGTGATCGTGGCTGGTGAAAAAAAAGCCGCCGCCGTCGGTGTCCTCGAAACGCTCCAGCATGGCATCCGCGAGTTCGCGCGCGAAATCGAGGTCGCAAATGCGAAACTGCGCCTGCATGAGCACGATCAGCGCATCGAGCAGGAACGCGTGATCGTCGAGGTAGGCGTTGAGCTGGGTCTTGCCGTCGCGATGCGTGGCGTACAAACGCCGGTTGCGCCACATCACGGTGCGAATGAAGTCCACCGAGCGTTGCGCCGAGACAATCCACTCGGTGCGCGCGAACTCGCGCCCGGCGCGCGCCATGCCGCGCACCATGAGCGCGTTCCAGCTCGTGAGAATCTTCTCGTCGCGCCCCGGCCGCACGCGCTGCTCGCGTTGGGCGAAGAGCTTTGCGCGCGCCGACTCGAGCAGCGCCTCGCATTGGTCGGGACTGCGATGCGTTTGCTGCGCGATGTCGGCCAGCGGCTTCGCTACCCGCAGATGCCAATGCCGGTGCTCGAAGTTCGGCGGCCGGTCGAGCCCGTAGTGCGGCTCGACGATGGACCATTCCTGCTCGCTCAGGCAGGCGCGCACTTCGTCCGGCGTCCAGACGTAGTACTTGCCTTCCTCGTGCTCGGAGTCCGCATCGAGGCTCGAATAGTAACCGCCCGAGCTCGCTTGCATCTCGCGCATCGCCCAGCGCGCGGTCTGCTCCACCACGCGCGCGAACAACGCCTCGCCGGTCGCGCGCCACGCATCGGCGTAGAGCGCAAGCAACGGCCCGTTGTCGTAGAGCATCTTCTCGAAGTGCGGGATGGTCCATTGGTCGTCGACCGAATAGCGGCAGAAGCCGCCGCCGATCTGATCGAAGATTCCGCCTTGCGCCATCTGTCGGAGCGTGGCGGTGACCATCGCCAGCGTGTCGTCGCCGTGCGCATGCCGGCGCAGCAGGAAATCGAATTCATACGGATGCGGGAACTTCGGCGCCTTTCCCAAGCCGCCGTCGCGCGGGTCGAACAGGCGCGAAAGCTCGCGCACGCCCGCTTCGATCGGACCGGCATCGAGCTCGATTTCGGCGCTTGGCTGCGCCTTGGGCAAGGCGAGCGCTTGCACGAGCGAGGCATTCTGTTGCGCGATCTCGGCGCGGCGCGTGCGGAATACTTCCGCGATGCGCGCGAGCAGGTCCTTGAATCCCGGGATGCCGTGGCGCGGCTCCTTCGGAAAGTAGGTGCCGCCGGCGAACGCGACCTGATCGGGTGTGAGGAAGAGCGTGAGCGGCCAGCCGCCGCTGCGGCGCGTGAGCAGGTAGTGCGCACTCTGGTAGATCTGGTCGAGGTCGGGACGCTCCTCGCGGTCGACCTTGATGTTGACGTAGAGCCGATTCATCAGCGTGGCGACATCCGCGTCTTCGAACGACTCGTGCGCCATCACGTGGCACCAGTGGCAGGCCGAGTAGCCGATCGAGAGCAGGATCGGCTTGTCTTCGGCGCGCGCCCGGTCGAGCGCTTCCGCGCCCCACGGGTACCACTCGACCGGGTTGTCGGCGTGCTGCTGCAGGTACGGGCTGGTCTCGCGTGCGAGTCGGTTCGGCATATGCGGCTCCGTGCAGTACGGCTGCCCGCGACAATCGGGCCCGCCGATGGTCGACATCGCGTCCGCGATGTTGTCGCTCTGCGACCCGTCTCGAACCGCTCGTCGAGAGCGAAATCAGTCGGTAACCGCACCCTTTGCCGCCGACGACACGAGCTTCATGTACTTCGCGAGCAAGCCGCGCGTGTAGCGCGGCTCGGGACGCTGCCAAGCTTTGCGGCGCGCCGCGAGCTCCGCATCGCTCACATCGAGCTGGATCTTCAACGCGTACGCGTCGATCGTGATCGAATCGCCTTCGCGCACCAGTGCGATCGGCCCGCCTTCGTACGCCTCGGGTGCTACGTGTCCGACCACCATCCCCCAGGTGCCGCCGGAGAAGCGCCCGTCGGTGATCAACCCGACCGACTCGCCCAGGCCCTGACCGATCAACGCCGAGGTCGGTGCGAGCATCTCCTGCATCCCGGGGCCGCCCTTCGGACCCTCGTAGCGGATCACGATCACGTCACCGGCCTTGATCTTGCGCGCCAGGATCGCATCCATGCACGCGTTCTCGGAATCGAACACGCGCGCGGGGCCGGTGATGCGCGGACTCTTGAGCCCCGTGATCTTCGCGACACAACCCTCCGGGGCGAGATTGCCGCCCAGGATCGCGAGATGGCCTTGCGCGTACATGGGTCTGTCCCAAGGGCGAATCACGTCCTGGTCGGCGCGCGGTTTCTCCGGCACGTTCGCGAGCTCCTCGGCGATCGTCCTGCCGGTGATCGTCATGCACTCGCCGTGCAGCAGCCCGTGCGCGAGCAGCATCTTCAGCACCTGTGGCACGCCACCGGCGCGATGGAAGTCGGTGGCGACAAAGCGCCCCGAGGGTTTGAGGTCGCACAACACCGGTACTTTGACGCGAACCCGCTCGAAGTCATCCATGCGCCACTCGACTCCGGCGGCATGCGCGATGGCGAGGTAGTGCAGCACTGCGTTGGTCGAGCCGCCGGTTGCCATCACGAGCGAGATCGCATTTTCGATCGAGTTGCGCGTGATAATGTCGCGCGGCCGCAGTTGCCTGTGGATCGCGTTTACCAGCACCTTGGCCGACTCGGCGCTGGAGTCGGCCTTCTCGGCATCGGGCGATGCCATCTGCGACGAGCCGAGCAGGCTCATGCCGAGCGCTTCGAACGACGACGACATCGTGTTCGCCGTGTACATGCCGCCGCAGGCGCCGACCGTCGGGCAGGCGTTGCGCTCAATGCCATCCGCATCATCCTTGCTCATCTTGCCCGCGGCGACCGCACCGACCGCCTCGAACGCCGACACCACGGTGAGGTCCTGGCCCTTCCACTTGCCGGGCTTGATCGTGCCGGCGTACACGTAGATGCCGGGAACGTTCATGCGCGCCATGGCGATCATCCCGCCCGGCATGTTCTTGTCGCATCCCCCGCACACCAGCACGCCATCCATCATCTGCCCGTTGACCGAAGTCTCGATCGCATCGGCGATCACCTCGCGTGACACCAGCGAATACTTCATGCCCTCGGTGCCCATGCCGATGCCGTCGGTAACCGTCGGCACGCCGAACATCTGCGGTTTCGCGCCGGCCGCCTCCAGCGCCGCGATCGCGCGCTCGACCAGCGGCTGGATGCCGGCGTTGCACGGATTCATGGTGGAGTGGCCGTTGGCGACGCCGACGATGGGCTTGTCGAAGTCGCCGTCCTTGAAGCCGACCGCGCGCAGCATGGCGCGGTTGGGAAGACGAGCGTTGCCCGCGGTGATGAGATGACTGCGCCAGTTCTCTGCCATGGCCGTTCCTTCGGAGTGGCTTAAACTTAAGATTCTAGCGAACGCCCGGCAGCCTCGGAATGCTCGTCCACCCGCAGTTCGATCCCATCGCGTTCTCGCTCGGTCCTCTGGCGGTGCGCTGGTACGGGCTCATGTACCTGGTTGGTTTCGTCGCCGCGCTGTGGCTTGGGCGCCGGCGCGCGCTGCGCGACGCTTGGCGCGGCTGGAGCATACGCGACGTCGACGACGCACTCTTCTACGTCGTGCTCGGCGTGATCCTCGGCGGACGGCTCGGCTACGTGCTCTTTTACAAGCTCGATTACTATGCGGCCAACCCGCTGGAGATCTTCTACATCTGGCAGGGCGGCATGTCGTTCCACGGCGGCTTCCTCGGCGTGCTGGTCGCCATGACTCTGCTCGCACGCAAGAAACACATGCGCTGGCTCGGCATCATGGATTTCGTCGCGCCCTTGGTGCCGCCGGGTATTGCCGCCGGACGACTCGGCAACTTCATCAACGCCGAGTTGTGGGGAAGGCCCACCGAGGTGCCGTGGGCGATGATCTTCCCCAATGTCGACAACGTGCCGCGCCATCCTTCGCAGCTCTACGAGTGCGCGCTGGAGGGGGTGGCGTTGTTCATCCTGCTGTGGTGGTTCTCGAAGCGGCCGCGCCCGCTCGGCGCTGTCTCGGCGATGTTTTTGATCGGCTACGGCTGCGCCCGCTTCGCGGTCGAGTTCACGCGCGAGCCCGACAGCTTCCTCGGCTTCCTCGCCTTTGGCTGGACCATGGGGCAGTGGTTGAGCCTGCCGATGATCCTCGCCGGCTTCGCGTTACTGTGGTGGAGCTATCGGCAGCCGCAGCGGCAGACCGCCGCCGCGGGCAAGGGTTAAGACGACCCTATAGGCTTGTCTTAGGATCCGGTCGTCGCCGCGATCCTGCTCCGACGGGCGTTCGCGCCCGCGCATCGTCACCGCCGTGGTGGCGGCGGTGCGCGACCCGAGTCAGCCTTGCTCGCCCTGCTTCGCCGCCAGGCTCGCCCGCCGATCGAGCAGTCTCTGAAAATTCCCCAGCGACGCGATATGCGCGTACACCGCTGCGAGATACCCGCGGCTCATCAGGGTTTTCACCTGCTCCGCCTCGAGCGCAGCCAGCTTCTGCTCGTTCACTCGGGCCATGCCCGATAGCGCCAGCGGCGTCCCCTCGTTCGGCCGCGCCTGCATCGTGAATGGTTCGATCACGCCGTGTTCCGCCAGGGTCTTGCACATCTCGTTGGTGCGAACCAGATCCGCCTCGTATTCGGTCAGAAGCTTCTGCTGCTGCTCCCACTCCGGTAGCGGCTTGCCTTCGTCGTCGAACAGTCGATCACCCTTGTCTCGCAGCGCCTTCTTCTCCACGCACACCAGGCGCTCTTCGCGCATCTTCCCGTCGACCGTGATGGTTGCCATGCAGAACGGATAGCGGCGCACGTACGCCGGCAGGTAAGCGCGCCGGTCCCAGGTGTTGTCGGACATGAGAAACAGGTTCTTGCTCTGCTCGAGTCCCAGGACGGTGAACGCGGCGTAGCTCTTGCCCGCATCGGCGGTAACGAACACGATCGGATAGTCGCGTGCTATCAGCGAAAACTCGGCCAGACTCACCGGCAGCGCGTTGAGATTGCGAAACGCCGGCGTGATCTTGCCCCGCTGCGGCACCAGCACGCGGTGGTTCTTGTTGAGCGGCACGATCTCGCTATAGGCGTAAGGCGGCGTGATCTGCGGACTGCTGGCGGCTGCGGGTGTTGCGTTGGTCGACTCTGCCATGGCGGTTTCCTCCTGCGGCGCATGGTAGCACGGGCCATTGTGCGTTTCGCGCCAAGCAATTTACCGGGTTTCCCATCTTTAGTATCATCCCTCGTCGTCGTGGGGCGGTAGCTCAGCTGGGAGAGCGTCGCGTTCGCAATGCGAAGGTCGGGAGTTCGATCCTCCTCCGCTCCACCATTATCCCTTCCGCAATCTTCCGGCAAAGTCCAATAGTCACTGAAGAAGCAACGATTTCCCTATGGAAATCGTCCGGCGGCATCCACCACCATTCGTTTGAAGCCAAGCCGCGATGGGGGCATAATCTGGGGGCATCGATCTTGTCGAGAACAGGATGCCCCCAAAATGCCCCTTACCAATGTCGAGGTGCAGAAATCAAGATCAGCCGCGAAGCCGCGACGCTTGTTCGACGGCGGCGGGCTCTATCTGGAAGTCTCGCCGAGCGGCGGCAAGCTTTGGCGACTCAAGTACCGATTCAACGGCAAGGAGAAACGCCTGGCGATCGGCATCTATCCGGCAGTGTCGATCGCACTTGCGCGCAAGCGAAGAGACGAAGCGCGCGAATTGCTCGCGCGGGAGGTCGATCCGAGCGTTCACCGCAAGACGCAGAAGGCAGCCCGAATCGAGCGGGCGCAGAACAGTTTTGAAGTGGTAGCGCGGGAATGGTTTGCCAAGTACTCACCGAACTGGGCCAACTCGCACGCGGACAAGATCATCCAGCGGCTCGAGAAAGACGTGTTTCCGTGGATCGGGGGTCGCCCGATCGCGGAGGTCACGCCACCGGAGTTGCTGAAGGTGCTCCGTCGCGTGGAGGGCCGAGGTGCATTGGACACGGCACATCGGGCTCACCAGAACTGCGGCCAGATCTTTCGCTACGCCGTGGCGACTGGTCGCGCAGAGCGTGATCCGAGTGGTGATCTGCGCGGTGCGCTTCCGGCCGCGAAGCACACGCACTTCGCGGCGATCACCGAACCTGCTCAGGTGGCTGAGTTGCTGAGGGCACTCGAAGGATTCCGCGGTACCTTGGTTGTAAAGGCCGCGTTGCGCTTGGCGCCGTTGCTCTTTGTCAGACCGGGCGAGCTTCGTAGTGCCCGGTGGCAAGATATCGATCTAGCGAAGGAAGAGTGGCGTTACGTGGTGTCCAAGACGAGGACTGAACACGTGGTCCCGCTTGCACAACAGTCATTGGACATTCTTAAGGAGTTGCACCCGCTGACCGGAAATCGAACCCATGTGTTTCCCGGTCGCGATCCAAGCAAGCCCATGAGCGAAGCCGCGGTGAATGCCGCGCTTCGTCGTATGGGATACGACACGAGGACGGAGATTACGGGTCATGGCTTCAGAGCCATGGCCCGAACGATTCTCCACCAGGAGCTCGGCTTCGCGCCGGAGCTCATCGAGCATCAGCTCGCGCATGCGGTCCCGGATGCCCTCGGAACAGCTTACAACCGAACGAAGTTCATCAGGCAGCGCAAAGTCATGATGCAGCAGTGGGCCGACTATCTGGACAAGCTGAAGTGCGGCGGGGATGTCATTTCCCTGCATGGCAACGCGGCCTGACCATTGCCTGAAGTGCGGGACTATTTTGAAATGGCGACCCCTCGCCCATGCCAAACGCGTGGGCGGCCGGCGGCGTCATTTGTACTTCGGCTTCTTGGACTCGTGACTATTCTGGATCTTGCCTCCGATTGACAGCTTGGATCGATCGCGCTTTTCCTGCTGGTGTAGCACCTGTCCGGTCAGTGTTTCTGTGCGTCCCGCACGCTGAGCGTGTCGGGATCTACGAGGCACTCGGGACACCACTCCCGATTTGTGCCGTTGTTGTGCTGCTTGCTCTACGCGGCACGCGCTGTGAGCGGCGATAGCGGTTCCTGTTGGAACGCGTTTCATCGCGTGAGCCATTGACCCAGGCTCGGCGGGTGCGCCTAATGGGCGCGTTCTCGACAACCGCATGGGTGCGGTCAATTGACGCGGACTGCATTGCGCAGTCGCTTATTGCGATTGGTCCAGAGAAGTCCATCACGTGGGTCCGTCACGTGCGCCAGCGGGGGTTAACCGCTTGATCGCTGGAGCAGTCTGGGGACCGTCACTACCGGCTCGCGCCGCGCAGTGACGGTCCTCACGGTTGCGGCACCAGAAGGTGTGCCGCCGTCGATCGGAGCTGGCCCGGGCTTCGTTGCTGGAGCCAGTTGCTCCAGAGGAGGTCTGCCGGGTTCACGACTGACGATTGGCGCAGACAGGGCAGCGCCTTGCCTGGCCGGTGCGCGCCATACCGCGGCGCTCGCTGACGACTACCTCCAGCCTTGCGGCCACCGGCTCTCAGGAGGTGAGGCCGGTTTGGGCGCTCTTGCGAGCATTCGGGATCAAGAGCACCAGGCTCTACGACCCCTGGGACGATGCGTAACGGGCATCAACCGGGCTGACTCAGCCAGCGGAATTCGTGGGCGGCGTTGCTCGGGTCGACCGCGATGTGCATTCATCATCGACCGCCGTTGCCGCACGGATGGCCCTGTGACGAAGCCCGGCTCGACTAATTCCATATTGCTTTCAAGATGAGACTAATTATGGCACAGTTGTCGGATGGCCAGACCACGACAGATCGACAAAGGGCTGGTGGCTCGAGCTCGCAAGGCTGTCGCTCGCACCACCGACATAGAACAATTGCGCGCGGCCCAGGCCGTGCTGCTGCCCGCAATGGCGTCGGCGACCCTGGAGCAGACCGCTGCAATCTTGGGCGTGGGCCGAGCCACGGTGCCGCGACTGCAGCAGCGCTTTCGCGAGTCGGTGCAGCCCCGTGCGCCTCGGCCCCGATGGGGTGGGCGGCGCAAGGCGCTGCTCAGCATCGAGGAAGAAGCGGAGTTTCTCGCTCCGTGGGCCGAGCAGGCCAAGTCGGCGGGAGTGTTGGTGCTCTCGCCAATCCGAGCGGCGTTGGCGCAACGCCTGGGTCGTCCGGTAGCCGCCTCGGTGGTGTGGCGGCTTTTGGCTCGGCACGGGTGGCGCAAACTCGCTCCCGACACACGCCATCCCAGGAGCGACCTCGTGGCGCAGCAGGCGTGGAAAAAAAACTCCCCAAGACACTGGCTGCCGTCTTGAAGCAAGCCGACCTGCGCGGGCGCCCGGTACGGCTGATGTTCCAGGACGAAGCCCGGTTTGGCCGCATGGCGCGTCCACGGCGCTGCTGGGCGCCGCTGCCTTGGCGCCCGGTCATGCTCAATGGCTACGAACGCCAATTCATGTATGTCTACGGCGCAGTCAGTCCATTGCAAGGGGACTTGGATTGGATGATCTGTAGCGAGATGAACACCGCGCGCATGGGCGAATTCCTGGCCCGGGTCGCCCCGCGCCCACCCCGGGGAATTCATCGTGATGATCGTGGACGGCGCCAGTTTGCATAAGGCCAAAGACTTGGCGATCCCGGAGAATATCCGCTTGGTGCCCCTGCCGCCCTACGCACCCGAACTCAATCCGCAGGAGCACGTTTGGGATGAACTGCGCGAGAAGGAGTTTCCCAATCGTGTGTTTAACCACATGGACGCGGTGATCGCACAATTGAACGCCGGACTGCCGCGCTTCGCCAATGATCATGACCGGGTGCGCAGCCTAACGGCGTGGCCCTGGATTGTTAGTCTCAACTTGAACGCACACTAGAATAAGCAGCACCTGCCGATACTCGTACATCTCGAACCTCCTGTTGGCCATCGCGTCGGTCTCCCCGGAAAAATCCGGGAGGCTAACGCGCAGCAAGAAGTTCGAAACCGGTAAACGCTACATTGCAGGTGGCATCATTAGGTCGCGATTCGGGTGGCTCCATTGCGCCGCGAATCGACTGGCTCCATTAGGCCGCAAATCAGATGGATCTATTACGCCGCGAGCGAAATGGCTCTATGTGGCCGCGAATTAACATCTCACGCACGCGACGACCGCAGCGGTGGGCAACGTGAGATGTCCTAGATATAAATTCGGCCATTGGCCGTATCGACCTGCTGCAGTGTATCGGGATGGGTGACCATGTCCTGCGCGTTATGCTTTCTTCTTGCCCACGGACTTCACATTCCTCGGCCTGACAAAGCCGGGCCAGAGACGATTCTCGGTGTCGATGAAGACGAGTTCGAGCTGTCGGAGACGGTTCATGTCGCGCAGTCAGGTCTTGTCGTTCAGCTTGAGGTAAAGACTTGCGTACCATGGAGCCGGCGGATCTCTCCCAACGACTGCGACGCAGTCATCCGATCAAGGGATTTCGCACGACGATTTGCGGATATCGGGAAAAGTTGCGGTCGGCTGACCAGAGTTCAGCCACGCCGTGCGAAACGCAGATTGCCGCGATGCGCGCGTCGTGAATGGCTCCGCCTCGAGTCTGTGCCGGCAGGGCCAGCGATTCGAGATGCGGTAGATACTCGTCGGTCTCGCCGATAAACGTGAGGTTGGCAAGCGTGCCCAGCGCACGCAGTTGGGCGAAGGCCGTCTCGGCCGGCGTGGCAGTCTTGTAGATGCGCGGATGCGTTACAACGGCGAAGAACTCATGCGCGCAAGGCCAGGGGACGGCCCATTCTCGGACTCCGGAGGCGAGGGTTTCGATGGCAGCTCGCGCACTGCCGTGGAACGGCGAGTCGGTGCGATGCGCGTAGACCAGGATGTTGGTGTCAACCGCAATCACGGTAGATCTCGTTGCGTATCTCTTCCCAGCCGGCGCCGGCGAACTCCGCGGACAAGCCGTCACCCTGGAAGGGCTGTACCGCGAACGGCGAGGTGCGCTTGCGCGCGCGCGTCCGAAGGGCCATTCGTAAGCCTTCTTCGATCAGTGCCTTGAGAGTCGAGTTCTCACGCCGCGCAGCCGCCTTCCCGCGCTCGAGCAGATCATCAGGCAACTCGATAGTGGTTTTCATATGGGTGCCCCATATTGATCATATGGGCGATATGCTAACTGTAGAGCGGTCTCCCATCAAGCTGGCGCCTGCGACCAAGCGAGCTGGCGAGTAACCTGCAGCCAGATCTCTCATTTTTTCGCTCGATATGATCGATAGAAGGTCCGTGTTCCGCGCATTCGTGCTCCGATGTTTGCGATCTGGAGCCGCAAGAGATGATCGCAACGCGAAAAACCCGCCATCGGCTGGCGGCTCGACCTGGAAGGCGCTTAAGCCGGAGTAGCGCACGTTCGGCCGCGAACTGGGTTACCAGAGCGAGGCGGTGTGCGACGTTCGGAAGACGTGCGTCCGCTTCTCGGGGGCATCAGTGGGGGCATCTAAAATGGGGTTTCCGGAGAAGATATTTATTAACAGTATGGTATGAAAGCAGTTCGATCCTCCTCCGCCACTTACCAAAATCCCAACCCTTCTCGGTTGGGATTTTTTTGCCCGAAACCCCAGTGTTGGCGCGGGTTCGGGCATTGCGGCGACGGACGCCGCCGCAGCCGCCTCAGCGTTGACGCCGGTTTTCGGCTCCTTGTTCGTCGTGCAAACCGCCTTGGCGCGGGCGACCCGACACCGCTTCAGCTCGTGGCCTCGAACGCCGGGTGGTAAGCGACGCTGCCGTGCGGGGTCGTGCTGTCGAGGTGCAGCGCTTGGAAATACTCGGGCGGCACGCCCGGGAGAACCAGATCAGGGGTGGCACGAAAGCCAAAGCGGCCGTAGTAGCCCGGATCACCCAGTAGCACGCACCCTTGGGCACCCTGCTGCCGCAGGGCCTCCAGCGCCGCCGCCATCAGCGCGGAACCGACTCCGTGGCCCTGGTGCGCGGGAAGCACCGAGATCGGGCCCAGGCCGAACCAGTGCGTGCTGCCGTCGCTGATGCTCACCGGCGACAAGGCGATGTGGCCGATCAGCAACCCGTCAAGCTCGGCGACCAAGGAAATCGTCAGCGCAGCAGAGCGTCGCAGTGCATTGACGATGTGCTGTTCGGTATGGCTGGTGTGCGCCGCGTTCAAGAAGGCCGCAACCGTGACGGCTTCAATGGACGGGACATCCGCTGGCACTTCCTCTCGGATTTGTGGTGGCATACGCATTCCTCAGGGTTCGGCAGCTCGGTTCATGGCTATACGCTCAGACCGTTCTATGCTGACATGAGAAAATTGGGCACTGAGAAACAATCTATGAACATCGAAAACATCAAAGGCCGACTGGCCTTTCTCCAAGAAGCGGAACAGCTCAAGAGCGTGCTCCGAAGTGCACACACCTCAACTGGCAGAACAGAAAGCACCGCCGAGCATACTTGGCGCCTGTGCCTGATGGCCATGATCTTCGAGGACGAGCTGGCTGGAATGGATATGCTCAAGATTCTGAAGATATGCCTCATCCATGATCTGGGCGAAGCCATCCACGGCGATATTCCCGCTGTCGAGAAGAATCAGCACCCCGACAAGAGCGAACAGGAAAAGGCGGATCTCCTGCACCTCACGCGTTCACTCGAAGAGCCGCACAAGGCTGGCATTCTGGCGCTCTGGCAGGAATATGAGGACGCGGCCTCACCCGAGGCCAAAGCCGTCAAGGCGCTCGATAAGCTGGAGACGATCCTCCAGCACAACCAAGGGATCAACCCTCCCGACTTCGACTATGGGTTCAATCTGACATACGGACAGAAGCACACCAGCGCCGAGCCGTTGTTCGCATTGATGCGCAGCATCCTCGATGAGGGTACGCACCAAAAAATTGCCGAAAGCGGCAACCCAACCTAGTGCAGGTCGTTGCACGGATCGCGTGCGACGTGTGGGCTAGCCGTTCACGATGGGCCGTACGTCCCAAGTGATAGGCACGCCGGGCCGGTAGGCGACCTCGTTACTGATCTTGGTCGTGTCTTTTAGGTGCTCGGCCAGCGGCTTGTCGTACTTCTCGATCTGCTTGATCGCCCGGTCGACGGCGTTGCGAAAGGCGTCCCGAACGTAACCGGTAACCAGCGGGCGTTCTTGTTTAGGCGCGTGATCTATGCAGCGGGGAGCGCAGCGGCTCGCTAGCGAAGTGCGTCTTCCACAGTCGCGGGGTGAGTTCCTCGACGCGTGCCGC
>WYBJ01000182.1 GCA_011525945.1 Burkholderiaceae bacterium | reverse complement strand
GTTGCTGTTCCGGGTAGAGAATAGTCTCGCGGCGCCGGAACAGGTGCAGGAACGTGAACCACAGGGTCCTTGCGACGCTCAACATGATGGCCTCGCGCTCATCCGATCTCTCGCCAGGAGAGGCGCCACGATGGCGCATCGCGACTTGCGCCCTGGAACCTCGCGTGGCGCCTCTTCCCTCACCCCCAACCCCTCTCCCGGCGGGAGAGGGGAGCGTTGTGTGCCCGCGCGGCGGGCAGGTTCCTGCTGGGTAGGGGCTGGGGGTGAGGGAGGAGACGCCAGGCTCCCGGGCGCAAGTCGGGATGCGTGCATCGTGGCGCCTCTCCTGGCGACAGATCGGATGAGCGCGAGGCCATCATGTTGAGCGTCGCAAGAACCCTGTGGTTCACGTTCCTGCACCTGTTCCGGCGCCGCGAGACTATTCTCTACCCGGAACAGCAACCCTACCTCGCGCCGCGCTTCCGCGGCCGCATCATCCTCTCGCGCGATCCGGACGGAGCGGAGCGCTGCGTGTCGTGCTATCTGTGCGCGGTGGCGTGTCCGGTCGACTGCATCTCCTTGCAGAAGACCGAGGAGCAGGGGCGCTGGTATCCCGAATACTTTCGCATCAACTTCTCGCGCTGCATCTTCTGCGGCTACTGCGAGGAAGCCTGCCCCACCTACGCCATTCAGCTCACCCCCGACTTCGAGATGAGCGAATACGAACGGCCGAACCTCGTGTACGAGAAGGAAGACCTGCTCATAAGCGGTAGCGGCAAGTATCCGGGTTACAACTTCTACCGCGTCTGCGGGCTCGCCATTCCGGGTAAGGACAAAGGCGAGGCACAGGCCGAGGATCCTCTGATCGACATACGGAGTCTCCTGCCATGAACGCCGTCTTCTACCTCTCGGCCGCGATTGCGGTCGCCGCCACCTTCATGGTGATCACGCGCACCCACGCCGTGCCCGCCCTGCTCTATCTCGTGGTCTCGCTGCTCGCGATCGCGGTCATCTTCTACACGTTGGGGGCGCCGTTCGCGGCGGCACTCGAGGCCATCGTCTATGCCGGCGCCATCGTCGTGCTGTTCGTATTCGTGGTGATGATGCTGGGTCTGGGCGAGGACGCGACGGTCTCGGCCCGGTTCTGGGGCGATCCGGCCAACTGGCTCGGCCCGGCGGTCCTCGCGCTTGCATTGCTGGCGGAGCTCGTCTACGCGCTGATGGCCGATCGCGCTGGCGCAGTGGGCGCACGACGCGCGATCGAAGCCGGCGAGGTCGGTGCGCGCCTGTTCGGTCCCTACCTGCTGGCGGTGGAGCTCGCCTCGCTCTTGCTGCTCGCCGCACTGGTCGCCGCCTACCACCTCGGGCGCCGCACCGCAAAGCGCTGACGATGGCCGGCATCGCGCTCGATCACGTACTCTTGCTCGCGACGGTGCTGTTCGCGCTGGGTCTCGCCGGCGTGCTCATCCGGCGCAACCTCATCTTCATGCTGATGAGCATCGAAGTGATGCTCAATGCGGCCGGGCTCGCGTTCATCGCCGCGGGCGCGCGCTGGGGTCAGGCCGATGGCCAGATCATGTTCATGCTGGTGCTCACGCTCGCTGCGGCCGAGGTCTCGGTGGGTCTCGCGCTCTTGTTGCAGATCTACCGGCACCTGCGGAGTCTTGACGCCGACGCAGCCAGGCTGCTCGAGGGTTGACACATGGCCGCACTCCTTTGGCTCGTCCCCGCGCTGCCGCTTGCCGGTTTCGTGTCGCTGTTCGTGACGGGCGGGCGCTTGCCCAAGGGTGGCGTGAGCGCGGTCGCGCTGGTGTCGACGGGGATCTCGGCCCTGCTTGCGCTCTGGATCACGTGGGAGTTTCTGACCGCAGGGCAAAGCGTGCCGTACCGGCAGGTGTTGTGGACCTGGATCGGGGTGAGCGATTTCACCCCGCAGGTTGCACTACGGCTCGACGCGCTGTCGGCTCTGATGATGTCCGTCGTCGCGTTCGTGAGCTTCCTCATCCATCTCTACTCGACCGAGTTCATGGCCCGGGACGAGGGCTACAGCCGCTTCTTCGCCTACATGAACCTGTTCGTGGGCGCGATGCTGCTGCTGGTGCTCGCCGACAATCTGTTGCTGCTCTATCTCGGCTGGGAGGGGGTGGGTTTGTGCAGCTACCTCTTGATCGGATTCTGGTACCGCGATCCGATCAACGGTTACGCGGCGCGCAAGGCGTTCGTCGTCACCCGCATCGGCGATACCGCGATGATCATCGGGCTCATCCTCCTTGTCGCCGAGCTCGGCACGCTCGATATCGTGCCGCTCATGCAGCGTGCGCAGGCCATGTGGCCGGCGGGCGCGGCGCTGCCCACGCTGGCCGCTGCGCTGCTGCTCGGGGGGGCGCTCGGCAAGTCCGCGCAGCTTCCGCTGCAGACGTGGCTCCCCGATGCGATGGCCGGCCCGACCCCCGTGTCGGCCCTGATTCATGCCGCAACGATGGTGACCGCGGGCGTCTATCTGCTCGCGCGCACGCACGTGCTTTTTCAGCTCGCGCCCGCCGTGCAGTTGGCGGTCGCGATCATCGGCGCAGCGACCCTGCTGCTCGCCGCGTTCAGCGCGCTCAATCAGCATGATCTGAAGCGCATCCTTGCTTATTCCACCATCAGCCAGATCGGCTACATGTTCCTCGCCGCCGGCGTGGGCGCCTGGAACGCGGCGCTCTTCCATTTCATGACACACGCGTTTTTCAAGGCGCTGCTGTTCCTCGCCGCCGGGGCGGTGATGCTGCGCGTGGCCGACGAGCACGACATCTTTCGCATGGGCGGGCTGCGCCGCGAGCTGCCGCTTGCCCACTGGACCTTTCTCGCCGGCGCCGCGGCGCTGGCAGCGCTTCCGTTCGTGACTTCGGGCTTCTACAGCAAGGACATGATCTTGTGGGAAGCCTGGAAGTTCCAGCCGGGCGGCCCGATCCTGTGGGCAGTGGGCCTAGCAGGCGCGATACTCACGGCTTTCTACATTTTTCGCGCCTACTTCGTCGTCTTCTACGGCGAGCAGCGCACCGCCCCGAGCGGCGCCACCGGCTGGCGCGTCGGGCTGCCGCTGACCGTTCTGGCGCTGCTGTCACTGTTCGCGGGCTTTGTCGAGACGCCGGCCGTACTCGGGCACATACAAGCGTTCGCTCGCTTCCTCGCGCCGGTGCTGCCGATGACCGAAGGCTCGGCCGGTGCGATGCAGACGCTGCTGCTCGCGCTCACCGCCGCTGGCGCGCTCGTCGCCGTCTATTGCGCCTACCGCGTCTATCTGCGCGGCTCGCCCGCACCGGCGCGATTCCTGCGAAGCACCGCGGCGCGCGCATTGCATCGATTCTGGTTCTCGGGTTGGGGCTTCGATTGGCTCTATGACCGCCTCCTCGTGCGCCCGTTCGTGTGGTGCACGCGTATCAACCGCCGCGATTTCATCGACGCCATCTACACGTTCGTCGCCGATGTCGCGCGCTTCGCCCATGCCGGTATGAGTCGAACGCAGGACGGGCGTGTGCGCCGTTATGCGGGCTGGCTCGCGGCCGGCTCGGTCGCCACGCTCGCGATCGCGGTGCTGACATGATGCTCGCCTGGCTCATCCTGCTGCCGGTTGCCGGCGGCTTTGCTGCCTGGGGTGCGCAGCGCTGGCACGCCGATGCGCCGCGCTACATCGCCATCGTCGCGCTCGCGGCCGATCTTTTCCTCGCTATCGCGCTCGCTTTGCAAGGCGGTGGTGACCCCTGGCTCGCGAGCCTGAGCCTGCCCTGGATTCCGCAGCTCGGCATAGCGCTTCGCCTCGACCTGGACGGCCTGAGTCTGGTGCTCGTCGTGTTGACGCTCGGGCTCGGTGTCGTCTCGGTCATCACCTCGTGGCGCGAGATCACCGAGCGTGTAGGCTTGTTTCACTTGAGTCTGCTGCTCACGCTGGCGGGCGTACTGGGCGTCTTTCTCGCGCTGGATCTGTTCCTGTTCTTCTTCTTCTGGGAGCTCATGCTGGTTCCGATGGCGCTCGTCATCGGGCTCTGGGGACACGAGCGGCGCATCTACGCGGCGATCAAGTTCTTCCTCTTCACGCAGGGCAGCGGCTTGCTGATGCTGGTTTCGATTCTCACGCTCGTGCTGTTGCACTGGCGCGCCAGCGGTATCCTGACCTTCGACTATTTCCAACTGCTTGGCCAGGCGCTCGATCCGACGGTTGCATTCTGGATCATGGCGGGTTTCTTCGTCGCCTTCACCGTCAAGCTGCCGGCGGTGCCGTTCCATAGCTGGCTGCCCGATGCGCACACCGAAGCGCCTACCGCCGGCAGCGTCATCCTGGCCGGGGTACTGCTGAAAACCGGAGGCTACGGGCTGCTGCGCTTCGTGCTGCCGTTGTTTCCGGATGCCGCGGCGGCGTTCGCGCCCGTCGCCATGACGCTCGGCGTCATCAGCATCCTGTACGGTGCGCTGCTCGCGTTCGCGCAAGATGACATGAAGCGCCTGGTCGCCTACTCGAGCGTCAGCCATATGGGTTTCGTGCTGTTGGGTGTGTTCGCCTGGAACACGATCGCGCTGCAGGGCGTGGTCGTGCAGATGGTGGCGCACGCGGTGAGCACCGGGGCGCTGTTCATGATCGTGGGATTCCTGCAGGAGCGTATTCACACCCGCGATCTGCGCGTCATGAGCGGGTTGGCCGCGCATATGCCGCGGTTCGCCGCGCTCACCATGGTGTTCGCCATCGCCTCGCTCGGGCTTCCCGGGCTGGGAAATTTCGTCGGCGAATTCATGATCCTGCTCGGCACTTTCGCGCAGAGCCGAGTCATGACCGCCGCGGCCGCGCTCGGCCTGGTGACCGCGGCGATCTATGCGCTCATCCTGATCCAGCGCGCATTGCACGGCGCGCCGCGTTCAGATCGCCACGTGCGCGATCTGAACGCGCGCGAGACCGCGGTGCTGGCTTTGCTCGTGATCGTGATCGCCGGGTTGGGCGTCTATCCGCAACCGGTGCTCGACGCGGCCGCCGGCGGCGTGGCCAACGTGCAGCAAGCGCGGGCGCCGCGGCTCGCGCTCGGTGCGATTGCGCATCCCGAGGCAAGCGGTCTAAGCACCGCTGCCCGGATCGTCAATGAGTCAGCGCGATGACTAGCGCCGATTTCCAGGCGCTCGCGCCGCTCCTCGTCTTGAGCGCGGCCGCCGTGTCGCTGATGTTGCTCATCGCGGCTCGGCGCAGCCATGCGATGGCGGCGTGGGTGAGCGCAATCGGGCTCGTGTCGGCACTGGCCGCGCTGGCATTGCTTGCGACACCGCAGGCGGGGCGCCCGGTCACGACCTTACTCGTCATCGACGGCTACGCGCTGTTCTACCTCGTGCTCGTGATCGCGGCCGCCGCCGTCGTGAGCGTGGTCTCGTATGCCTACCTCGCGGTGCGCGGCCCGCTCCCGCGCGAGGAGTACTACCTGCTGCTGCTGCTCGCCACACTCGGCGCTGCCGTCACCGTGACCGCCGATCATTTCGCTGCGTTCTTCCTCGGCGTGGAGACTCTGAGCATCTCGTTCCTCGGTCTGATCGCGTATCCGCACCTGGCCGAGCGTCCAGTGGAGGCGAGCATCAAGTACCTCGTCCTGTCCGGCGTTGCGTCGTCGTTCCTGCTGTTCGGCATCGCGCTCGTCTACGCGGCGACGGGAACGCTGAGCTTTGCCGCACCGGTCGCGGGAGTGGCGACCGAGTTCGGCGGGCGCGACCTGTATTGGCTCGGCGGGGTCGCGTTCATCCTCGTCGGGATCGGTTTCAAGCTTTCCCTGGCGCCGTATCACATGTGGGCGCCGGACGTTTACGAAGGCGCGCCCGCACCCGTCACCGCGTTTCTCGCCGTGGTGTCGAAGTGTGCGGTGTTCGCACTGCTGCTGCGCTACGTGCTTAGCGCCGGCGCACTCGCTTCCCGGGACGTCATGCAGATCCTGGCCGCCGTCGCGGTGCTGTCGATCCTTGCCGGAAACGTACTTGCCTTGCTGCAAGACAATGTCAAGCGCATTCTCGCCTACTCCTCGATCGCGCACTTGGGTTACGCGCTGGTCGCCCTGCTGGCGGGCGGCGCGCTCGCGGTGGAGGCCGTGAGCGTCTACCTCGCCATGTACGCCATCACCACACTCGGCGCCTTCGTCGTCGTGACCCTTCTGTCGCAACCCGGCGCCGAGCGCGACGCCGACGCGCTGCAGGACGACTATCGAGGCCTGTTCTGGTGCCACCCCTGGCTTGCGCTGGCATTCGCGGCGATGCTGCTTTCACTCGCCGGTATCCCGCTCACGTTGGGATTCATCGCCAAGTTCTATGCCGTCGCCTCTGGGGTCAGCGAAAATCTTTGGGTTCCGGTCGGGGCGCTGGTGATCGGCAGCGTCATCGGCCTGTACTACTACCTGCGGATCATCGTGGTGATGCTGGCGGCGCAACCCGCCGCAGCCATAGCGCCCGCACGGCGGGCCCCATGGCCCGGTTGTGTGCTGCTCGCTCTTCTGACGGTCGCGCTGTTGGGGCTGGGTGTGTTCCCGAGCCCTCTGGTTGCCGTGGTGCGGGCGACCACGATGGACTTGACCGAGCGCAGCGCGCTTGTACGCGTTGCACCGGCGCCGCATCGGGCAGCGAGCGCGCAAGCGTACTCGCGCTGACGCGCGCGCAATCCGCTGTAGGCACGCGGATTGCGGCGCAATCTCCTGCACAGGCTCGTGCACGACTAAAGCCTGCACCCGCGGGATGGAAAAGCGGGCGAGTTCGATTCCCCGGTCGTTCGTCTCGACGACAAGCACCGGATCGGAAAATCGGTACTCCCCTGCTTCCCGCACACGACGAAAGTCTTGCAGACGTGTCGGTGGCGCGCGCGGTGACGCAATTTGAACAGGAGAAAGTTCCGTGAACGATCAGACTCTCATTCGCAGTCGCAGCGGGTCGGAAGCCGTCGCCCCCGCCGTGAAACCTGATGTCGTCGAACACCAGGATTGGCTCATCGACGTGGCCAACGATCTGACGTTTCCCGCCAGCGATGCGCCTAGCGCCGTGCAGCCCGGGAGTCTCGCCGGGCGCGCCCAGACGCGCAAACCCGCTCCTTCGCGTGCATCCAAACGTCGGCCTTCAGCGGCTCGGTAACAACGCGCCCGAGTCATCTGCGAGAAGCGATAGATCGCAGACCAAGCGGCGCGTCAGCGCTCGCCGCCGATGCGCGCGCGCAGAATCGCCGCGCGCCTCGCGCTGAAACTCGCACGCGCGCTGCGGCAACGCGGCGCGGCAAGCGCCACGACAGCGAGCCCGGCCAGCATGAGAATCCAATTCGAAGGCTCCGGAATCGCGAGTACTTCGAATTGCTGGCCGCCGGGAATCGGCAGGATGTCGACGCCAACTACAACACCGGGATCGAAATCCACGACCCCCACCGGTGCAGCCGGAGCGATGTTGAATCGCATCGTCGCAAGCAAGGTGTCGGCGTCGAACGTCTTTCCGTTTCCTTCGGCATCCAGGTAGAACACCGAGCACGCATTGTTGAAACAAAACGGCGATCCACCGTCGATCAATCCGGGCGCCGTGGCGAAGGAAACGAAGTCGAGGATGCCGGCGACGGGAGCGAGCTCCGGCACGATATCGATTCCTTCCAGTACCGTTCCGGCGCGTGCATTGACGGTGAGATTTACGGGCTCGCCGGGCAGTCCCTTGGTGTCCCCGCCATAGAACACCTCGGCGTTCGCCCCGAGCCCCATCCAAGCCATCAAGCACAGCATCATCTGCCCTGACAGCCGTACGAATCTGGATGGGTTCATCGCACTCATCTCCTCGAGTAAATGACTAGCGCTACAGACGAGCGCCACTTCGCGTGTTCACGGTCGTTGCGATCGCCGGATCGCGTGCCACTGCGATACGGATGCGTGCATTCGGGTTCGCTTCCTGGTCGGATTGCCCGAGCCGTGTCGTCAAATCGCTCATCCAGGGCTTGGCTGCCCAATCCGTCGTTCGATCCTTCGCCGCGACGTGCTTGCCGCGCCAATCGATCACGGGGGCGCTACGCACTCGCGCCGCTACGGCGTCGCCTGCCGTAGCGAGACTTTCCCGCATTACGGCGGCCTCGCTCGGAATCGGAGCGGGTGTCGCGTGCAACGACGCCGGCGCCGCGGCGCTGCTGCGTAAACCCGCGGGTACAGCAGTAGCCGGCTCGGCGTCGCTACGTACTGCTGCGGGCGGTGATGACGGTACCTCCCGGCTCACCGCAGTAGTGGCGGTTTCGGCCGGCATCAGCGCGAACGTGCGACTCGGCGCCGCCGGTGTCGCTGCCGGCGCCGCGAGTGGCGATGCCGGCTGCTCGCCGAGCAGCCGCAATCCGCCCGGCGGCGATGGCGGCAGGTCCGGGATCTCGGGCACCGGGAAGCGCACGATATGCCGCTGAACGAGCAGCGCATCGATCGACTCCAGGCGTCCGGTGGCGTTCACGTCGCCGACGATCAGCGGGTCGAGCAGCGGATACGCGCCGAAGCCGGTGTCCATGCGTACGATGACGCGCTGGATGCGCTGCGCGTCGAGTGCCGAATAGCGCCCCTCGCCCGTGGTATCGCCGATGAAAGCGGCCACGTGCACGCCGTCGTCGTCGTTCACCGCGTCGGCATCGCCGTCGACCACGACTTTGTCGACATCGAGCACCTGCATCGCGCGGTAGGGCGCGCCGGCGGGGACCGTGGCGAGCAGGCGGCCGAGCGCCAGATCGGCGCCGCTCACGGGCGCATCGAAGACGATGTCGATCGCCGCGATTCCCGGCGTGGTGAGATCGATCGTTGCCGTTCCACCCGCAGGGTTGGTAATACCGGTCACTTGCAGTAGCGCCGGATCGAAGCGGATCAGGAAGCTCGCTTCAGTGAACATGCCCGCACCGGTGATGCGCAGCGGAACGCCCACACCGCTCGCAACGCCGGCTTCCTGCCCCCGGCCGCGCGCAAAGTCCGCGATGCCGAGATGAGCCGCACTGCCGGCAACATCGAAGCTCGCTGTGAAATCGTCGCCTTCGATGCCGTCGACATTGCCGTCGAGCAGGTCGCCGTCGAGCGCACGGAACGCCGCGGCGCCGCTTTCCAACGTGAGCGCGTAATCGCCGTGAACGAGCGGCGTACCCGTCTTGACGAACACGAATCCCGCGTTATCGTCATCGAGTACGAGCGACCCGCGAACCAGCCCCGCGGGACCCTTCAGCGCGAGATCGGACAATCCCCAGCCCAAGCCACCACCGTCGTATAGATTGAGCACGCTCGGATCGAGCGCGCGATTGAAGCGCAGCGCGAATCCGGAATGAGTCGGCGCGAGCGAGATTACCTGCAACGGCGCGAGCTCGATGGCAAACGTGCCGTCCGAGCGATCCGCAATAGCCGGGTCGGTCGAGGAGCGTACGCGGATGATGTAATCGTCCCCCACCGGGAAGAGCGCCGGATCGACCGTCCACGAATACAGACCGTCGTTCGCTTCGTCCGCGACCAGCGTCTGGAAGGGCCCCGCCACACCGGTTGCCGAGTACTCGATATCGACCAGGGCGCCGAGCCCGTGGTGCCAGCGGATGTCGAAGGTCGCGGTCTGCTTGATGACCTCGCCCCCGTTCGGGGCGATGACGATGATGAACTCGGCCGGGCTCTTGGAGGCCTGCTCGGTGTTGCCGTAGGCGCCGATATTGATATAACCGCCATTGGGCAAGGGCTCGCGCGCGAACGGATCGTCCGGATGGCCACGATCGATTGCCGGCGACTGCTGCGCATCGATCAGCTCCACCGGTACCAGCGCGAGCGGCACGCCCGGCCCGAAGAAGCTCGGCCCCTCTACCGGCGCGAGCGCCCCGCCGTGGAAGCTGCCGAACTGGCTGCGGACATGGAAGTCGTCGTCGCGTCCGTCGGTCATGCCGTCGACGAAACCGAGGATGTTGTCCGCGCCATCGGCATCGACGAACAGCGGATTGATGAAGAGGCTATCCGTGTCCGTGCCGGCGGCGGCACGCCAGTCGGCGAGGCTCGTGCGCGCAACCCCGCCCCAGACGCCGACTTCGCCGCTGCCGAACAAGGAGCGGAAGAATATGTTGTAGTCGGAGGCGAATCCGCTCTGCGAATCGGCTGCGACGACGATCCCGGAGCCGTGCTCCGCCCAGAAGATGTTGTTGCGTAGCGTCGCATCGTGCGTCCCGCCGCTAATGCGCAGCGTGTCGGCGGTCAGCTCGAACAGGGTGTTGTTGAGGATCTCGGTCTCACTTCCCCCCTGAACACGCAACCCCACAACTTCGCTGTCGTAGACGAGGTTGTTGCGCACCAGCACGCCGTCGCCCGAAACGTGCACGCCGACCGGGTTGGTGTACACGACGTTTTCGAGCACGCCTGTGCCTTCGCCGCGGATGCCGATCACCCGGTTGCCGTAAACGCGGTTGCCGAGCACCGCTCCGCCAACGGCGTCGATCCCCACGCCGTTGCCGCGTACCACGTTGGCTTGCGCCACGGCGCCGCGCTCGATGGCGATGCCGATCGCCGCCGCGGCGGTCTGGTCCACCACCGTGTTGCCCGCGACGGTGACGTTGCCGAGTGCTTCGAGGCCCGATAGCACGTTTTCCCAGACACGGTTGGCAGTCAACGGCGCCAGGGTCTTCGACCCGACCAGCGCGGAGCCGATGGCACCCTCATTGTCGACCCGCATACCGCGCGTGTTGTCGAAGGCGGCGTTGCGCTGAATGGTCGTCTCACCCGGATCGACGATGTCGAAACCGTAGCCGGTGTTGCCGAAGGCCGTGTTGTTGACGATGCTGTCGACCGGACCGCTGACGAAGACGCCCCCGGACGCATTCAGCTGCACGATCGAATTCCGCAGACTGCCGATCGCGCCTTCGATGCGGATCCCGTAGGCGCCGTTATCGTGACTGCTGAGGTTGAGGAAGTCGTTCGCGGGCGAGTCGGTGGCGATGCGGATACCGTCCAGCGCGTGTCCGAACGCGGTGATGAAGCTCGCCGAGAGATCGTCGCTTCCGCCGTGCGCATACAGCCCGCGCTCGGCAGCACGCAGCGTCAGATGGTCGATCGCCATACCGTCGGCGTCGGCGAGCTCGACCAAGGCCCGCGTGCGATCGCCCGGAATCGCGGGGAAGAGTTCCGCTACCCTTGCCGCATTGGTGGGGCCGGTGAGCAGGAAGCCTTCGTCGAGACCGAGCCCGAGGTTGCTGCTGCCCGAGATCGCGACGGGATCGATCATCGAATACGCGCCGGTATCGACCATGACGCGATCGCCGGCCTTGAGGTCGTAGACCCGGATGAGGTTGGTCGCGTAGGGCTTCGGCGCGGCCGCGATCTTGCCGGTGTGGCGGTTGTCGCCGATGCCCGCGGGCGTGAACTCGTCGTTGACGTTGGCAGCGTCGTCGACGAAGTAATCGGTGCCGTCCTCGGGAACGGTGAACGGCTCCTGGCTACGGTCGAGCACCAGAGGATTCTTCACCCAGGAAACCTGGATGCGCAGCCCATAGGTGCCGAACGCGATGCCGCTCGCGGCCGGCGTCCAGAGGAACTCGCCGTCATCCGCTGTCGCTGCCGCGATGGTGAGGAGGAACGCGGGTCCGTCGGGCGTGTCCTGGTACAGATCGATCCGCACTTGCGAGGCGTCCGTATTGTCGAAGCTTTGCCAGCGGATCGGCAGCGCCCGGTTGCGCACCGCGTCGACGTACAGATCCGGCGTGCGCAGGGCGATGTGATCGACCCCGGGCAAGGGTGCCGCCAGCGGCGAGCTGAAGCGCTGCGTGCCGAACATCGGCATGAGGTCGAATTCGTCGTTGTGGCGGCTCTCGAAATGCGGGCGCGCCCAGTCGGGATTGACTACCGTCGCGCCGATCGAATTGAGATCGAAGCGCGCGATGTCGGCTTGCCAGTCGAGCACGTCGCCGAAGTCGCGCGTCCAGAATCCGACCATCCCGCTGGCGCTGGCGTAGAGGTTGTTGAAGTCGCTGAAGAACCCCTTCTGCGAGTCGTTGGCGACGAATAGGTCGTAGCCCTTCTCGGTCCAGAGCGTGTTGCGCAGCACTTCGACGTCGGTCGCGCCGCCCTCGAGCCGCACCAGATCGCCGGAAGGCGTGTACATCGTGTTGCCTTCGATGTGCACGTCGTTCTCGTCCACGATCGACACGCCGACCTGGGCGTTGCGATAGATGTGGTTGTTCTCGATGCGACTACCCGATTCGGCGACGATGCCGACGCCGTTCGCGCCGATGCGGTTGAAGCGGATCGTGCCGTCGAAGTCCGACACGCCGAACTTGCCGCGCTCGATCACGTTGGCCGTGGCGAGGTCGCTTCCGCCGAGGATGCCGCTACCCGAGACGCCGATCGTATTGCCGATGACGCGCTGGTTCTGCATTTGCGCGCCGACGAGCGCGACGCCGGTATCGTTGCCGGTGATCTCGTTCGGCACGCTGCCGGCGAGGAAGCCCAGCGCCGCAGTTGTGCCGCCGACCGTGCTGCGAATGCCGACCTTGTTGTCGTGGATGCGATTGGCGTTGAGCGGCGCCGCGGCGTCATAACGTACGCCCAGGATGGCGTCGCGGATGTCGTTGTCGCGGATGTCGCCGCCGAAGGCCGCATCGATCACGAGGCCGGTATCGCCGGCGAAGACATCGTTGTGCGCGATCAGCCCCTTCGCTTCGCCGGCAAACGTAATGCCTGTGGTGCCGTTGAAGCGGTTGTGCAGAATCTGCAGCGCGGACCCGCCCTGGATGACAAGGCCATCGTCGCCGATACGGTTGTCGACCAAGGCAAAAGCGCTCGTGCCAGCGCTGATCGTCACGCCGGCGGCGAGGTTCAGGCGCTGTAGCACGCCACCCGCTTCGATGTCTACCGCACCTGCGATGGTCGAACCGCCGCCCTGCGCCCCAAGCACGGTGACGCCGGCATCGTCGGCTTCGAGCGTGAAGCCGGCATAGAGCCCGGGCGCCAGCACGATGAAATCGCCCGCGCCGAGGTCGTTGGCATCGAGGATCGCTTGCACGCTCGCGCCGGCGACCAGGAACACCTGATCCGGCAGCTCGCTCATGGTGCGCAGGTACGCCTGCGGCACTCCCGGGGTGTCGTCGGTCCAGCCGACCGTCGGGCGGCCGCTCGGGTCGACTGCGAGATCGAGCGCCGAGAGCTTGCCGCCGGTGGCACTGATGCCGCCGCCGCTGGCATCGCCCGGCAGCGTCTCGATGAACTGCGTACCGTCCCAGCGCTTGGCGAAGATGCTCGCGCCCGTGCCGGCGTAATCGGCATTGTCGTGCTCGACCCAGACGAGGAACATCTCGCCGCCGCCGGACTCGAGCTTGGGATCGAGCGATCGGCGTAGCGTATCGCTCACGCCGCCATTCACCGCGCCGTCCGGGCCGGCGCTCACCCATGCGCCGCCGCTGAAGGTCTTGACGTAGATCTGCTCGTAGTCGTTGACGCGCTCGCGATAGGCGATGAAGAGCTGGCCGTCAAGCCACGCCGCATCGGGCTCGCGGCTTTCGATCTTGTCGCTCATCGACAAGCCGCCGAGCTCGTGCGACCCGGCGAGTCCCACCCAGCCCGTACCGGCGCGCACGCGCGCGAACACTTCGACCTTATCACCGAACCCGCCGCTCCACGTCACCGCGATTCGGCCGCCTTCGGCGGCGACGTCGTAATCGCTCACCTGGTCCTTGGTTTGCGTGATGCCAAGCCCGGATGCCGATCCCGGCGTGATCTCGACCCAGTTCGCACCATCGAAGGTGCGCGCATACACCTGCGAGGTTCCGGAGGACGTATCGATCCAGGTCACGAGGATGCGCCCATTCGCTTGCACGATCTGCGGGCGATCCGCGCGCGCGGTGGCGCTGATGCCGCCTGGCAGGAGCGATGTTCCGAGCCCCACCCAGGAGTCGGTGCCGGCGTCGTACTGCGCGCCCATGATGTCGGTGCCGTTGCCGTTGACCTCGGTCCACACCACCGTGGGTCGGCCGTCGAACACGAGAAGCGCCGGTTGCCGCGAATCGGTCTGCGAATCGCTCACGCCGCCACCGGCGGCCGAACCGCCGATCATCTCCCAGGCGCCGGCCGCTTCGCGCGCGACATAGATTTCGTAGTTGCCGTTGCGGCTGTCGGCCCACGCGACGTAGCGGATGCCGCTCGCGTCGGTCGCGACGGTCGTGTCGAGCGCTGCACCGACGCCGCCCGAAAGGCCGAAACCCGTCGCCGAAGCGGCGATCTCGGCCCACCAGCCCGCATACGTCGGGCCGCTCGGCAGCGTGTCGAGCGCAAACGGATCGTCCGGGCTCACGGCGACTATCGGATTCGGCGTCACCGGCGGCGCGACGATCAAGTTCGGATTGTCGCCCGCACCGGCGTTGATCAGATTGCTTGCACCGAGCAGGTCGATGATCTCATCGTCCTCGCCTTCGCCGAACAGGAGATCGTTACCACCGTCACCGTTCAGCCGATCGCGCCCCGAGCCAGGTTCGCCGAGATTGGTGCCGAAGTCACCGTACAGGTAATCGACCGCATTGTCGTCCCCCGGCGCAGTGTCGTCGCCGGCGATCGTGTCGTGATTCGCGCCGCCGAGTAGCAGGTCGCGGCCCGCGCCGCCCTGGATGGCGTCGTCGCCCGCGCCGCCGTCGACGATGTCGTCGTTGGCACCGCCCAAGAGGATGTCGTTGCCCGCGTAGCCGAAGATGTAGTCGCGCCCGGCCTCGCCGTTGATCCCGTCGATCCCTTCGTCCGAGCCTTCGAGGTAATCATCGCCGGCGCCGCCGAGGATGATGTTGATACCGCCGCCGCCCGCGTGGATGCGGTCGTCGTCGCCTTCGCCGTACAGGAAATCGTTATCACGCCCGCCGTCGATATCGTCGAATCCGCCCTGACCGTGGATCAGGTCGTTGCCGAAGCCGCCGCGCAAGTCGTCGTCACCCAGGCCGCCATCGATGAAGTCCCCGTTCGCGCCGCCATCGATGACGTCGTTACCGTCCATGCCGAAGATGGCGTCCGCACCGCCGAGGCCGAAGACGCGGTCGTTGTCGGGACCGGCATCGATGAAGTCGCCGAAGTAGGTCGCGTCGTTCAGATTGTCATCGTCTCCGCCCGCATCCGAGCCGAAGATGAGATCGTCCCCGCCCGAGGTGAAAATGAACGTATTGAGAATACGGTTCTCGATGCGGACCTCGTCCGCATCGCGCTGCGTGTTGATGGTGGTGCGATCCGCGATCATGGCGCCGCGCAGCACGATGCGCGAGCCGATCCCCGGGTCGGAATCGCCGAAGTCACCGATGATGTCGATGTCGGAGGGCGTGAACATCGCCGTTTCGAGCCGGGTATCGATGTCGTCGCCGATACGCAGGCTGATATCGGCTTCATTGGTGAAAATGATGCCGCCCTCCATGAGGATCAGATCCTCGTCGGTGGCAACCGTATCGGGCACCGTCAGGCGGATGAAACCGCCGGGCGCCACCACCTGCTGCACGTTGAGCGAGCTGTCGGTCTCGGTGAGATAGACGCTGCTCGAGGCGGTGGCGATCAGCCGTCCCGGCCGCGGCGTCGAGGAGTCGATGTCGAAGTCGTTGTCGTTATCGCCGATGCGGCCGTTCCTGGCATCGAATATGAGGTTGACCCCGATCGAATCGGCCGCGGCGTCGTCGAATGCGTCGAGGATGCTGCCGCGGATGGTCGTAAGCGAAACATCGCCCGACTCCGAGCGGGCACGGTCGACATTCATATCGAGCGCCATCTCGATCAGCACGATGTCCGACAGGGCATCGGCCTTCACCACCCCGTCCACAGGGCGCGACGAGTCGATTTCGAGCGGATTCTCGAACGTGCCCACGCGTCCCAGCGGCGCGTTGAACCTGAGATTCACGCCTAGGACATCGGCCTCGCTCTCGTCCGCCGGCAGGTCGATGATGTCCGCCAGGCGGGAGGTCAGGTACACGTCGCGTGCGGTCGATTCGATGCGCCCGACGCGCATGTCGCCGATCTCTTCGGTCAGCGTGATGTGGCCGTTGGTGAGAACGTCGATGTTGCCGGGGAAAAGCGGACCGGACTCGACGATATCGGTCCAGCCCAGCAGATTGATAAACGGTCCTCCCTGAATCGGCAGGCCGAGGATGTCGATATTGTTGCCGCTGATGATGCGGCGGATCGGATCGAGCGTCTGGCCGACAACGTAGCGCACATCGATTGCCGCGATACCCGCACCCCATACCCCGCGCGGGAAGATCGTCGGCACGCTGCCCGGCGACTGGCGGAAGTGGTCGGTGACGATGGTCGTGCGCGGCGGCGCCCCGGGCGGTCCCGGCGGGTTCACCGGCGTATTGACGACGACCGGTTCGAACACCTCGACCTCGTACGGCCCCGGAATCACGGTCGGCTGATTGAAACCGTTCAAAAGCTCCAGATTGACATCGGCCGAGCGCCCGCTGCCCGACTTGATGCGTTCGACATCGACGTTGAATCCGGTCACGCCCTCGGCACCGACCAGCGCACGACGCAGCAGACCGCGCAGCTCCATGTAGTTGCGGAAGCCCGCATCGGACGTGCGGTAACGATCGCCGCCGGTCGGACCGTCGTTGCTCTCGACGATCTCCAGGCGCAGGCGTTGTGCGTCGGTGCGCCCGACGCTGCCTTGCACCGCCTCGATGCGGAAGCTGTCGGTGCGGATGAGTCCGGGAGGCGTCGGGAATTCTCCGCCGCCGGGCAGGCTAGAGAGGATGTCGCCACGGGCGTTGAAGACATCGGTCATGCCGATCGGGTTGTTGACCACGCCGGCGAACGTGATGTCAGGCGCGAGGCCGTTGATCTGGTTGATCGTGTTCGCGATCTCGATCAGCGTCGGCTTGAAGTCGTGGTTTACGTCGAACTCGAAGTTGTCGACATGATCGACCTCGATGATGACCTCGTCCTCGGGTGTCGAGATGAAGGTGTTCACGACTTCGATGTCGCTGATCACCATATCCAAGCCCGACTGGTTCAGGATCTCGACCCCGACGTAGGTCTCGCGGAACGTGAACAACGGCCCGTTCGGCAGCACGGTGACGATGTTCGAGTCGCCCGTGTCGTTGGAACGGAACAGCGCCTGGCCGCGATCGTTGTCGTTGATGATGTTGTCGACCGTAAAGCTGCCGTTGAAGTCCGGATCGACAAAGGAGCCGATCGCGCTGCCCACGCCCAGAACGGCTGCATTGATGGCTTTGACGATTCGCCCATCCGGGTCGACGATCAGCGTTGGATTCGGGCCGGGCAGCAGCAGCACGTTCGAATCCCAGTTGATGTTGCGCGGCGCGTCCTCGGTGTCGATTTGAACGAACAACGCAAGGCGGTCGAATCCGGCCGGTTGCTGCAGGGGGGTGACATCGATCGCCGGGACCCCGGGACCGGGGAAGAGCCGCGGCCCCGCGGTGACCAGCGCACCGGGATCGGCATCGATCAGCGTGCTCGGATTGTAGTTCGCATCCGTGTGCTCGTCGCCATCGCCGAAGAGCCCGTCGAAATCCGCGTCGACGTCGCTCTGGCTCATGGTCGAATCGTTCAACCGGGCGCGCACGTCGACCCCTTCGAAACCGGTGAGCTGAGCGCCGCCGCGGATCGCCGTTAAGGCATGCGGATTCACGCTGCCATTGGCGGTCGCGTCGGCGTCGCCGGCAAAGCCGCCTGCATCCGATTCGGAATGGTAGATGAAGTCCAGGTGCGTCCACTGCGAGAGGAGCGAGGCGCTGCGGGCGGTCACGCGCGCGTTCGATCCGACGACCGCCTGGGTCTCGTCGTTGAGGGTGCCGTGCGAGGCCGCGTCGACGTCGGCGACAAAGCCGCCGGCGTCGCTGTTCGACCGGATCGAGACGTCGAGCGACGATTCGGACGTTACGCTCAGATGCCCCGCCGCTTCGATGTTCACGCCGTCGCCCACGATGTTGCCGTCGCCGTCGTCGACGCCGATGTAGGCGCGATTGTTGTGGTTGACGTCGTTGTTGGCGTCCGATTCGCCGACCGCGACGAAGCCACCGCCGCCATTGCTCGCGTAAGCCGACGAATTGACCACCGAGCTCGAGTGCACCTCGACATCGCCGCCGGCCTGCAACGACGCGGCTGCGATGAATGCCTGCACGTTTTGCGTGATCACAAGGTCGCTGTCGGGATTGCCGTAGGCAACGAAGCCGCCCCCACCGCCCTTCGCGGACGCAGAGCTCTGGCCATCGCCTGCAGGCGGCGAGATCGTGCGCAATGACACGCCACCCGGCCCAAGTAACAAATGACTGCCGCCCGGTGCCGTGGTGAGATCGAGCCGCAAGCTGTGGGTGCCGTCCTGCGCGGTGAGATCGAAACCTGGCCGCGAGAACGCGTGCAGCCCGATGCGCCCGGCACCGTCGAGGTTGGTGATCGGCGCGCCGCCTGGCGTGGTCGCGAGCTGGAAGGTATTGCCCGAGACGTTGCGGGCGTAATAGGTGACACCATCGGCGAGCCCACCGATCGCTTCGCGCTCCAGCAGGTGGCGCTCCTGGTCATGCGGCGGGTTCTTGTCGGGCGACAAGGCAATGGGCGTGATGCCGACATCGTCGTCGGCGTCGTCCGGATCGGTCGCATCCAGTGTGGCCGCGAGCTGGATGTGATCGCCATCGAGCCGGATGACGAAATACGCGGTATCGGGCGTGAGGCCACCAATCGGCGTGCCGCCGGACTGGACCCGGTAGATCACCCGGTTGCCGTTCGAGAAACCGTGCCCCGGCAGGAAGAGTTGATCGTTGTCGACGGCGGTACCCGTGCCGCTGTCGAAGTCGACCGCTTCGCTGGTGAACGGAACCGAAGGCGCCGCGCGGTAAGTGATCGCCTGGTCCTCGGCGTAACCGCTGCCGGCCACGGTGATGGTGTCGGCGGTCGCATCGACGCTGACTGGGAAGAAGAGGTCGTCGGCGAAACCGCCCAGCCCACGCGCCTCGTTCTCGGTTGCGTAGAGCTTGACGGTGAAGTCGTCGAGCTTGCGCACGAAGAACGTGTCGGTGGCGTTGAGCCCGGTGCTGATCGACGTGCCGTCGTTGCTGTACTTGACCGCATCGCCCGTCTCGAAACCGTGCGCGACGGCGAAGCGGATGCGGTCACGGCTTGCGTCCACCCCGATACCCGGATCGAGCGCATTGCCGGTGTTGGCGCCCTCGCCGCTGAACTGGGCCCCGAGTTGAATCGTATCGTCGCCGGTGGCGATGACGCTGTACTCACGAGCCGTCGTGAGCGTGCCGCCGTCCGCCGTGCCGATCGCCGGATTTCCGTTCGGGTTGTAGGTGACGCGATCGCCGTTGTTCAGGCCATGCTGGACGAACGTGATGGTGTCGTTGTCGATCGTCGCCTGATCGGGCGTGAAGGTATCGTCGAGGCTGCCTGCGGACTGGGCGCGGGCGAGCGCCTCGACCGTCACCGAACCACCGACATCGAGCGTGGCGCCGGTGTCGATGTAGGCGTTGATCGTGGGTGTAACGTCGGTATCGGTGCGCGCGGCACCGACGTCGACCAGGCCGCCGCCGTACGAACCCGCGTTCGAGTCGCCCTCGGCGCGCAGCGACTCGGCGTGCAGCGTCACGGCGCCGCCGACGTTCTGCATCGAGACGTTGTTGTCGATGACCGCTTCGATCGCCGGCGTCACGGTGGCCGTCGCCTGCGCGCCGCGCACGCTCACGACCCCGCCGGTGCCTGCCGTCGTCTCGGCTTTGGCCGTGTTCGCCGCGACCGCGCTCAGCTCGACGTTCGCCGCCCCGAGCACCTGCGCGCCCGGGTTGAAGTACGCCGTCGTGGCGCCGGTCAGGTTTGCGCTCGAGTCCAGGATGCCCACGCCGACCACGCCGCCGCCGCCGCCGGTCGACTTGGCGTTCGAGCGGTTGATGGAAACGGCGCTGCCCGACACGTTGCCGCTCGCGGTTATGCGAGAAGCCGAGCCGAAGTAGACCTGCGTGTTGCCGGAGGTGTCGGCGCTCGCGTCCGCGCCGGCGGAACCCACGACGCCGATCGCGACCACCGCCGTCTGCGCATCGGCGTCGCGGGTGGCACTCGCCGAGAGCGTCAAATCGCCACTCGCGACGACGCCGTCGACGAACGAACGCACGCTGCTCTGCGCCTGGGCTATGGGATCGACGCTGCGCACGTCCACCAGCCCGAAGCCGCCGGTGTCGGCATCCGCGTCGGCCTGCGAGTTGAGGATCGACGACAGCGCAATGTCGCCCGCATCCACGTTCGCGCCGCCCGCGATGAAGGTTTCGACCGTGTCGGCGACGGTCGCGGTCGGGTTCAGATCGACCACGTTGAGCAGGCTTACATCGACACTCGTCATCGAAGCGCTGGCGCTGTTGCCGGTCGAGCGCGCGGTCAGCGACACGTTGCCGGCATCGAGCTGCGCGTTGGCGCCGACGAAGGCGCGCGTGGTGCTTTCGAGGCGCGCCACCGCGTTCAGCTCCGACACGTTCGCGAGGCTCACGCCGATATTGAAGTTGTCGGCATTCACATCTGCGCTTGATTCGGCCAGGAATGCGAGCGGCCCGCCGGTCACCGTGACGTCGGCCGCGTCGGCGAGATACGCCGCGGTTTCGTGCGCGACCCGGATCGGGCTCGCCGCACCGCCCGCGCCCACGTTCACCAGGCCGATGTTGAGCGCGAAGATATCGCTCGAAGCGCTGTTGTCGAGCGCGCTGGCGGTGACGTTCACGGCCCCGGCATCGATCGCGAAATTGCCGCCGAGGTGCGCGAGCGTCTGACCGCCGACCATGACCTCGGGCCGCACCGAATCGAAAGTGACCAGGCCGACCGAGAGCGAGAAGGCGTCGATGCTGGCGCTGTTGCCGCTGCCCACTTGGCCCGCGCTCACGCTCAACGTGCCCGCGACATCGATCAAGCCGCTCGCGCCGTTGGGCGCAACCCCGGCACGCGGACCGACATAGGCGTCGACCACATGGGTCGTCTGCACCGTGGGCCGGATCGTGCTGACGTCGACCAGGCTCACCGCGACGATGACCGAATCGAGGCTCGCATCGTTCTCCGCCGCCGCGGCGAGCGCGAGGCTGCCGGCGCGCACGGCGGCACCTTCCTCGACGAACGCACGCGTCGCACCGGCCGTTTCGACCAGCGGTTTCAACGTACCGACGCTCACCAGGGAGGCGCCCAGGTCGACGCGGTCGAGGGTCGCCGCGTTGCGTGACTCGGCGTCGAGTGCGATGCCGCCGCCGTTCAAAGTGAAATCGGCGGCGCGGCTCACGATCGCCTCGGTTTCGTGCGTGGTGCGCACTTCGGCGCTCACCTCGGAGACATCGACCAGGTTGATCGAGATCGGCACCGCGTTCGAGCCGGCGTTGTTGGTCGCGCGGGCCTCGCCGTCGATGCCGGTGGCGCTGATGGTGTAGTCCCCGCCCACCAGCACGCGCGTGCTGCCGCCGGCGCGCATCTCGGGCTTCATCAGATCGATGCCGACCACGCCGAAACCGATGCTGACATCGCCCACGGTGGCGTCGTTGGTCGAGGTCGCGTTCAGGTCGAGCGCACCGGAAAGGGTGACCGTGCCGGCGGCGCCGGTCGGGTCGACCCCCGCCGCCGGGCCGACGTAGGCTGCGGTGTTATGCGTCGTGAACGCGCGTGGCGTCGCCTTCTGCAGCCCCACCACCGAGGCTCCGAACTGGAAGCGGTCGACTTCGGCCTCGTTATCGGAGGTCGCATTGGCTGTCAGTGCCGCCGCCGCCAGCGTCGCGCCTTCGGCGACATAGGCGCTGGTACTGCCGCCGGCGTCGGCGGTCGAGGAAACGAAGTTCAAATCCACCACCCCGATATCGACTGGCGTGATCTGGTCGATCGAGACATCGTTGACCGAATCGGCATCGAGCGTGAGCGCGCCGCCGTTGATGTCGAGGTTCGCGCCCGCCGAGACGAACGCCTCGGTCGTGTGGGTGGTGCGCGCGGAGCGCTCGGACTCGTCGACATCCACCAGACCCAGCTCGAAAGAGAACGCCTGCGTGCTCGCCGTGTTGGTGGCTTGCGCGTTCGCCTCGACGCCGTCGGCGAAGATGTCGAAGCCGCCGCCGACATGCGCGCGCGTCGCGCCACCCGCGTTCGCTTCCGGGCGCACCTTCTCGTAGGTCACGAGGCTCGCATCGAGCGTGATCTGGCCAACCGACGCGTCGTTCTGCGAGGTCGCGATGAGATTCAAGCCGCCGTTGTCGATCCTGAGCGTGGTGTTGGGATCGCCGCTCGGCGCGTCGCCCTTGGCCGGGCCGATGTAGGCAGCGACGACGTGGTTGGTCAGCGCCACCACGTCGGCCAACTGCACGTTGACGCCCGAGACACCGGCATAGTCGCCACCCGCGCTGGCATCGTTGTCGGCCGTTGCGGTGGTGGTGAGCGCGGTCACGTCGATCGACGCGCCCTCGTCGATGTGCACGCGGGTGGCGCCGCCCGCGGTGGCGTGGGCCGCGGTGTCGGCCACGTTGACCAGCGTCGCGCCCGCCGACAAATTGTTCGCATTGGCGTTGTTGGTCGAATCGGCGCTGATGCTCAAGGTCCCGCTCGCCGTGACGTCGGCGCCATCGCCGAGGAAGGCCTCGGTGGTGCCGGTGATCTCGGCGGTGGCGACCGTGTCGAATGGCGGAATGATCGAGATCGGCAAGTCCTCGGGCAGCGCATCGGCGATGCCGGAGAGTGCGACGCCGTTGAGCGTCAGGATGCTGATGTTGACGATGTCGGTGACGGCATCGGCCTGCTTGTCCGCGGTTGCCGACACGTTGACGTTGCGCGCGCTGACACGCCCCGACACGCGCGAGCGGGTGCTCGATTCGATCAGGGCGGAAGTCGCCTGCGCGCCGATCATAAAGGCGCCCACGGCCGCGTCGACGATGTGCGGATCGGCGCTGTCGTTCGACACCGCGCTCACGTTCACATCGCCGCCGCCGGTGATGGTGATGTCGGCGTCCGCGCCGATGATTGCCGAGGTCGTGCCGGCGGTCTTTTCGGCTTCGAAGCCCACCTCGCCGGTGAAGAGCGCGATGCCGAAGAAGCTCACGTCAGCCTCGCCGCTGCGCGTCGCGTCGGCGCTGACGTCGAGCTGCGAGGTGGTGATGACCCCGGTCGCCTCGGCCTGCGCGCCGTGGCCCGCGACCGTCTCGGCGATCATCACGCCCGCCGCGGCGAAGGCGGAACCGGCGAAGCCACCCGCATCCGCCTCGGGAGTCGCCTGCGCCGTCGCGTCGATCAGGATCGTGTCGGCACTCACCGTGGCGCCATTCAGGATCGCCGCGCGCGCGCGTCCGCCCGTCTCGGCCACGCTTACCGCACCGCTCGCCGCGGCAAAGGCGCTGGCGCTGAATCCGACCGCATTGGCGCTGACGGTCGGTGCGAGTGTGGCCTGCAACAGGAGCGCGCCGGCGGCATCGACGATAGTTTCCACGCCATCGATGACGGCATCGACATCGTCGAAGATCTTGCTCGACGCGAACGACAGCCCGGCGCCCACCAGTCCCCCGACGGCGAGGCCGCCCGAGTCGGCGTCGGCCGACGAGTCGTCCTGCGCAACGATCAGCACGGCCGCGGCCGAATCGACGATCGCGCCGTCGTCGATGAATGCCCGTGTGGCATTCGCCAGGTCATTGATCGTCACCGTGCCGATACCGCCGATCAGTCCCGCAATCGAGAAGCCCAGGGCGTCGGCCTGCGCATCGAAGCTCGATTGTGCGCCGATGTCGACATTGCCGGAGGTGGTGGTGAGCGTCGCGCCACCGATGCCCGCGCTCACGTTCGCACCCATCGTATTGCGCGCGATCGAGCCGCCAACCCCGACGCCGAGGCTTGCGGCGAGCCCACCGGAGTCGGCGTCGATGCTGGAATCGTCGCTGGCCCGAATCAGCGCCGAAAGCGCTTCGATCGTGCCGCCGCGGCGCACCGAGGCGTCGCTGCGGGTATCGATGTCGTTGCTGGTGACCGTGGCGAAGCCGCCCACGATCCCGCCGGCGCCGAACCCCAGTGCAAGCGCAGCGACGTCGTTGGACGCAGTCGCGGTAAGCGCGAACTGGCCGCTGTCGGCTGTGACGTTCGCCTCGTCGCTGTAGGCCTCGACCGTGTTGCTCAACGTGTTGGTGGCGACGGATGCGCCGAAGCCGACCAGGCCGCTCGCGGCGAGCCCGCCGGAATTGGCCTCAACCGAGCTCTCGTCGCTCGCCTCGACCGTCACGTCGCCGGCCGAGTCGATGCTGGCGCCGCTGCGCAGCGCTGCGCTGGTGGTGTTTGCCAGCGTATTGATGCTGAAACTGCCCACCCCGGCGACCAGGCCTGCGGCCGAAAGACCGAGCGCCAACGCATCGATGTCGTAGTCGGACCGGGCGTTCACCTGCACCGCACTGACATCGGTGGTGACGGTGGCGCCGTCGATGAAAGCCATCACCGCGTTCGCCATCGCATTGTGCCCGAGCGACGCCCCCGCCGCCCCCAGGATGCTCACCGCAAGCGCGCCCGCGTCGGCATCGAGGCTCGACGTATCGGCTGCGCGCACGTTGACGGCATCCGCCGTGATCGTGCCGGCACCCGAAATTCCGGCCCGGGTGATGTTGTTGCTGACGTTGGCTTCGACCGTACCCGCCACGGCGACAAGCCCGCCGGCCGCAAGCCCCAGCGCTTCGGGCGCATACGCGTTGTCGGTCGCGGCAACCACATCGAGGTTGCCGTCGGCCACGTCGACCGATCCAGCCACTTCGGCAAGTGCTTCGCTGTTGGTGTAGTTGAAGCCGGCGCCTACGGCGGCCGCGAACACGAGGCTGATCGAACCGCCCACGGCGCGATTATCGAACTCGTGCCGGGTCTTGGCGCGCACGTCCACGCCGTCTGGCGCAGTGACGACCGCACCCTCGCCGATCGAGGCTTCGACGATATCGCCTTGCAGAGTCAGCGTTCCGGCTGCCGCGGCGCCCGCCGCCGCCAGCCCGCCCAACGCGGCCTCGCCCGCGAACGTATCCGAGCGCGCACGGCCGGCATCGACGATGATACCGCCATCACGGCGCAGGTTCGCCAGCAGGTCGAGCTGTCCGTCGACGCTTACCGTCGCGTCGTCGCCGATGCGCACAGCCGTATGGTTACGCAGCGCGTTGACCGCGATCGAGCCCGCCAGGTTTCCGCCCAGATTGGCTGCGCCGCTCGCGGCGTCGGCGTCATAGTCGAACGGCACGTCCGCCGGCCCCGAGGCGATGAGCGACAGGGTGCTGGCATCGACTGTTGCCTCGTTGCCGACCTCGGCGATGTGGCTGCCCTCGGAATAGTTGCCGGCGGCGGCCACACCCACGCCGATCACGCCGCCGATCTCGAGCGCATTGGCATCCGCCGTCGAGTCGTAGTCCATCGACGCCGAGACCACGACGTCGTCGGCAACGATGTTGCCGCCCGCGCCGATCGCGGCGTGGCTCACCGGCCTCCCCGCGGCGGCCGCGATCGCCGCGGCAGCGCCCATGCGGATGTCCGGAACGTTGTCCTCGGCGGGTGCGTCGACCAGCACGCGCTCGAAGCGGTGCTGCGTGCCGGTGGCGACCGAGGCATCGAGATCGACGATCCCGGATCCATCGGATTCCATCAGCATTACCCGACCGCCGACGGGCGGAAGGATGTAATAGACCGTGTCGTCGGTGAGCCCGCCGATGCTCGTACCGCCGCCGTTGCGATAGATCACCGCGTCGCCCGCATGCACGTTCACGGCGGACAAGTCGATGGTGTTGTCGCCGCTATCCACCATCGTCGCCGGATCGATCACGTACGCCGGTTCGAGCGCGTGCGCGCGGTCGGCGCCCGCCGCCGGCGCGAGATCGATGGCGTTGGCATTGGCGTCGGCGTCGGCGCGGCTGGTATGCAGCTGTATCCCCACAGGAGCGCCGTTGTCGTCGTTGACGATGCGCACGAAATAGGTCGTGCCGTCGGTCAGGCCGCCGATCGACTGAGCGTCGCCGCGCGTTCGATAGATGACCGAGTCGCCGGTCTCGATGCCCGCGGGCACGATGTCGATGCGGTTGGCGGCATCGTTCACGTCCGCGCTCGCATCGACCTCGATGTCGCGCTCGTGATAGGCATCGACGACCTTGGCGATGCGATGCGTCGTGCCGCTCGCCACGCTCGCATCGAGGTCGAGCGGATTCGTTCCCGTCATCGCCTCGCGCCGCGTCTCGAACAACTGCAGCGTCATCGCATTCGGATCGGAGGCATCGACATTGACGAAGTAGCGCCGCCCATCGACCAGCCCGCCGACATTGTCGCCGCCACCGTTGAAGTACTTCACCGCGTCGCCGTCGCTCAAGCCGGCGAAGCTGCCCACGGCGACGGTATCCGCCGTGTCGTCGACCGCTGTCGCCGGATCGAACGTGCGCTCCGCCACCAGCGAGTGGCGATCCTCGTCGGCGACCAACGGTGCCAGATCGAGCGCATTGGCGCCGGCGAGCGCATCGGCACGGTTCGCGTGCAGCCGCACGTGCGCGGGCTCGACGGCATCGACGCTGATGAAATAGGTCGTGCCGTCGACCAGCACGCCGATGCTGGTGTCGTCCTGGTTGTTGTGGTAGACGACGGCATCGCCGCTATCGAACTCATGCGGCGTGGCGATGGTGATCGTGTCGGTGGCGTCGTCGACGTCGGTCTCGGCGTTGAAGCTTGCCGCGAGCGGCGGATTCGGATCGACGAAGGGGTAGAGGATGTCGGCCACACCGGCGATGGTCGCCAGGCGTCTCAATTGCCGCTGGGTTTCCTCGTCGACGGTAAGGCCGCCGATGAGCGTGCCGGCCTGGCTGGCGGAGGCGTCTGCGTCCGCCACCGAGTCGGTGTTGGCCAGAACGGTCACGTCGCCCGCCACCGTCATGTTGGCGCCGCCGTCGGCGCTCGCGCCGCCCAGCGGCCCGCCGGCCGCGATCGCCACGCCGAGTCCCACGTCCGCACCGCCCGCGGCCGCATCGGCGATGGTGTCGGCATCGGCATTGTGGCTCGCCATGACGATCAGATCGCCGGCGATGGTGCTCATCGTCGACCCCGGCCGTACGCGCGCGATGGTGTCGTTCGAGGTCGCCGTCAACGCCACCGCGGCCGGCAGGCTGCCATCGCTCTCGGCGCCCGCCGTCGCCAGCGTATCGATGGTGTAGGCTCCCGTGGCCGTCACGATCACGTCATCGGCGCCGGTGATGAGCGCATCGCCGATTTCGGCGATGGTGTCGTGCTGGATCGCATTGATCGCCACCGACGGACCGATGCCGAGGGTGCCGCTCAACGGCGACGCGGACGCAACCGCATCGTAGTCGCCGACATACGTCGAGATGATGCTGACATCGCTCGCTGTGGTGAGCGTCAGGTTCGCATCGTCGGCAATGCGGGCGACGTGCTGACCCCCGCCGGTGCGCTCGGCCGCGATGATGTCGCGCGGATCACCCGAGAGATTGAGCGCGAACGCGCCCGCCACGCCGATGTCATCGGCGCCTGCGCCGGAAAGCGCGGTGGCATCGAACGTGTTGGCGCCATCGCCGTCGGGCCCTGTCGTGAGCGAGATCGAGGGCGCAGTGACATCGCCGCCGATCGATCCCTCGATGCGCTGCGCATCGACGTTGATCGCAACCGCCACGCCGACGCCGGAAGCCGCATCGACCGTCTGCGCGCTGGCAAGGGCGTCCGCATCCATGTCGCCGGTGGCCGCCACCAGCGGTGCGCTGCCGGTGTCGAGCACGCCGCCGGCCCCCAGCGCCGCCTCGGAATAGCCGAAGTCGAGATTCATCGCAGCCGCGGCGGCCGCGCCGATCGGGCCGTCCGCGGTCTCGGCGCTGGCGCGCTGCAGGATGCGGATCACGTCTTCCGGAATCTCGCCCTGGCCGGCGAGCGCGAGCAGGCCCTCGATCTGCGCCTCGATCTGTTCGGTGACCACATCGCCGGCCGGATCCGCGACCGCGCCGCTCTGGCCCGACAAGGCATCGGCGTCAAGGAAGCTCACGTTGCCGGCAAGGATGCTCACGCTGCCCGTTGGCACGTCGATGCGCATCGCGCTCGACGCTTCGGCCCCGCCCAGCACATAACCCATCGCAATGGCAGCGCCCACACTGGCCGTGCCGCCGACGCCGCTATCGCTATTAGCGGAATGGGTGGTGAGCGCATCGTGGTCGGCAGCGATCGTGAGATTGCCGCTGATGGCCGATTGGCCGGCCGTGTTGAGGGCGCGCGCGACCGTGTTGAGATCGTTGTAGTTGAGCGCCACCGCCGCGGGCAGATTGACCGCGTTCGAAGCGCCCGCGGTCGCTGTCGCCGTGGCCGCGTAATCGCCCGTCGCGAGCACCTGGATATCGCTGCGATCGTCGCCGGCGACCACCGTCCCGGTGATCACCGCGTCCTGGATTTCGGCCAGCGAGCGCTGCGTGATCGCATTCGCCGACACCGACGGCCCCACACCGACGATGGCGCTCGCCTGCGGCGTGGCGCTGGTGGTGGCGGTGTAGTTGCCGATGTAGTCCGAGCGCACCAGCAGATCGCCCCCGCCGGTGAGCGTCAACTGCGCGCCGTCCTGGATGACGGCGGCCTGTTCGCCGCCGGTCGGTACCGGAATGTCGGGCAGCGCCGGAATCGCCGGCAGCGTCAGCGGCGGCAACGGGGGTAGTCCCGGTACCGCGGGGATCGCCGGCAGGGTCGGCAACGCCGGTATCGGTATGACGATGGGATCGAGCGGCAGCAACGGCGCGCTCAGGTTCACCGCAAAGGCGCCCGCCACGCCTAGATTGGCGTCATCGCCCCCGCCCGAGATCGCTTGCGCGGTGAAATCGGCCGCCCCGTTGTCGCCGAGCAGCGCCTGTACTTCGATCTGAGGCGCCGAGACCGTGCCGGCGATGAACGCCTGGTTGCTCTGGCTCGTGATGTTGGCCGCGGCCGCAACCCCGAGCGCCACCGATGAATCGACCGCCTGCGCCGTGGCGAACGCGTCCGCGTCGCTATCCATGGTGGCCGTGACACTGACCGCTCCATCGGAGGCGATGTCGGCGCCCGTGCTGATGCCCGCCAGCGCCGAAGTGAAATCCAGGTTGGCCGCGGCCGCGGCGGCGGCACCCACCGCGCCATCGCCCGTGCCGAGCCGCCCGGCGCTGATGAGATCGCCCACCGCCACCGGCACGCTCGGCTGGAACACGTGCGCATTGTCCGCGTCGGATGCGGGCGCGAGGTCGATCGCGTTGACGCCGTTTGCCGCATCCGCACGCGTGAGATGCAAGCGGATCGTGTCGGCGTCGATGACGCGCACGAAATAGGTCGAGCCATCGGCAAGCCCGCCGATCGCCTCGTCGTCGCCGCCAATCGAGTACAGCAGCGAGTCGCCCGTCGCGAGCCCATGGCCCGCGATGGTGATGGTGTTGGCGGTGCCGTCGACCGCGCTGACCGGATCGACTGCGAACGCCGGTCGCAGCGCTTTGAACGCTTCGTCCAATACCAAGTCGAGCTTGACTTCCAGCAGTAGATCGTCGCTCTCCACACCCGCCGAGCTGGCGATCGCATCGGCGTCCATGAAGCTGTCGGTGAGCGCGCTGACGCTGACCGCACCGGCGACATCCATGCTGTTGCCCGCGAAAGCGCGCGCGCCGCCCTGCATCACGCCGAACGCGATGGCAGCACCCGCGCTGATGTCGGCGGCGTTGCTGCTGGCGTCCCCCGAGTGCGTGGCATTCGCCACGTGGTTCGCCGCCACCGTGAGATCGCCGGTGATCGTGGCCGGGGTGGTGCTGTTGGTGATATTCGCGGTCGTGCTGGTGTCGCTGATCAGTGCCGCGACGGCCGCGCCGATACCGAGATCGGCTGCCACACCGGCGGCGGCAAACGCGGTCGCGGTGTAGGTGCCGTTCGCCAGCACCGACACGTCGTCGGCTCCCGCGATGGCGGCGTCCTGAATTTCGGCCACCGTGGCGAACGTGCTCGCGTTCAATTCGAACGACGCCCCCACGCCGGCGGTCGTGCCCGCATCGACCAGTGGCTCGGCATTGGCGAGATTGACGACCGCGGCATCGGCCTCGACGAGGAGATCGGTACCGGCGCCGAGCGTGAGACTGGCGCCGTCGCCGATGAAGGCGTTGCTGCGACCGAGTGAGAATGTTCCTGCCGCCGCGCCCGCCACACCGGCGATCTGAATGCCGGTGCCCGAGGTGGCATCGGCCTGCAGGCGATGGACGCCGTCGCCCGACATGTCGGCGCGTACTTCGATGCCGTTGGCCGTGGCATCGCCCGAGATCGAGGCGATCGTGTCGGCTTGCTGGACGTTGAGGCCGATGCCGGCCGCGATGCCGACGAGGTTCAGCACCGCACTCGCACTGGCGAGCGCATTGGCATCGACGTCGCTCGTCGCCGTCACGCTCAACGCGCCGCCGGTCGAGACCAGCGTCGCCGTATCGGTGACAGCAGCGCCCGCCAGCGCCGCCGACAGGTTTGCAGCAAGAGCCGCCGCCTTGCCCTGGGTCCTGTTCCCCAGCAGCTCGGCGAGGTTCACCGTATCGACGTCGGGATCGGTCGTGGGCGGCACGGCAGTGCCGCCGAAAGCGAGATTGCCCCGATCGGCCAGAAACGCGATCTCGTCGGCGACGAGCTCCGCGGCCGAGGAGTCGTCCGGATCCGCGCCCTGGACGCCGGCGACACTCTCGGCTTCGTTCTCCACGTCCGTGTCGGCGGAGATTGCGATCGTGCCCGCGGCGGTGACATTGCCCGCCACGGTGGCGCTCGCCGTATCGTTGGAAACGTTGGCCGCGATCGGAAGCGCGAGCGCAGCCGCCGGATCCGCGCTTTGCGCGGCGGCCGCATCGCTGCTCGCCCGAATGACGTTGGTGGCGCGATGAGTGGCGCGCGCGGTGAACGTGCCAGCGAGCACCATCGCCGCTGCTGCATCGACCAGCACGTTGCTTGCGTTTGCGCTCAGCGAAGCGGCAATCGTCTGTGCGCTCGCGTCTACACCTGCCAGGGCGCCGGCGAGCGCGGAAACGAGCACGGTCTGGTTACCGTCGGCCGTAACGCTCAGGTTACGCGCGCCACTGATGCTTGCGCCCGCATCGATGGAGGCAACCGTGACGTAAGCGGAAATATTCGCCGCCACCGAACGCCCGACACCGAGCGCCTCGGCGATCGACGCGGCACCTTGCGGCTCCGCACTGACATCGACCACCGTGGTGTTGGCAGCCGCGATGTTCACGTCGGTCGTGCCGCTGAGCGTCAGCACCGCACCCGCGCCGATGTAGGCATGGCTCAGGTTGCCCTGGACCGGACCCACCGCCGGTGCATTGGTATTGAGCGCAAGCGACCCCGCGGCGATGCCCGGGTTGGTGTTGGTCCCAGCCGCACCCGAGCGCGACAACGCGGTCAGGGTGCTGCCGCCGCCGGTGCGGATGTCGAGCGCCGGTGCATCGATCGTGGGGGTACCGTCGACGAATGCCTCGTCGACGATCTGCGTGAAGTTGACCGCGACCGCGAAGCCGTTGTTGTCCGCGCTCACGGTCGGTGTCGCATTGGCGAGCGTCGATACGTCGAAGGCGGAAGAAGCAAGCAGCGAGACCGCGGCGGCGGAGCTCAGCGCGCCGGTCGTATCGATAAACGCGCGCGTGGTGCTGGTGAGGATCGTGACCGCGATGGCGGCCGCGTCGGTCTGCGGCCCGGCCGCGGTGGCGATGTCCAGATCGGCGAGGATGTCGGGATTGCCCGCAGCACCCGCCGGGGTGGAGTTCGCCGTGGTCGTGATCGTGCCGCTTGCCGCCGCGGTCAGATCGATGCTGTCCGCCTGCGTGACGTCTGCCGCATCGTCGATGAATGCCTCGGTCGTAACGACGACGACGGGGCTCGCGACCGTCGTACCCACGGTCGCGACCGCGGCGATGCCGTCCGCGGTCGAGGCGACCACCGTATTCGTGGCCGCGGCCAGTGCAACCGCACCGCCAGCAGCCAGCGACGTATTGTCGGAGAGATGACTGCGCGCCGTGTTGTTGATGACAGGCGCGGCCACCGCGACCTCGTCGCCGGTCGGTATGACGGCGGCGTTGGCGAGCACGGTCGCATCCACGTTCGCGCTCGCGTTGGCGCTGAACGCTCCGGTCGCGTCGATGCTGGCATTGCCCGTGACCGCGACCTCGGCCGATACGTTGGCCGCGAGCGTAGCCGCCGGAATGATCGGCAGCGGATTGGTGACGCTCGACACCAGCGACGCGGCTGCCGCGAGCACGATATCGTCGCCATCGAGACTGGCGCCGTTGATGCGAATCGCCGCGGCGACGTCCGCCAGCGGCAGCGTATCGGGTGTCGCCACGGTTCCGAGCGCCGCTGTCGCGTTGAAGGTGATATCACCTGCACTTACCGCAACACCCGGATCGACCGCGATGGTTTCGGCGTTGATGGTGAGCGGATTGCCGCTTAACGCCATGCTGCCCGTGATCGTCACCTCATCCTTGCCGCCCTCGCCGTTGACGATGAGATCCGCGTTCAGGGTGAGGGCCTGGATCTCGAGCCGATCGGTGTCGGAGACGATCGGAATGCCGAGATCGGCGCCGAGGTTGATGGTGAGCGAGTTCGTGGGCTTGGCAAAGGTGATGCTCTCGAAGGTGGGAATCGCGTCCGTGCTCGCCAGCGAGAGCTGCGCGCCGAGGTCGGTGAGAAGCGCGTTGTCGGTCAGATCGCTGGTACGGATGACGCGGTCGGTCGCCGACAGGTTGTCGAAAATCGGCTCGAGCCCCGCGTAGGAAAGCAGGTCGCCATCGCGCTCGATCGTACCCGCGCTTGCACTGATCGCGTTGTAGACGACCGAGGCGAACGAGCCGCCGGCGAGCACCAGGCTGTCGAAGCCGCCCGTGCCGCCGTCGACGAGGCCGCTGATGCTGCCGCCGTGGAGGATCGTGAACGTGTCCTCATTATCCGCCGCACCTTGCAGGTACTCGACACCGCTGAAGCGCACCGCGCCAGCCGAGCCGGCATCCGCCCCGGTGATGAGCCAGTCGGTATCGCCCCGCGGTCCCGTAAGCTTGTCGTCCCCCTTGCCGCCGTCGAACGCGACCGTGATCCGGTGCAGCGTGTACCCGGGGTCGATGTCGATCACGAGCGTGTCGTCGAGGTCGCTGCCGCTGACGCTGACATGGACATCGCGCTCGAGCGGCTGCATACCGAGCACGGCGCCCGAATCGTTGTCGAGCCACTGCAGAACGTGCGTCTCGCCGACCGCGGCGACGCGCAGCGTGGCGTCGAGCGCCGAGCGCGATGGCCCGATATCGAAGTAGGCGCTTGGTCGAGCCGCGTCCGATGGAAAGCTCGCCGCGGACGCAGACAAGTCTATCGATGGCGATGCAGGCGGCGCATCCTCGGCCAAAGGCGTCGAGGCGAGGCTGCTCGATGCGCCGGCGGCTGCGGCAACAGTTGCCGGCAGGTCGGCCGACAACAGCAAGCGCTGCTCGAGTTGCTCGAACTCGAAGCGACTGCCCGCGTAAGCCGGTGTGCGGGGACTTCGGTCGATGGGGTTGAATGCGCGCTCTACCGCTGCTGCAATCGCAGAACACGCGCCTGCGACATGGCCGAAAACCGGGCGCGAACGAACGACGCACGTCTTCATGGCTCAATCCCCCGTCGAGCGTTTCACTGCTTTTTTTTCAAGCTAGCACGCTGATCGCGTCGCTTCAAGCGAACTCGTCGCGAGAGTGTTACGAATTACCGCTTATGAACGAAGCATTCGACTTTGGTCGCGGAAGAAATGAGTGTGCTTGCGCCTCTTGACGGTACCAAGGTCGCATCGTGCCACCGCGTGGGCAAGAACACGGCATAGCCGGGATGCGGTGGGCGTGGCCGATGCCATCGTCGTCGCAAGGCGACAAGTGCTTGCATCCGCCGGTACGTAATCGCCGAGGAGACCGTGTGATTCTTCGCGGGAATTTGGCCGCTGATGCGGGCAGCTTCGTGTGTGGGAGTCGGGATGGGGTCAGCTCCAGCCGCCTGCCCCGGCCCGCCCGGGGCAGGCGCGGCGGATCAGCCGTTGAGCTGCCCGTAGCGCGTCTCGTATTCCTTGATGAGGCGCGCGAGCAGATCGCTCAGGCGCTTGGCGGCAAAGGGGCTCAGGATGATGCGGTGCTCGAGTTGAACCTCGAACTCGCCGGCGCCGCGATCCCAGTTCTGGTTCACCCCGAAGTTCAGCACGACTTCCTCGCGCGTGCTGGTCGCGTTCGCAACGTTGCAATACGAGCTCTTCAGGTGACTGGTATTCCAGCTCACGCGCGCGCCGCTCGGTTCCGCGCGCGCTGCCGCTTCCTTCTCCGTTGTTTCCGGTGCCTTTGCCATGTCTTCTCCCTTCCAGGTAAGAATCGAACAAACTTGCGCACTCCGGGCCGGAGCGCGCGTGCCGCCTGCTAGCCGAGTGTACTTCGCGATTGCAAGTTTCCGCTCGCCGCAATCGGCCTAGCAGCGAACCCTAGCGCGCCGGACGCGACTGCGCCGCTCCTTTCGCCGGTGGTGGCACGGCGGGCGGCGGCACGCGCCGCTCGCCGGCAACGATGCTTGGGAAGCTTGCCTTGCAGCGTATTCCGGCCGGAATCTTACGCTCCTTGTTCGGCAATTCGAGCCGGACGCCGAACGTGCCGCTCGCGGCGTCGAGCACGGTATCGACCACCTTCACGGTCGCGCGTAAATGCGCTCCGGCGGGGACCTCGGGCAGCACTTCGACCGACTGGCCGCGTTGCACCTTGCCGTAGGCCTCGACGGGCAGAAGGACCTCGACATGCAGCACGTCGATCTCGGCGAGTTTCATGAGCGGCTTTCTGCCCACGCCCGCCTCGGCGAACTCGCCCGGATGCAGAATACGCTCGGTGACGACACCATCGATCGGGCTGCGGATCGTCTTGAGGCGGATGATCTCCTGCTGGCGCTGGTATTCGAGCTTTGCGAGCAAACGGTTGTCCGACGCATCCTTCAGCTCGGCTTCCGCCAGCGCCTTCTCCGTGGCCGCCTCGTCACGCGCCTGGGCGGACATGAACTTGTCGCGATGCAATTCCTCGATGCGCTGCGCTTTGCTGGCGCTGAACTGCACACGCGCCTTGCCGGCGGTCACCGCGCCTTCCATCTGCGAACGCTGCTTGGCGATCGCGGCCTGGATCTGCTCGACCGACGTATCGAGCACCGCCACCTCCTGACCCTTCTTGACGAAATCGCCCCGATCGACGTTGACGCGGTCGATCAGTCCTTCGAGCGGACTGCGCAACTCGATAACCTGCTTGGGCTCGATGATGCAATCGAATTCGGCGCCGGCAGCGTAGCCGGCGGCTGCGGCCAGGATCAGCGTAACGCTCAAGCGCCCGATTGCAGCGCCCACCCCGGAATGACGCGAACCGTGGGCGGATATTGGTTCATCCATCATAGCCATCGCGATTTTCATCGACGCCCGGACGCTCCCGGCCGCGCAGTAGTTCCTCTGTCGCCACGCAGCCGCGAGTACGGCTCCCAGCTTGCGGGCGACATTATGCATCATGATCCGGCGCGCGCGCGGCGATGGATTGCCCGGGAGGTGCGCCCGGCGCACGGCCGCTCGTGGCGTCGGGTCGTACCGCGCACCGATGCGTGCTGCCGGCATGGCCGGCGATCGCGTCCCGCCAGCCGCCGCGATTGCGCGGCCGTGATATGCGCCGTCACTCGGCGCGGATCTGTGCCGCCTTCACCAGCTTGCCCCACTTATCCGCCTCGGCGGCGAGATAGCGGGCGAATTCCTCGGATGTGTCGCCGATCGGATCGAGGCCCGCCGCGCCCAGACGCTCGGCGAGCGCAGTATCCTTTACGATGCCGCTGATTTCGTGCTGGAGCCGCTCGATCACGGCGCGCGGCGTGCCGGCGGGTGCGACAACACCGTTCCAGTTGTTGGCCTCGTAACCCGGCACGCCCGATTCTGCGATGGTCGGCAACTCCGGAAAAAGCGCCGTGCGCGCTTTCGTGCCGACGGCCAGTGCGCGCAGGCGCCCGGAACGGATGTGCGGCTGCGCGGTGGTCAGATTGGCCATCATGAGCGAGAGCCGCCCCGCGACCAGGTCGGCGACCGCCGGTGCGCCGCCCTTGTAGGGCACGTGGACCGCATCCACGCCGGCCATATTCTCGAATAGCGCCATCGCGAGATGACCCGCCCCGCCGATCCCGCTCGAGCCGTAGTTGTACTTGTTCGGATTGGCTTTCAACAACGCGATCAGTCCCCGGGTCGAGGTCGCGGCGAGCGTCGGGTGTACCACCAGCAGGTTGCTCGATGCCGCGATGTTGGTGATGGCGACGAAGTCCCGGCGCAGATCGTAGGGCACCTTCGAATAAAGCGACGGATTCACCGTGAGCGGCGGGGTTGCCATCAGCAGCGTATAGCCGTCGGCGCTCGCGCGTGCGGCAATCGCGGTGCCGATGAGAGTGCCCCCGCCGGTGCGATTGTCCACCACGACCTGCTCGCCCAGGCGCTCGCTCAAGCGCGCGCCCACCAGACGCGCGACCGTGTCGGTCGAACCGCCGGCGGAGTAAGGCACGATCAAACGCACCGGCCGCTCGGGCCACGCTGCATCCGCGTTGGCAACTATGACAAACAGCAATGCAAAGGAAGTGACAAAACGGATCATCGCGACCGCCCCCTATGCCGCGCCGGATTCATGCGCGCGCGACTGTCTGCCTGTGCCACCAATCCGCGAGCCAGCCCACGTTGCCGCCCACCGCGACAATCTCCTGCAGCGCTGCGGGTAGCGGCGGGAAACGTAACTCCAGGGTGCGCGTGCGATTGACGAAAAGCCCTTGGGCAAAATCGACCTCGAGCGCGTCGCCCGTCGCGCACGCCTCGGTCACGTCCGTGCAGTCGGTCAGCACACGCACACCGCAGCCGATCGCAGCGCGATAGGCGAGGTAAGGCATCGATTCGCACACCAGCCCCAGACCGAGCGCCTGCATCGCGATGTAGCCGTTCATCTTCGGGCCCATGCCGAACCTGCGGCCCGCCACGATGATGTCGCCCGCTCGCGCGCGCTCGTGAAAACCCGGATCG
>WYBJ01000181.1 GCA_011525945.1 Burkholderiaceae bacterium | reverse complement strand
TCGAAATCGACGCCAGACGCGAAGCGAACCGCAGCCAGGTTGGACACCTGGCGAGGATTCGCGACAAAGTATGGCGTCGATTTCGGCATCTTTTGTGCGGCGAACTTCTGACTCGGGACACTAGCGCCGCAGCGCAGTTGTGCGCTTCGCCATCACGCGTCCAGCGGCGCCAGCGTGATACGGTTGCGGCCCGTTTGCTTGGCGTCGTACAGCGCACGTTCGGCGGCCTCGATCAACTCGTCGAGGCTCCAGTCCTCGCGCCACTGTGCGACTCCGACGCAGACGCTGACGCGGATCGTGGCGCGCTGTGCGATCGCGGTCTGGGAGTGTGCGATCGCAAGCCGCAGCCGCTCCAGCGCCGCGGCTGCCTTCGGCAACGCCGTATCGGGCAGCAGGAGCGCGAATTCCTCGCCGCCGTAACGTGCGATCAGATCGGTTGGTCGCAGCTGCTTCAGCATGATGCGTGAGATCTGCACCAGTACCCGGTCGCCGGCTTGCTGGCCATAGGTGTCGCTGACCGATCTGAAACGATCGATACCGAGCAGCGCCAGGCACGATGGCTGGCGCGCCCGCGCGCAGCGGTCGATTCGGCGGATGAACATATCGCTGAGCCAGCGGCGATTGTGCAGTCCGGTGACCGGATCCACGGTCGCGAGGTTGCGCAGTTGCGCCTGCTGGCGAAGACTTTCGAGCACTGCGATGTTGCTGCGCCGGATGCGCTCGGCCAGGATGCGCAGCAGATTCAGTGCAACCGCGGGCTCTTCGGCCATCAGCGCCCAAAGATGGGCCGCATTCGTCACCAGCACGCGCGCCGGCTCGAGCGCGATGACAGATGCGGATGCCGCTTCGTCATCGATGACGGCAATCTCGCCCACGCACTCGCCCGGCTCGATGTGCGCAACCGCGATGCGCGCGTCATCGTCCAGGTAGACCGCCAGCCGCCCCGACAATAGAAGGTAGATATTGGCGTTACGCTGCCCGTAATCCAGCAGTACCGCGCCGGCACGCAGGTTCACCTCGCCGATTGGCTTGAGCCGCTCCAGCAACCGTTCGCGCGCCACGCCTCGAAACAGGCGTGACGCCGCCAGCGTCCCGAGTTCGCTCGCATTGAGCGCAGGCCGAGCCCCGCCCGTCTCGAAAAACCGCGTTGCCAGCTCTCCTACCCCCAGGTCTTGCCTTGCGCGCACTTACCGGTCGGGTGACCGGACGCTCGCTAAGCTAGCACCTCCGGTGCGCCGTGAAGCGGTGAAATAGCGGCCGGATTGGGCGCTTCAGCCCAGAGCATCGCGTACGCCGGCCGCATCGCGCAGATGCCGGATTCGTTTCATGACGGCGCGCATTCCGGCTTCGCTCGGAGCGCCTGCTTTCGAGCAAGGTAGCTGCCGGCGGATGCGTGTTTCGGCACGACGCGTAGCGATTGAAGTGAATCTCTGCGGCTGCTCAGCGCATCTGCGACGCGCGCGGGGTCAGGGTCGGTCGACATTCCCGTCCCGATGCCCTGCGCACCATCGATGCCGCCGATGTCGTCACGCTCCGCTCGTGGTAGTCTCTGGTGTGAGCCCACACGGGCAATGCACTATGTTTCTCGATCTTGTCTTATGAATTTCCGAGGCAATCGGAAGGGCCGATGAGCGCCAGGACGGAGCCAATGGGGGCTCTGCAGGCGGTGCGGGCCGAATCGACATGCTCCGATCGGGCCGATCCGGCGTGGCAGAATCGGTACTGGCGCCGCGGGCCCCTGACGACGACTGAGCGGGTGCCGGCGGCAAACGCCAGGCGCTGCCGCCCTTCGCCTCGCCGCGCCCGCGCAGCGATCGCAGCCGATCGACGCCGCAACGCCGGCGGACAATGGAGCTGATTCAAATGAAAACCCGGGGACGCCCAAGACAAAGCGCGTTTGCTGCCGTATTCCATACCAAGGAGGAATACGTCGCCGACTTCCTGCGCGAAGGGATTCTGTCGGGCGAGATTCCGCGCGGGACACGCCTGAAGCAAGCCGAACTCGCCGAAGAACTGGGGCTGAGCATCACGCCCGTGCGCGAGGCGCTGAAGCTGCTGGCCGCCGAAGGGTATGTCCATGGCGCCACGCATCGCGGCGCGATCGTCGCCCCATTCGAAGCCGCGAGCGCGGCCGAGGTGATCGAGTTGCGCGCTTTGCTGGAAACGCGGCTCACGGTAAGCGCCATGCGCCGGATGACGCTGGGCGACATGGAGCAGATGCAGCGACTGGGGCAGGAGTTCGATCGCGCCTTCGAGATGGGCGATCGTAATGCCGCTCGCGCCGCCAACTACCGCTTCCATCGTTTCCTCTACGGCCTTGCGGGTCAGCCGCTGAGCCTGCATTTCGTACAGGTGCTGTGGGCGAAGTACCCGTTCGATATCATCAACCAGCTCGGCGGTCGCGTCGGTCGGGCGACGCACGAGCACGCACGCATTATCGATGCGGTGGTCTCGCGCAACGAGGAGGCGGCCGCGGCGGCGACGCGTAGCCATATTTTTGCGGGCTGGAACGAGCTGAAAGCGGCGATCGAAGCCGACCCGGCATTGGTGGATCCCGGTGCATCGCAAGCTGCGGCTTGATCGCTGCGGCCGTATCGCGCGGCCGCTACGCGCGCCGTGCGACAAACGGCGTCGATATCGAGCATGACAATTCGAGGAGGAAACTGATGCGAATCGCGTCCAAGGTGCTCCAGCGCGATCACGACGGCGTGGCCGGATTCGTCGCCTACCCCGCCACCGCAGCGCGCAGGCCTGGCGTGCTGGTGCTACATCATGGCAACGGCGTCACCGCAGATCTCAAGACCACGGTTGCCGATTTCGCGCGCCTTGGCTTTACGACGCTGGCGCCGAATCTCTACAACATGCTCGGCGTCGCGGGCGAAAGCCACATCGGCCGCGCCGCAGAACTGCAGCAGCGGTTGAATGACAACGAGTTTCTGCGCGTGATCGGCGATGCGTGGCGCTTTCTCGCCCGGCGCGCCGACGTCGACCCGACCCGTACCGGCATCGTCGCGCACTCGATGGGCGGTCGACTCGCGATCCCGTTCGCCGCCGATACGCCGGAACTGCGTGCGCTGGTGCTCTATTACCCTTCGGTGCGCGATGAGATCAAAACCGCGCTGCGCCCGCGCCATGCTTTCGATCTGGCGCGAACGATCAAGTGCCCGTCGATGCTGATCTACGGCGGGCGCGACCATATCGCCAGCGCCGAAACGCGCAGGCGCCTCTGGGAGAGCTTCCACGCGAACGGCCAGCCGCTCGAATGGCATTTTTACTCGTATGCCCGCCACGGCTTCGCCTCGCCCGATTCGGATGGCTACCAGCCCGAAATGGCGACGACCGTGTGGCCGCTCGTGACCGATTTCCTGCACCGTGCATTGGTGGAGCCCCCATTGGCCTGACGGGAAACCGGCGTTATCGCCGCCTCACTCACACACCGCACCCCGATGAACTTCCCGCTCACGATCGCCCATACCTCGGACGTACATCTGCACGATGGTGATGATGCCGCGCCCGTTCGTGCCGCATTCGAACGCGTGATCGATACCGTACTCGCCAAGCGCGTCGATCTTTTCCTGATCGCAGGCGACCTGTTCGATCACACTCGCATTCAGGGTGACGTGATCGATTTCGTCTATCGGCAACTCGCGCGCGTGGATTGCCCGACGGTGCTCATCGCCGGCAATCACGACTGCTGGCAGGAGCGCTCGGTTCTGCAGCGCATGGACTTCCGCCGCGCCGGCCACCACGTACTGCTGCTCGATGAGCCCGACGGGGCGATGGTGGAGTTTCCCGAGCTACACGCCACGGTGTGGGGTCGCTGCATGCTCGACCACGCGCCGAGCAACAAGCCGATGGCCAATGCCCCGGCGCGCACGCGCGACCTGTGGCACATCGGCATGGCGCACGGACTGTACAGCGAGGATGACGAGAGCGATCGCTCCTCGATCATCACGGCGCACGAGATCGAAGCGTCCGGCTTCGACTACCTGGCGCTCGGCCACGTGCACGTACACCGGCAGATCCGCCACGGGCATACCGTCGCCTGCTACCCCGGCGTTCCCGCTGCGCACCTCGGCACGCGCGCGAAAGGCAGCATGGCCATCGTGGTACTCGAACCGGGCAGGCGCGCTCGCGTGACCGACCACATCCTGGATTAACGCGGCGTCTCGGCCCTGCGCTCAGCGCGCGCTCAATCCCGATCCTGATCGAGCGGCACGCTCGCTCAGTCGCCGGCCAGAAACCGCCCCACGCTCGCGGCGAACGCATCGGGCTGGTCGGTGAAAAGCGCGTGGCCGGCGCCCTCGATGCGCTCGATCCGGCAGCGCGGCATGGTCGAGGCCATTCGTTGCGCCAACTCCTCGTTCACCACGCGGCTCACGTCGCCGTACTGCAGCAGCGTCGGCGCCTCGATACGCCGCACCGTCTCCCACAGATCGACCGCGGGTCCGCGCCCGCGTGTACGCTGCAACAGCGCGGGGTCGTACTTCCAGGTGTAGCGGCCGTCGTCAAGCCGGCGCATACCGTGGCGCACGCTCTCCTCGACCATATGGCGCGGCGCGCGGAACATGAGTTGCGCGAGGTAGTCGCACGCCTCGTCCGGCGATACGAACGCGCGCGGCGGCGGCGTCTCGGCAATGCGCGACAGATCGGCATCGGGACCGATGTTGGCCGGCCGCCCGGCGGCGATATCGACCAGCACCAGGCGCTCGACGTGTTCGGGGTGACGCTCGGCGAAGAGCATGGATACGCGCCCGCCCAAAGAATGCCCGACCAGGGTGAAGCGCCCGAGATCGCGCTCGGCGACGGTCGCGCGCAGATCCTGATAGAAATCCTCCAGGTCGTAGCCCTGGTGCGCACACCAGCCGCTGTCGCCATGACCGCGCTGGTCAACGGCCACGATGTGAAACCGATCGCTGAAGCGGCGACAGAAATCGTTCCAGACGTGCGCGTGCAGGCGGCTGCCGTGCACCAGCACGATGGCGGGACGCTGCGGGTTGCCCCAGTCGAGATGATGCAAGCGGACGGCATCGCGAACGAGGTAGTGGCTGCGGGCGGGCATGTTGATCATGGCAATCGCGGCACGATGAGTCGGAATATCCGATGCTACCTTAGCGGCGTGCATGCGCGGTAGCTATACTGCCGGCTGCGGCGCCTGGAGGCGTCCGCCCGGCCCAGCTGTAACCCGAAGACCTGCATGCCGATGCGCGCACCGCAAGTCTCGCACGACTCGCCCTCGCTCGCTGCGCGCGTGCGCCGCGAACAGATCCGCGCGCTCTACGAAGAGCTGCCATTCTCGGCGCTCGGCATGACGATCGGCGGTTTGATCGTGGTTGCCGGCTTGTGGCAATCGAACACCTCGCGGCTGCTCATGATCGTGTGGCTGGGATTGATCGGCGCCAATCAATGCTGGCGCCTGATGCTATACCGGCGATTCCAGCGCGCCGAGCCGGCAGCGCGCGGCGGCGCGCTCTGGGGCCGGCGCTGGGCGCTCGGTGCGCTCTACTCGGGAATGACGTGGGGATCGAGCGCGCTTTTCATGTTCGATGCGACGAGCGCAAGCTACCAGGCTTACCTCGTCATCTGCCTGATCGGGGTCACCGCCGGGGCGCTGGCGCTGGTCACGATCGAGCTGCGCTCGCTCTTCCTGTTCGTGGTTCCGACCTTGCTGCCGATCACCGTCCGGCTGCTGGTCGAGGCCGATCGGTTGCATCTGTGGATGGCGGCGGTCTGCTCGCTCGTCCTGTGCGTACTGATCAAGTTCGGGCTGAAGCTCAACCACGAGCTCGAGCAATCGCTGCACAACCGCTTCTCGCTCGAGGACGAACGGCGAGCAGCCGAGCGTGCACGCCGGCAAGCGGAAGCGGCGACCGAGGCCAAGTCGAAATTCCTGCAAGCAACCAGTCACGATCTACGCAACGACGTACAGGCGATCAGCCTCATCACCGATCAGATGGCGGCGGCGGGTTCCGATCGCCAACAGCAGGAGCGCGTAGCCGCCATTTCCGCCTGCGCGCGCACGGTGGGCCGGCTCGCCGATGATCTGCTGTCGATCTCGCGTCTGGATGCCGGTGACATCCGGCCGGCGATGGCGGCGGTCGCATTGCAGCCGCTATTCGACGCGATCGAGCTGGAGTTCGGCCAGCTCGCCGCGCAGCAGGGCGTCGCGCTTGGCGTCCGCGCCTCGGGACTCGCCGTGATCAGCGACCCGATGCTGCTCGAACGCATCTTGCGCAATCTGGTGAGCAACGCCGTGCGCTATACACGCTCGGGCGGCGAGGTCGAGATCATGGCGCAAGGCGAGCGAGACAAGGTCCGAATCGAAGTCCGCGATAGCGGGATCGGGATCGCGCTGCAGGAGCAGAACCGCATCTTCGACGAGTTCTACCAGGTGGCGAGGCGCAACGGCGGCAAGGATGCCGGCAGCAAGGGACTGGGCATCGGATTATCGATCGTGCAGCGCTTCTCCGAGCTCTTGGGTCATCGTCTGACGCTGACATCGATGCCAGGCCGCGGCTCCACCTTCGCTATCCATCTCGCCGCCGCTCAGGCCCCGCACGCCGAATCGACGCGCGCCCGGGCGCCGGCCAATCCACTGCGGGGTCGAGTCGCATTGCTGGTGGACGACGATGCGGCAGTCCTGAACAGCATGGCGGACAAGCTGAGGAGCTGGGAGCTCGAAGTGTTCGCGGCGACCGACGCCGATCGTGCGCTGGCCGAGCTCGAACGCGCACGGCGCATCCCGGCGCTCATCGTTACGGATTACCAGCTCGGAACCGACGAGAACGGGATCGCCCTGGTGGATCGGATCCGCAGCCGTTTCGAGCGCCCGATTGCAGCGTTGCTCGTGACCGGCCACGGCGGGGACGAACATCGTGCGCCGGCCGCGGAGCGCGGCATTCGCGTTCTCGCGAAGCCGGTCAAACCGGCGCAACTGCGCCTTGCGCTGGAGAACTCGATCAGAGCCGAGCAGGCGCCGACATAGGGGTGTCACGTGCGAGCACCCGAACGCACAGCCCGATTCGCCGAGAGCCGGTTCAACGGCAGGTGGCGACGCTTGCCCGCGCGCCCCGGGCCGCAGCGCCACAGGCGAGCGTTCGGGTTGTGGCGCCCGTCAGGCAACCAGATCCAGCGCGCCGATCAGTTCGCCGCGCTGCGACGTGACGACGAATCCGGCACGCGCCAGCATCTCGCGCTCAGCGGCGAGCTCGGTTCTGGAATAGGCCATCACGCTCGTCAAGCCGGCGCGCCGCGCCCAGCGCACCGCGCGGGCGATGCACTGGGTGCAGGCCCCGTGCGACCAGTCGCCGGGCCAGGCCGTGTACCACAGCTCCGCCCACCCTAGAAGAGGCGCCAGCCGATGCACCTGCGCGGTCGCGATGATCGTTCCCTCCCCGATGCGAGCGGCAACGACATGGTCGGTGCAGAAGTCGGCCTGCCCGAACGCCGGCGCGGCGTACAGCTCACCTAACGTGCCGCAACCGATGCTGGCACGCATCGCGGCGAGGCTGCCGCAGTGGGCCGCCAGGCTAGCACGATCGCGCGCGGCGAGCGTGACCAGATCGAATCCGGCGCGATAGATCAGCTGCGGCCGAAGACCGCCGTTCTTGACGGCGAGCATGGGGCGGCCGGCGCTCATGATCGGCCGCCTGCGACCAGGTTGTTCGCAGCCGGCGCCGCGATCGACTGCAAAGTTCCGCCCGCCGGGAGCGTCGCTGGCGCATCACCCGGGCCGATGAGATAGATCCCAATAGCGCACACGGCCCACAACCCGATCGCTGCGCCCAGCTTGCGCAGCCGCTGCCCGCAGCGCGATCGATTCGATCCGTCATACCGCTCGAAGCCGTATGTCGCGCTCATATCCGCCTCCTGTTGATCGCTTTGTTGATCGATCCGACGAGTGCGGCAAGCTTGACCTTGCTGCACGGCGTCATCCTGCGGCGATGACCCGGCGGATGCCATTGGACCGAGCGCTTACGACCTAGGTCGAAATCGTCTAGACTTCGCGGAAACGATACTTCGGGGGGCGGATGCAGGTTCTCGTGGTCGATGACCACCCGCTGCTGCGCTCGGCGTTGGCGGCAGCGATCAAGGATCTCGGCGGCGATGTCGAGGTCATCGAGGGGCGCGACGCGGCGGACGCACTACGCCTCGCCCGCGACCATCCCGGGCTCGATCTCATCCTGCTCGACTACGCTCTGCCCGATGCCGATGGCGTGACGCTGCTCACCGAACTGAAGGCGGCGCACCCGTTGCTGCCGGTGATCGTCATCTCGGGCTTCGACGCGCGCGAGATCGTGACTGCCGCGATGAATGCCGGCGCCTCCGGATTCATTTCCAAGGGCTCGACGCCAAAGCTCATCGTCACCGCCATACGCCTTGTGCTCGACGGCGGAAAGTACGTGCCCGAGAGCGTGCTGCCCGGCGCCAGCTCTGCTCCGGCGCGCACATTGCCGCTCGGCCACTCGTTGGCTAGTGCGCCGGCGCTGGCCGATCTGCGCCAACGCCTCACACCACAGGAATTGCGCGTCCTCGGCCTGCTCCTCAAGGGCTATAGCAACAAGGAGATCGCACGCGCCATCGGCAAGGAGAGTGCCGCGCCGCGCGCGACCCCGATCGCCGAATCGACGGTGAAGGCACACATGACCAACATCCTGCGCGCGCTCGGCGTGCAGCGGCGCACGCAAGCCGCGCTGGCGGTGGAGCGGCTCGGCGTGCACGCGCACGACCTGCTCGGCGGCGAGGACAAGACTTGAGCGCAGCGTCGCGCGCACGCGCGTAATCCCGGGGCCGAATTACCTTGCGCGTCGGCATCGTGTCCGCCTTCGTCGACTACCATCGTCGAGGCGAGCATCACCGCGGCGTATTGCAACCCCAGGTCGGTCCGCTGCTCGCCGCCTTGCTGCCCGAAGCGGTCGAGGTCGAGATCGTCAACGACGCGTGGGCCGATCCGGACTGGAAGCGCGATTACGATCTGCTGCTGATCTCCTGCCTGCACTCGGACTTCGATCGGGCGCGTCAGATCTCGCATTACTGGCGCCGGCGCGGAGCGAAAACCGTCCTCGGCGGCGTCATGGCAAGCACGTTCGCGGACATATGCGCACGCTGGTTCGATGCGATCGTCATCGGCGACCCGGAAGATACGCTGCCTCGGGTGGTGGATGACTTTGCCCAGGGCGATCTGCGGCCCAGCTATCGCTCACGCGGCTATGATGCGGCCGCCGTGCCCACGCCGCGGGTCGAATTGACGGCCGGGCAGCAGCTCCTCCCGCTGGGGCTCGAAGCCACCCGCGGCTGCAACTTCGCCTGCGACTTTTGCGCGCTCACTGCGGCCGGGACCCGCTTCGAGACTCGGCCGGCGAGCCGCGTGATCCGCGATCTACGCGCGATGCGTACGGCGCTGGGCGCGCGCGCGCGCTGGCCGCGCGATGCGATGGTGATCTTCTACGACAACAACATCGGCGGCAACCCACGCTACCTCGCGGAACTCGCGCGCGCACTGACGGATCTCGACATCCGCTGGGGATCGTGCATCACCTTCAACGTGGCCGACGACGAGCGCATGCTCGCTCTGCTTGCCCGCTCGGGCTGCCGCTATCTCTATGTCGGCCTGGAGAGCTTCAACGCCGGCACCTTGCGCAGCATGAACAAGCGCCAGAACGCGATCGAGCGCACACATACCATGATCCGGCGCTGCCACCGGCAGGGCATACTGCTCGACGCCGGCCTCATGCTGAGCCCGCTCGAGGACGACCTCGAGTACCTGCGTGCCGTTCCCAGGCTGCTGGACGAAAGCGGGTTGAAAGTGCCGAGCTACATCTGCTTCGAGACTCCGATTCCCGGTACGCCGCACTTCCGGAGGATCGCCGCGCCGGCCGCAGCGCCCGCGCTGTTACCCGATGCCCTGCTGCGCGATTTCACCACCTATACGCTGGTGACGCGGCCGCGGCATGCATCCGCCGAGGAGTTCGTTGCCGCTTACCAGGCGCTCATCGCGGAGGTGTTTGCACCATCACGACGCGTGCGCAAGCTCGCGCACGACGCAGGCAGACTCATCCCCGGCGGCGGCTGGTTCGCCTGGGCGCTCGATTGCGCCGCGCAGTACTGGAATGGCTACCGGCCCGATCCTGCGCGCAGCTATCTCGCCGCGAGCGATCGCGCGCCGCCCGAGGCTACGCGCATCCCGTTCACCAGCGAAGACTTCCGGGACGAAGACGAGTACCGTGCGATCATGCTGCCTTGGGCCGTAGCCGACTGCCGTGGGCAGGTTCTCCCGCAGTGGCTCGGTGCGGCGCCGGTGCACGCGCGCAAGCGCCGAGCCTCGGCCGCCTGATCGACCGCGTTGTCTTGCGCGCTCGGGACTCCAACGACTCGCCAGCACACGCAGCGCCGACGAATCAAACCGGACGAGGCCACACCCGTGGCAGCCGCGGCGACCCAGTCTCGATCACGTCTTCACTTCGTGCAACAACGCAGTTCCCGCGCGCAGCCGGCGGCAGTTCTCGATTGCGACCTCGAGACTGCGCGCGAGCGTCTGCGGCGTGAGCCACGCCACGTGCGGCGCCATCACCACGGTATCGAGTGCTGCGAGCGCAAACCCAGCGCCAGCCGGCTCGACGGCCAGCACATCCACTCCCGCGGCTCGCAGCCGCCCCGACTCCAGCGCCTGCACCAGGGCTGCCTCGTCGACCAGGCCGCCGCGCGCCGTGTTGACGAGCACTGCGCCGGGCTTCATGCGCGCCAGCGCCGCGGCATCGATCATGCGCTCCGTATCGCTGCTCAGCGGTACGTGCAAAGATACGATGTCCGCTGTAGCCAACAGTTGCGGTAACGTAACAAATTCGGCGCTGACATCCGCCTTGAGGCTGCGGGCTGTGTAGAGCACGCGGGCGCCGAGCGCCTGCAACACGGGTGCGAGCCGGCGCGGCACTTCCCCGTAACCCACCAACCCAATCGTGCTGCCCGCGATCTCGCCCACCGGATCGAGGCTTGCGGCGGGCAGCGTCCAACCTCGCCCCTCGCGCGTTGCTCGATCGAGCAACGGGATGCGCCGCAGTGCGGCGAGCATGAGGGCAAGCGTCATCTCGGCCACCGCCTGACTGTTCGTTCCCGGCATGTTGGCGACGGCAATGCCGCGTGCACGTGCCGCAGCGAGATCGATCGTGTTCACGCCCACGCCGATCTTCTGGATCAGGCGCAGGCGCGGCGCGGCCGCGATCATCGCCGCGGTCGCCGGCGTTAGAACATGCAGCAGCACTTCGGCATCGAACAACTCGCGGTGCAATACTTGAGCGTCGGCTTCATCGACGATCGCAACGCGCAACCAGTCAGGGGCGGCGGCAAGCAGGCGCTGGCGAAATGCAGGACTCGCGCGAAAGTGCAGGACTGCCTTCATCACCCACGCCCGAGCGGCGCAAGCGCACGGCGTCCCGCGAAAGTGGCCGCAGAGCCAAGCGCCTGCTCGATGCGCAGGCCCTCGTTCCATTTCGCCATACGCTCGGAGCGCGCAAACGAACCGACCTTGAGCTGGCCGCAGTTCCAGCCCACCGCCAGATGCACGATGCTGGTGTCTTCGGTCTCGCCGGAGCGCGCCGACACGATCGTGGCATAACGGTTTGCCCGCGCGGCTGCCAGCGCTTCGATGGTTTCGGTCACCGTCCCGGCCTGGTTGGGCTTGAGGAGCACTGCGTTGCATGCGCTCGACCGGGCCGCCTGTGCGATGCGCTCGGCATTGGTCACGAGGTAGTCGTCGCCGATGACCTGCACCTTCCCGCCAGCCGCCCGGGTGAACGCCTGCATGCCGGCGGTATCGTCTTCGGCCATCGGGTCCTCGATCGAGACGATCGGATAGCGTCCGAGCCAGCCGCAAAGCTCATCGAGCCACTCGCCGCTATCGAGCTCGCGTCCTTCCAATCCCAGCCGATAGCGGCCATCGTGGCCGAATTCGGATGCGGCGATGTCGAGCGCAATGGCGACTTCACCATTGCGGTAACCCGCGGCCTCGATCGATTGCGCAAGCGCCGCCAGCGCCTCCTCGTTGCAATCGAATTGCGGCCACCAACCGCCCTCGTCGGCAACACCGACTCGGCGTCCTCGCCGTTCCATCCAAAGGCCAGCGTGGCGATACACTTCGGCGCACATCACCAGCGCTTCATCGAACGATGCGGCGCCCACCGGGATGACGAGAAAATCCTGAATGTCGACGCGACGCCCGGCGTGTGCCCCGCCGCCGAAAATCTGGATCTGCGGCAGCGGCAGCGATACCTCGCCGTCGCCCGCCAGGTGCCGCCAGAGCGGCTGCCCGGCCGCCGCTGCCGCCGCCTGCAGCACGGCACACGAGGTCGCAATGGTGGCATTGCCGCCCAGGCGTGCCTTGTTCGGCGTCGCATCGAGCGCCAGCAGCACGCGGTCGACGGCCGTCTGATCGGCGCCGTCCATGCCCTCGAGCGCCGGGGCGATCGCCGAGCCGACGTTG
>WYBJ01000180.1 GCA_011525945.1 Burkholderiaceae bacterium | reverse complement strand
GCGCCGCCGCCCGGGTGGCGCTCAGTACGGTCACGTGCAGCGCTGCAAGGATGGATACTTCATCTGGCAGACTGGCGGCGGCGCCGAATGGAGCGACATCGTCGAGTTCTTCGGCGTGGAAGGGCTCAAGGAGGAACGCTTTGCCACGCTCGCCGGGCGTACGGTGCATGGCGAGGAGCTCGACCGTCTGGTGCTGGAGGCGACCAAGGATCGGACCATGCAGGAGCTGTTCCACACCGCCTCGGAGAAATACCACATGCTCTTCGGCGTCGTGCAGGAGCCGGCCGACCTGGCGCGCTGTCCTCACCTGGAAGCGCGCGAGTTCTTCCAGGAGGTCGACCATCCCGCGATCGGTCGCATCAAGGTGCCGTTTCGGCTCTGGAGCATGCCGGATGCACCCGCGGTTTACCGCCGGCCGGCGCCGCTGCTGGGGCAGCACAATGCCGAGGTGTACCGCGACCTGGGACTTGACGAGAACCGCCTGCAGACGCTCGCGATGCACGGCGTGATCTGATACGTCGAGCTGCCGCGGGCACACGGGCCATGGAACAGAAGCAATGATACGCATGAGCAAACTGCCGCTCGCGGGCATTCGGGTCATCGACAGCAGTTACGTATTCGCCGGCCCTTATGCCACCGGATTGCTGGCGGACCTTGGCGCGGAAGTGATCAAGATCGAAGGTCCGGCGCGGCCCGATTTCACCCGCGGCGGCGCGTTCTCCGGTCTGCTGCCCGACAACGATCCGCAGCACGATCCGTGGAACCGCACCAGCACCTACAACCTGGTGAACCGCGGCAAGAAGTCGCTGGTGGTGGACTTGTCGCGCAAGGAAGGGCGCGAGGTGCTGGTCGATCTTCTCAAGGTGAGCGACATCATCGTCGAGAACTTCACGCCGCGGGTGATGCGCGGCTGGGGCCTGGACTATCCGAATCTGAAGAAGATCAACCCGGGAATCGTCATGGTGTCGAATACCGGGTACGGGCGCGGCGGCCCCTATTCGTCGTATCCCGCACAGGCGACCACCCAGGAAGCAACGCATGGTCTCGCCGCGGTGACCGGGTACGTGGGCGGCGAGCCTTCGAAAGCGGGTCAGTCGTTCGTGGATTTCCTGGCGGCGTGGGCGATCGTGAATGCCGCGCTGCTGGGGCTGCGCCATCGCCGCCGCTTCGGTGAGGGCCTGTGGGCCGACATCGGCATGTACCAGCTCGGCTGTTACAACGTGAGCGAGTACGTGCTCGACTATACCGCCAACGGCGCTGCGGGAGGGCGTATCGGCAATCGCCACCGCCAGTACGCGCCGCAGGGCTGCTATCGCTGCGCGGGCAATGACGCCTGGTGCGTGCTGAGCGTTCGCGATGACGAGCAATGGCGCGCCCTTTGCGAAGTCATCGGGCACCCCGAGCTCAGCCTCGATACGCGTTTCGCGACCGAGGTCGCGCGGCGCGCGCAGCACGACGTCATCGACGAGGTCATCGGCCGGTGGACTGCGACGCAAGACAAGACGCAGGCGATGCAGCGGTTGCAGGCCGCCGGCGTGCCGGCCGGCGCCGTGCTCGACGGCAAGGATCTGCACTTCGACCCGCAGCTCGTGGCGCGGGGGTTGCTCGAAACGGTCGACTACCCGCGCGAGCGCAACATGGGCTCGCGCCGCATCATCATCGGCCGCCCCTGGCGATTCAGCGCCATGGCGCCGGCGGTGCAGGGGCCGGCGCCCACGTTCGGCGAGCACAACCGCGAAGTCCTGCGGGATGTTCTGGGGTACGATGAAGCGCGCGTCAGAGATCTGGAGAATGCGGGCATATTGGCGGACAAGCCGACCAAGGCCCGGCCGATCCCGGATCTCACCATGGACGAACGTGTGAAGCTCGGACGGCTCGCCTATTGGGAGCCCGACTACAAACGCAAGCTCGGTATCGGTTGATCGGAAGGAAGGCTATGGACTTCGGATATACACCACAGCAGGAAGCGCTCCGGCGCGAAGTGCGCCAGTTTATCCGCGACAACATGACGCCGGATCTCGCCGAAGAGATGGACGTTCACGCCAACGCGGAGCGCCCGCGCGGAACTTCGCCCTCGGCGCACGAGTTCTACCGCAAGATCTACGAGCGCGGCTGGCTCGGCATCACCTACCCGAAGGCGTACGGCGGACAGGGCGGGGATCGCCTGACGCAGTACATCGTGGAGGAAGAGTTCACGCGCGCGGGCGTGAACATTGCGCTCAACGGTAGTGGCGCTCCAGCCATCATGGCGGCCGGCACCGAGGAGCAGAAGCAGTACTACATCCCGCGTCTCATCAAGCGAGAGATCTCCTTCTGTCTCGGCTTCACCGAGCCGCATGCAGGCGCGGATCTCGCCAACCTCAAGTGCAGCGCGGTTCGCGACGGCGATTATTACGTCATCAACGGTCAGAAGATGTACACCACCGCCGCACACTCGGCGACACACATCTACCTCATGGCCCGCACCGATCGCAGCGCGCCCAAGCACGATGGCATCTCGATCTTTCTCATCCCGATGGACGCGCCCGGCATCACGGTTCGCCCGCTGTGGACGATCCAGAACAACCCGACCGCGCCGCTGCCGACGACTTATGGCGCGTCGCGTACGAATGAAACGTTCTTCGACGACGTGCGCGTTCACAAGTCCTGCCTGCTGGGGGAAGAGAACAAGGGCTGGCGTGTCGGTTCGATGGGTTTGAACCTCGACCGGGTCGGCGCATCGCGCTATCTCATTTCGGTGCGCCGCGACGAGGACATCGTCAATTTCGTCAAGTCGACTCGCTTCGACGGCTTCGAGCCGGGCAAGGATCCGGCGATCCGCGACAAGATCGCCGAGATGTGGATCGAAGCGCAAGTGTGCCGGCTGATGACGATGCGCAGCATGTCGATCGTCGAGCGCGGCGGCAAGTTCACCTACGAAGGCTCGGCCGAGAAGGTATGGGCGCCGGAGCACGGCGTGCGCACCACCGAGGCGATCACCCAGATGCTGGGGCCCTATGGCAGTTTGCTGCGCACGTCGCCCCATGCGATCGAGGACGGCGTGTTCGCGCACAACGTCATGGGGTCGTTTCAGTCGGGCATCAATCACGGCAGCGTGCAGGTGATGCGCGATCAGGTCGCTCGTCGCGGGCTTGGAATGCCGTCGTCGCGCAAATCCAGGAAAGCGGAGGGCTAGGCAATGGATGTCTTGATGAACGACGACGAGCGCATGATCGCGGACAGCGCGCGCGAATTCATGGACGCGGAGTGTCCGCCCGCGCTGGTGCGGGCGATGGAAACCGATCCGCTGGGTTATCCGAAGGAACTGTGGGCGAAGGTCGCCGAGCTCGGCTGGCAGGGGATGTGTCTGCCGGAGAATTCCGGCGGCTCCAACATGCCGCTGGTCTACCTGGGTCTTGTCTTGCGCGAAGCCGGCCGGGCGCTGGCGCCGCTGCCGCTGCACAGCACCGCGGTCGCCTCGCTTGCGATCGCGCGCGACGGCAGCGAAGCGCAGCAGGCGACGTATCTCCCGGACGTGGTTGCCGGCAAGTCGATCATGACGTGGGCGCTCACCGAGGACGATCCGCGTCTGATCCCGGAAGCGGTGAAGATGCAGGCCAAGGCGCACGGCGAGCACTTCGTGCTCAATGGCGTCAAGCTCTTCGTCGACAATTTCCCGGCCGCGGATCACGTCCTGGTGGCTGCGCGCACCGAGTCGGGCTCGAAGGGCGCGCAGGGGTTGACGATTTTCATCGTCGACGCGAAGTCCAAGGGCATAAGCGAAAAGGGGCTTATCACGCTCGCCAAGGACCGGCAGAGCGAGGTCACGTTCAAGGACGTGAGCGTGCCCAAGGCGAACATCATCGGTGAGGTCGGCGCGGGCTGGCCGATCATCGAGCGCATGCTCGATCGCGGTACGGCGCTGCTGTGCGCGCAGATGGTCGGGGCGGCGCGCAAGGACATCGAGATGGCGTTCGAATACGCGAAGTTTCGCGAGGCATTCGGCCAGCCGATCGGCGCCTTCCAGTCGGTTCAGCATATGTGCGCCGATATGCAGATGTGGGTGGATGGCGCGGAGTTGCTCACGTTCGAGGCGCTGTGGAAGCTCGATCAGGGCCTGCCGGCATCGGTGGAGGTCTCGCAGGCGAAGGCGTTCTGCAACGAGAAGTGCGAGGCGGCCGTGCGCCAGTCGCAGACCATCCATGGCGGTATCGGCTTCATGATGGAGTTCGACCTGCAGTTGTGGTTCCGGCGCGTATCGGCCTGGAGCATGCGCCTGGGCACTGCCTTCGAACATCGTGCCCGCATTGCGCATGCGCTGATCGATTTCCCAGGAACCGTCATTCTCGGTCGACCGGTCCCGGTCGTACCCGAATCGGCTTGATGATGTGAACTATTGAAGAGGATCATTCATGGCCAATTGCCCAGTATGTCAGGCGCCGGTCGACGAGGCGGCGGCGAAAGCGCAGACGGGGATGACACCCGGCGGCGCGAAAGAGGTGGATCCCAAGATGGGGACGCGCCAGTTCCACGACGGAACCTGGTATTACTTCGATTCGCTCGATTGCCGCAACAAGTTCACGCGCAACCCCGACAGCTATCTGAAGAAGTAGGCTGGACGCCGCGTCCGGACAGCGGCTCAGCGGGCGCGGTCGAGCAAGTCGGTGATGACGCGCTCGAGGTCGTTGAGCGTGCTGCATACGCGTGCAGGCGTGCAATACGGCGCATAGCGGTACATGTCGGAGTCGCCGCTACCCCAGGCCGAGCGCGGCTCGGGGTTGAGCCAGACGATACGTTTCGCCCGTTGCGCCAACCGCTCGACGATATCGGTGCGCGGATCGGTGTCGTTGCCGCGTGCGTCGCCGAGGATGATGACGGTTGTCTTGCTCGTCACCTCGCGCATCCAGCCCGCTTCGAAATCCTCGAGCGAGGTGCCGTAGTTCGACGTGCCGAATGCCATCGTATCCGTGACCTGCGCTATCGCTGCGTCGATGCCGTTGCGCTCCAGGATCTCGCTTACTTCGATCAATGAGCTCGTGTAGACGAACGAGCGGATGTCGGACAGCACCTCGGTCAGCGCATAGATGAACATGAGCAGGAACTGCGCCACCCAGGCGACCGAGCCCGACACGTCGCAGAGCACCATGACGCGCGGTTTTTCGATCCGGCGCTGCTTCCAGGCCGTGACGAACGGAACCCCACCCCAGCCCATGTTGCGCCGGAGTGTGCGCCGGACATCGAGCTGACCACGCTGGCGCTTGCGCCGCTGTATGGCATAGCGAGTCGCGATGCGCTTCGCCATCTTGCGCACCAGTACTCGTATGCGCTCGTGCTGGCTGGGATCGATGTTCGCCAGCCGCGCGGACTTGAGCATGCGTTCGCGCAACTGCTCGGTCTCGGCGCGGCCGTAGAGCAGCAGGGCGCGCTCGACGTGATCGCGAGCGGCATCGCGCAGCCGTTCCAGGCGCGCGCTCAGGCGTTGCGCGCGCTCGTCGTCATCCGCGCCGCCGCTCGCGCGCAAGGCGGCGATCTGCGCTTCCACTTCGCGCAGGCCCATGCGATCCAGGATCTGGCGGATGTAGAGATTCTTCTGCGTGAAGAGCCTGATCTTCTCGATGCCGATGGCGCGTGCGGCCGATTCCAGCGCGCTTGCGAGCGTCGCGCGGTCGTCGCTGTCGAGCAACTGCAGCAACGGCGCCGGGCCAGAAGAGCCGGTCTCGTCGGCGCGATCCGCAGCGCCCGCCTGCCCGGCATGCGCGGGCGCTTCCGCATTGTCCAGCGATGCGGCTTTGGCGAACTCGGCGCGCCGGAAGTACAGCTCGAAGGCTTCGTCGTAGAGCGCCTTTTCTTCGGGTGTTTTCGCCAGCACCAACGCCAGCGTGTCTTTCAGCAGCGTACGATCGTGATAGCCGACCAGATCGACGGCGCGGGCGGCGTCGATACCCTCCGCAGCCGAGACGCGCAAGCCCGCGCCGCGGGCCACCTGCAGGAAGCGGCGTAACGGCTCGCTCGGCTGTGCGCGTGGCGCATCGAAGTGCCGAGGGGAAGCGTCGGACATCAGCCTTCCATGGCTACGGCCTGCTGCGCCTTTTGCGTCAAATGCGCGACGTGGCCGCGGGCGGCATCGATGTCCGACTCGAATTTCAGCAGCACGTTGAGCGTGTCGCGAACCGTCTGTTCTTCCAGCACCGAGGCGTGCAGAAGCACGAGCACGCGCGCCCAATCGATCGATTCGCTCACCGAAGGCTGCTTCTTGAGATCCAGCGCTCGGAGCTGCTGCACGAATGAGACCAGTTGTGCCAGCAGGCGCGCCTCGATTCCCGGAACGCGCGAGGCGATGATGCGTGCTTCCAGTTTTTCGTCGGGAAAGCCGATGTGCAGGTGCAGGCAGCGCCGCTTGAGCGCGTCGCCGAGGTCGCGCGTGGAGTTCGAGGTGAGCAGCACCAACGGCGCAACCGCTGCCGTGATGCTGCCGATTTCAGGTATCGAAACCTGATAGTCGGACAGAAGCTCCAGCAAGAAAGCCTCGAATTCCTGATCCGACTTATCGATCTCGTCGATCAGCAGCACCGCACCTTGGGGTTGTTCGAGTGCGCGCAGCAGCGGCCGCGGCTCCAGGAAGGTCTTGGAAAAGAAGATATCGCCGAAGGCGTCGAGTCTGCGGATCGCGCTAGCGAGATCGTCCGTTTCGCCGATCACCGTGCCCACTTTCTCGCGCAGGATCTGCGTGTACAGCAGCTGTTTGCCATACTTCCACTCGTACAGCGCTTTCGCCTCGTCCAGGCCCTCGTAGCACTGCATGCGTATGAGCGGAAGCGCGAGCCAGGAGGCGACCGATTTGGCGAGCTCGGTCTTGCCAACCCCGGCGGGGCCCTCGACGAGGATGGGTTTCTGCAGGTGCTGGGCGATGTAGATCGCGGTGGCGATCGGGCGGCTGGCGATGTAGCCTGCGGCACCGAGACCCGCTAGTACCGATTCGATCGACTCGATGGGCGGCAAGGAAGATCGTGTCTGGCTGCTCGGCATGAAGGATTCGCTCGGGATAAGGGCCGTCGGGCCGCACGGTTGCATGTCGGTCCTGCGAGGATCCCCGACGAGCGCGGCATCTGTCAATCGCACGTCCATTGTGCGCCCGGCGCTCGCGGCGGCGTGCACCCCGTGGCGCACTTCCGAGCACCTGCCAGTTGGTAATTCTTCGGAACTGCGCTCATTGGCGCGCTGCGTCGATCTCGACGCTGACAGCGCACGAGGCGCCGCGCGCAGCAAAATGCGAGCGATCCCCGCGAACCGGGTACAATCACCGGGCGGCGCTGCCGTGACGCCGAATGCGGGGCGGCGCGCGTGACATGCATCGCGGCCGGATACCCGCGCAGGCGACTCCACGTGCCGCCAGAATTCGCCCTGCATGCACACATACGAGACGACAAGACCACATCTATGCCCAACATCGCTGCCGTACTCAAACAGGAGATCGCTCGCGTCGCACGACGCGAAACTCGCAGTCAGATAGATATGCTGCGAAGGAACGCTGCACAGCAGCGCCGCGGCATCGCGGCGTTGAAGCGCAGCATGGCATCGCTTGAGCGGCGGATCGAGGCGCTCGCCGGCACGATCGGCAAGTCCGCGCAGACGGCGGCGGACGACGCGCCGCAGCCGCGCGTTCGCCTCTCGTCCAAGGGGATCCGGTCGCTACGCCAGCGATTGGGGCTGTCGGCGGGTGATTTCGCCCGACTGGTCGATGTGAGCGCGCAATCGGTTTACAACTGGGAGCACGAGATCGCGCGGCCGCGCACGGCACAGGTGAATACGTTGGCGCAGTTGCGCGGGCTCGGCAAGCGAGCGGCCGTCGCCCGCCTGCGGGCGCTCGACGGCAACGGCGGCGCGAGAGGCCGCGCGGCGCCGCCGGCGAGATAAGTCGGCCATGAACGCGATCGAAGCGCTGCACACGCGCGAGTCGGCAGCGAAGCTGCAGGAACCAGCGCCCGACGAGGTCGCTCTGGAGGCGATCCTGAAAGCGGCAGTGCGCGCGCCGGATCACGGCCGGCTGCGGCCATGGCGCTTCATCGCCATCCGCGGCGAGGCGCTGCGGCGCTTCGGCGAGGTGCTGGCCGAAGCGCTGCAAGCCCGCTCGCCCGCCATCGCTCCCGACATGCTTGCACGCGAACGCGCCAAGGCGCTACGGGCGCCGCTCGTCGTGGTGGTAGCCGCCCGCATCCAGCGCGACGGCAAGATCCCCGAGATCGAGCAGATCCTGTCGGCCGGGGCGGCTGCGCAGAACATCATGCTGGCCGCGCATGCCCTGGCCTACGGCGCGATGTGGAAGACGGGCGATCCCGCGTACGACCCGCACGTCAAGCGAGCCTTGGGGCTGCACGAGGATGATGCGATCGTAGCATTCATCTATCTGGGCACGAATTCGGGCGGGCCGCGACCGAGCGCTACGCGACCCGAGATTCACGACGTCCTGACCGAATGGCGAGGCTGACTGGCGCGAGTGATCCAAGCGAGCGTGGCGGTGTGCCTTGGCGTCAGATCGAACTCGACTATCCGAACTGCGCTCTTGCTTTTTCCCGCGTGCGCTGCCACGGCGAGGCGTAGCGCTCGGCCAACTCGAGCGCACCCTGCGTGAGCAATGCCAGCGCGGCCGCGGGGATCGCGCCGGCCAGGAGCAGCGCGCTATCGTTGAGCGCAAGTCCCGAGGCGATGCGTTCGCCGTAGCCGCCGGCGCCGACAAACGCGGCGATCGTCGCCGTTCCGACGTTGATAACCGCGGCGATCTTGATCCCGGCAAGTATGGAAGGTGCTGCGAGCGGCAGCTCGATCCGGACGAGCCGGTCGCGCGCCGAGAGGCCGAGGGCTGCGGCTGCCTGACGCAATCCGTCGTCGATACCGGCGAGCCCCGTGTGCGTATTGCGCACGATTGGCAGCAAGCCGTAAAGGAACAATGCGATCACCGCCGGTACGATGCCGATGGCGCCGATCAGAGCGACCAGGAACGCAAGCAGTGCGAGCGAGGGGATCGTCTGCATGACGCCGGCGAGCGCGAAGATCGGCTGTGCGAGCCAGCGCCTGCGAAAGGCCGCGATGCCGAGCGGTATGCCGAGCACGATGCTCGCAGCCACGGGCGCGAACACCAACAGCAGGTGCTGCGCGGTCAGGCGAGCGAAATCGGGGCCGAACAGTAGATCGAAGAAGGTCCTACGCTCGCGCTCGCGCGCCGACGGTTCGAACAGCAGGGCGGCGGCGTCGCGGAAGCTCAGGCCATCGATCTCGGCTGCGGCGTTCATGCGCAGCATCGTCGCCTCGTCGATGCGTCCGGCGAGTGCCGCGATGCCGCGCCATTGCGTGGCGAAACGCTGCGGCACATCGCGCCGGTACAACAGCACGGCATCGTAGCGCGGGAAGAAATGGCGATCGTCGGCGAGGATCTGCACGTCGTAGCGCAGCACCTTGGCGTCGGTCGAATACACGTCGATCACATCGACCCGGCCGGCCGCGAGCGCTTCGTAGGCGATGCCGTGATCGAGCCCGGTCGGCCGGGACGCTTCGAGCCCGTATCTGCGCGCAAGCCCCGTCCAGCCGTCGTTGCGGCCGAGAAACTCGTGCGAGAAGCCTAGCCGCAGCGACGGATACCTGGCGAGATCGCTGATGCTGTGCAGGCCGAGCTTCGTCGCCAGTTGCCTGCGCACTCCCAGCGCATAGGTATTGTTGAATCCGAGCGGCTGGCTGACGGCCAGCCCCTGCGCAGCCAGCGCGGCATTCAGTTCCAGGATGGAAAGATCCGCTTCGCGTTCGAGGATCTCGCGCGCAATCGTGCCGGTATATTCCGGATAGATGTCGATCGAACCCGCGATCAGCGCCGCATGCAGAATGCCGGTGTTGCCCAGACCTGGCTTGTGGATGGCAGCGGAGTCGCCGCCGGCTGCGCGCACGACGACTTCGGCGAGGATGTACGACTCCGTGAAGCGCTTCGAGCCGACCTTCAACCGCTCGGCCGAGTGCGCAGGCGCTGTCGCGCCCGCGCAGGCGAAGAGAATCGCGACGATGACGTGCGCGATGCGGACGTGCGTTCGGCGCAGCGCTCGGTTTCGATCGTGGGCGGCGCGTCGCATGGATGCGCATGATAGTCCCCGCCGTGCTGGCGTGCCAGACGCGAGCACGTGTCGCTGCCCTGGCCGATCGAGAAGATGTCCGTCCAACGATCGAAGTGGCTGGCGCCACCCAGATCGCTAAGAAAGACTACGGGGTGTCCTGCACGCTAGTGTCCCGAGTCAGAAGTTCGCCGCACAAAAGATGCCGAAATCGACGCCATACTTTGTCGCGAATCCTCGCCAGGTGTCCAACCTGGCTGCGGTTCGCTTCGCGTCTGGCGTCGATTTCG
>WYBJ01000018.1 GCA_011525945.1 Burkholderiaceae bacterium | reverse complement strand
CGGTTTGCGCCCTCGGGCTTGGCGTCACTTCCCTCACCCCCAACCCCTCTCCCGGTGGGAGAGGGGAGGATCGTGCGCCCGGCAGGGCGCATAGTTCCCGGCAAATCGTCCGCCGCGGCAACGCCGGCAGCCGGCCTACAATGACTGCATGAGTCGCGTATTGCTGGTTTGGGAGTTGGGGCTGGGACTGGGCCATGTCGCTAGAATGCTCCCGCTTGCGCGCGCCCTGCGTTCACGCGGCCATCAGCCAGTTCTCGCACTGCGTGATCTTGCCGCGGTGCATGCATTGGCTCCCGCCCGAGAGTTCGCGTCAGTTCAGTCTCCGGTCTGGCTGCACGAAGTCGGCGGACTTCCACCACCATCGAATCTTGCCGAATCGCTCTTGCGCTTCGGCTTTCATGAGCCCGCCGCTCTGGAAGCAATCGTTGCCGGTTGGCTCAGCATGTTCGAGCTCGTCGATCCTGCGTTGATCGTGTTCGACCATGCACCCACCGCACTCTTGGCGTCAAAGGCCTTCCCGGCGCGGCGTGCACTCTTCGGTGACGGTTTCTGTTGTCCGCCCGCAACCGACCCGTGGCCGCCGTATCGCTGGTGGGAGAGCGTCCCTCATGCACGCTTGAAGGAGGCGTGTGCGCATGTCGCGCGCACGGCGAACAGAGTACTGGATCGGTTCAAGGCGCCCGAGCTATCGACGTTATCCGAGTTGTACCGTGCCGATCGAAATTTCTTGCTGACGTTCCAGGAGCTGGATCATTACCCCATGCGTGCTGGCGGAGAATATTGCGGGCCGATTTACGCCGACTCAGGCGGCGTCGCCCCTCAATGGCCCCTGGCAGGCTCACAGCGTCTGTTCGCTTACCTGCTCCCGAATGCCACTTTCTTCGATTCCGTCATGTCGGCGCTCAACCGCTGCGGGGCAGCCGTGCTTGCCTATGTTCCGGGGATATCGCAGCGTGCGAAGCGTGCACACAGTGGCGCAACCACGTCGATATCCGAGCAACCGTACGACATGAGAGCGATCCAGGAGCAGTGCGACGGCGCCGTAACGCAGGCGGGTATGGGTACGGCGTCGGCGATACTCATGGCCGGGAAGCCGCAGATCATGGTTCCCGGATTTTCCGAGCGTCTGATGCTGAGCAAGCGTATCGAAGCGCAGGGCGCAGGAATCGTGTTGGCGCCGGACGCATCGAGTGCGGCGTGGCAGCGCGCGCTGAAGCGCCTCCTAGGAGAGCCCGCTCTGAGGGATAACGCGGCGAAATTCGCGCAGCGTTACGCGTGCTTTGATCCTCATTGCGTCATCGACCGCATCGCGGGTGATCTTCACGCGATGCTGCAGGCGCACCCGCCCGGCGCTGCTACGATGGCGCAGTAGCGCCGCATTCGTCCTCGCGATTACCGGCTCCGATCGAAGTCGCTTCTCAGTCCACGATCGACTCGCCCGAGTGAAACCACATCGGCTGCACCAGAAATGAATCCCCGACCGCGCTTCAGCATCGTGATCTGCAATTACAACTACGATAAATACGTCGGTGCGGCTATCAGAAGCTGTCTTGATCAGAGCTACCCGCGCGAATTATTCGAGATCGTGGTCGTGGATGATGGATCGACGGACGATTCCCGTGCGGTAATTTCCGAGTTCGCGCCCGAGCGCAACTTGCATGTCATCGTTCAGGACAATGCCGGACAGATGGCCGCTCTCGCGGCCGGCGTCGCTCATGCCAGCGGCGATTACGTCTGCCTTCTGGATTCGGACGATCTGTTTCTCCCGAACAAGCTCGAGCGCCTCGCGGAGCACTTGGATTCCCTGGCTCCGATTCCGGAGTATTTTTTTCTTTGTCATGACGAGATCGTCCGCAACGAGAGCTCACGCGACTCGGAGAGCCTGTCTTGGTTCGATCTGACCACGATCCGACAACTGGGTAACTATCTCCATCTCGCCAACTCGAACAGCTACTTTCCATTTTCCACGCCGTGCGGCCAGGTCTTGAGCATTGCGCTCGCGCGACGCCTCGCGGCGGCGATTCCTTCGAGCGACTGGCGTAACGGCGGCGCCGATCAGATCATCGGGCACAGCGCGCTACTCGTTGCCGAAGGCGTGCACTACCTGCGTGAGCCGCTTTCGGTGTACCGGATCCACGGCGACAATTCGCAGGTCACCGATGGCCGCTTCGTGCCACGGCCGGAAGCCAGGAATCGATGGCCAAAGTGCTTGGCCTTCTTGGAATCGTTCATCGATACCCTGGATCTCGATCACGGCGAGCGCGGGGAGCGCTTGGCGTACCTGCACAGGATGGCCCGTATCGTCAGGTCGTCGTCCCGTCTGCCGCGATACGTTACACCGATCGCAACGTTTGTCGTACTGGACGACGGCGAGGCGAGGCACCTTGGCGCAAGCCTCGCCGCGGTTCTGGCGTCCACGTACTCCAGGACGGAATTCGTACTCGTTACAGATGACGAAACACGTTTCCGCAGGCTCCCGGGCCATCTGCGAGGCACAGACGTGCGTCTTGTGCGTGTGCCGCGCGTTCAGCATTCGCGCGCCAAATGGCTTCGTGCCGGACTCGCGTCGTCGCGCGGTGACTACATCGCGTTCGTGCGTTCCGGCGATCGACCCGATCCGGTATTCATGGAGCAGCACGTCTACGTGCACCGCTTCTGCTCTCTGACGGGTGTAACGTCATCGGACATCCGCATCGTCGATGACGCCGAGGTTCTGTTGCATGTGGGGGTATTCAGTACCGCGGGGCTGTGGCGCCAACCATTGCAGGTATTCGCGCCTCTTTCGACTGCGCTTGGCGAGTGGCGTCTCGCGCCTCTGTCGGCGAACGTGATCCGACGAAGCACGCTGTTCGATCGATTCATGGATCTGCTCGATAGCTGCCCGAATGCGCAGGTCAACCGGATGTCAGCATGGTTGACGCTGCAGTTTGCCCTCGCCACTGCCGGTGCGACGCGCATCAACGAGTGCTTGCTGAGCTACCGGGTGTCCGAAAGTGCCGCGGCGAATTACGCCGCACTGCTCTGTCCGCAAGACGACGACGAAGAGCCGCGCTCGCCCAATCTTAGTGAGGCGGCATTGTTCCTATCCGAGTTGTACTGCCGCTTTCTGCCGCAGTTCGAGGGTGGTCTCGCGCCGAACTGGCACGAGCAGTTCGGCCACTGGGTGCGTGCCGAGCTGAGCGCCGCCGACCTCGCGACATTGGCAGCGATCGTGGGCCGCAACGGTGTCGCGTCGCTTTTTCGCGGCACCAGTGCCTAGGGTTGCCGGGCCGCGCCTTGATATCGTTCAGCATCGTCATCTGCAATTACAACTACGGGCGATTCGTGGGCGAGGCGATCGCAAGCTGCCTCGAGCAGCGCTATCCCCCGCGGTTGTTCGAGGTCATTGTCGTCGATGACGGCTCGACCGACGATTCCCGGCAGATCATCGACACGCTAGCGCGTGACTCCAGAGTCGTACCGATTTTTCAGCCGAACCTGGGCCAAGGCGCCGCCTTCGCCGCGGGTGTTGCTCGTGCGCGCGGCGCGATGGTTTGCCTGCTCGACTCGGATGACACGTTTCATCCCGACAAGCTCGGCGCCCTGGCGGCATGGGTAGCGAGCAACCAGCCGCTGCCGGATGCCATTTTCCTCTGCCATGACTTGGCGGTACACGATGTCGTTAGCGGGGCTTGCGTGGAGGCTTCGTGGTTCAAGCTGCGAGGTCTGTCGATGCTCGGTCCGGTCCTGAAGGTCAAGGACGCGCCGGGGAGTTTCGCCTTTTCCATTCCCTGCGGCCAGGTTTACACCCGCACACTGTTGAACCGGATCTGCGACGCACTCCCGGTCAGTGAATGGCGTTTGGCCGTCGACGCGGCAATTGCGCGCGCAGCCGTGTTGCTCGCAGGCGAAGTCCATTTCCTGCCCATCGTCCTGGGGACATACCGCGTTCACGGTGCGAACGATTCAGCGAGTATTCTCGACGGCCGGTTTCGCTATCGCCGGCCGAACCGAGCGGACGATGGCCCGAGGAAGCTTCGATTTCTCGAATCGTTTGTGGACACGCTGGCGCTGGAGGCGCGCGAGCGCGCGGAGGCGATCAGCTACGTCAAGCGCCTCGAGATCTCTCCGGGAACCCGTCATGCATCGACGGGGCTCGCGCTCAGGAATCCCACCGCCACATTCGTCGTTCTCGATTCGAGCGCGCGAGGATCTCTGCGCCAGACGATCGAATCCTTAGGCCGACACGACCCCGATTACGCGGTTGAAGTGATCGTCGTGAGTGACGACCCGGCTTCAGTCGAGGAGGCGATCCGAGGGGTTTCAAATCAGCCGACCGTGTTGCGATCGAACCGATCGGCGTCACGATTCGAGCGCATGCAGAGAGGATTCCGCGCGGGCCGGGGCGAGTTCGTCACGTTCATTCGCCCAGGCGATCTTCTGCACGAGCAGTATCTCGATCAGCATCTTTATGTCCATCGCGGCGAAGCGCTTGCCGCCATGAGCTGCTGCGATATCCGGGTCGTCCAGCCGGATGGAGCGGTCGTCTATGATCGTGTCTTCGGGGGAAGGAATGGCGTCTGGCACGGCGGGGGCGGGTTTCTACCCGCGCTCGACGGTGGCTTGACCGGGTGGATTTATCCCCCCATGTCCGCGAATCTTCTCCGACGTTCCAATCTCTTGGCGTTGCTGTTCGAGCGAAACGCGCCCGACGTTGCGGGGATCATTGCGGCCACACCCGAGTGGTTTCTTTGCCAGTTCGCCCGCGCGCTCGGCGGTGTTGTGCGCATAACCGAGCCGCTTGTGACGCGCAAACTCGAGTTGGGCGAGCAAGCCTTCCTTCCCGACATCGCAAGCCCCAGGAACGACCGTGATTGCCCGGTGGTGCCGGACTTCAGCGCAGCGGCGCGTGTGCTACTTGGATTGGTCTGTCGCAATCTGCGGCTGTTCGAATCCTCCTTTCCGGAACCGTGGTTCGATCAGTTCGCTGCCTGGCTCGGCTGCGGCCAGGATCGCGTTACGATCGCGAAACTGCAGGAGATCGCGGCCACGGGCGGTGCTGCCTGGTTGGTGCCCGCATTCGAGAGTTGACGATATGCTCCTCGGCGGGCGGAAAGCATCGTGCTCAGTCGCTACCCGACGTACCCGACGTAGTAGTCCAGCATGAGCTTGGCAAACTGCGTGTCATAGATGCGCTCCGCGGTACGGCGGGCCGCGGTGCCGATCGACCGTCGAAGCGAGGGCTCGCGCTTCAATCGACGAAGGAGGTCTTCGGCCTCGGACTCGGAATCGAATAGAAGGATGTCACGGCCATCCTCGACGTACTCCAGATACCCGCCTTTTCGTTCCGCCACCACCGGGAGCCCGGTAGCCATGGCTTCCAGAATGACACGCCCATACGACTCTTCCCATGCGGGCGCCGTGCGGTAGAAAAAAATGTCGAGGGACTGCAGGAACTCGGGCGCCGGGACGCGACCTTCCGGCAGAAGCTCTATTCCCGATTGATCGGGCAGGATGCCGGCAAGACTCTGCGCGCCCATGAGGCGCAAGCGGAACCCGTTTGCAGCCAACTGCTCATAGAAGGGTGGATCACGTGGATGGTGCTTCTCTGGCGAATCGCGACTTAGCCGCCCCACGACGAGCGCATCGTTTTCGCCGGGTGCGCGCTGCGATTGAGAGAACATCGTCAGATCGATGGGCGAGGGATGCACGACACCTTGCCCACAAACCGATCGCCGCAGCAACTCGGACGCGTAGACGACCTCCACGCGACATTCGTTGAGTCGCCGCAAGCGCCAATGGATGTCGCACAGCAGCCCCGGGTGGAACGTGTTGTAGACGATGATCGCGCGTGTCGGTGCGATGTGTTCGACCCATGGCCCATACTCATGATAGGCGCCAACGAACACGATGGTGCCGCTGCGCGGGAACTGGCCGCTGGGCAAATCGATACACCGGATGGGTGCGAGCCTCGATACCGATTCGTCCACCGCCTCGTCGCTCCACAGCACGACATCTGCATGGGTCCTCAGGAGGCGAAAGAGCTCCAGCGCGCGCAATTCGCTGCCCCCGGTAGGTCTTTCGAACCGATTGACGATATGAATGGTGGATGGTCTAGCAAGCACGTTTGCCAACCAGCAAGCGGACAATCACTTTGTACATCGCATGGTCGCCAGCAAAGCCGAATACGGCATTCGTCACCTCACCGTTCGCGGCCGCCAAACCGTGGCGCCATTTCATCACCGCCGGCATCGACATCGGGATCGGCCCGGTGCGCCCGCCGGATGCGAGATCGCGTGTCGCGCCGCGCCAGATCGATTCGATATTGCGCTCAGCGGCGATGCTCCGAACTATATCTTGAATGCGTCCGGGATTGAATTCGACGCAGGGTCTCGCGCCACGCGACGGATGCTGAAGGTCTGCGGGCGTAGCACACAGCGCCAGAACGAGTGGCGAGGTGTACGGACAGCGAGCGCCGTGGCAACACTGTCGGTCGTGGGATCGTCTATCATGTCTTCGGTCTATCCGAGCACATGCATGACTTCCAGCACAGCGATCGGACATCCACTGGCCATTCCGAGCGCCAATTGGCCGTATGTCGCGATCCTCGCGCGCCTCGCGCTCGCGCTCGCGCTCGGACTGTTCGTCGGGCTCGAGCGGCAGCGACGCGGCAAGCAAGCGGGTGTGCGGACGTTCGCGTTTGCCGTGCTGATCGGCTGCCTCGGCGGGTTGCTCGGAGAGGCTTTCGCGATCCTCGGCGTCGGTCTTGTCGGCCTGCTGGTTGCATTCCTGAACCTGGAAAGAATCCTGGTTCACAGGGACACCGAGCTCACCACGTCGGCGGCTCTGCTGGTGATGGCTTTCGCCGGGATGCTGTGCGGACAGGGTCATACGCTCACGCCGGCAGCGCTGGCGGTGCTGACGGCAGCGCTCCTGGCGTGGAAAGAGGGCCTGGCGGGCTTCAGCCTGGTCCTGACCGAAGCTGAGTTGCGCTCAGCTATCCTGCTCGCGATCCTTGCTCTCGTCATTTTCCCGGCGCTGCCGCAGCAGCCCGTCGATCCGTGGCAACTGGTGGCGCCACGGGCGGCGTGGCTCACCGTGCTCCTGATTGCAGCGATGGGGTTCGCCAACTACATCCTGCTCAAGGTCTATGGGCCAAGGGCGGTCGAGCTCACCGGGCTTCTCGGCGGTTTGGTGAATAGCACCGTGGTCGTGACGACGCTCGCCGAGCGCGTGCGCGAGCAAAAGGCGCTCGGCGATGCGACCTATCGCGGGATCCTCCTTGCGACTCTCGGCATGCTTTTGCGTAACGCAGTCATTCTGGGCATTCTCTCGCCGCGCGTCCTGCTGGTCGCCGCGCCCGCGCTGGCTGCGATGTTCGCCGCTGCGTCGGCGTATCTCGCGGCGGCGAGAGCCACGAAGGGCGCACCACCCACGGAAGTGCCAGTGCCGCAGTTGCGCTCGCCCTTCTCGCTGCTCTCGGCCTTGAAGTTCGGCCTGCTCTTTCTCGTGATCACCGTGCTCGGAACGCTGGGTCAGCGCGCGCTCGGACAACTCGGCTTCTACGGCGTGAGTCTGATCGGCGGTGCGATCTCGAGTGCGAGCGCCGTCGCCTCGGCCGCGCTGCTCGGCGGCCACGGCGCGCTGCCCATCGAGGTCGCCGGCGTCGGCGCCTCGCTCGCCTCGGTGACCAGCGCACTGATCAATTTCGCCCTGGCAGCACGCGTCTCGCGCGCGCCAGCCCTGATGCGTCGCATGGCGTGGCCGTGGTTCGTCCTTACCGTGCTCGGCGTCGCCGGCGCCTATTTCGGCGCAACGCTGCGCTTGCTGCCGTGAGGGTGCTGCCGGCCGGCACGCGATCTCGAAGACACGCAGCGAAGAGCTCAATCGGTTGGTGTTGGAGCTCCTGACTGCGGCTGCCTGACCTCGTGCCGCGACTCTTCTGGCGATCCGCCTTGACCCACACCGCCTACCAGCTTCTGATCGAGGTGTCACGCCCGCTACGCTGCCGGATCGGCCGGCTGGGAAGCTTCGACTTTCCCGCTGGGTGGTACGTCTACACCGGCTCGGCCAAGCGCGGTCTCGACGCGCGCATCGCTCGTCATCTGTGCAGCACGAAGAAGGCGCACTGGCACATCGACTATCTGCTCGCGGCGCCAGGAGTTCGCGTCATGACGGTGATCCGTTCACGGCGGGGCGAATGCGATCTCAACCGCGCGAGCGCAGGCTGCATCGTTGTGCCGGGTTTCGGCGCATCGGATTGTCGCCGCGGCTGTGGCGCGCATCTCACGTATCGCGGCATGTCGCAGCCGCGGCGTGCCGGCGGCGCCGGTTGATGCCATCCGCGCGAGCGCGTATACCATCCCGGTGCGATGGAGAAGGACGCGTTCGCCACGCTCGTCGCGCCTGGCAGTCATTTCCCGCGCGGTGTGCTCGTGAGAACGGGTGTGTAACCCCGTTCTGCTCGGGCGTGGCGGCGGTTCCGCGTTCACTCGGCCTTGATGTTCGCGTCGCGCGCGACGCGCTTCCATTTCTCGACCTCAGAGCTCAGTCGCTGTGCGAGCGCCTCGCTGCTCGACGATGCCGGAAATGCTCCGTTCGCCTCGAGCCGCTGCGTGAGCTCGGGTTGCTTCAACACCGCAGCAATCTCGCGATTCAGCAGACCGACGATTGGCGCGGGCACACCGGCCGGCGCCACCATGGCCCACCAGGAACTGATCTCGTAGCCGGGCACGCCAGCTTCGGCGATAGTCGGCAATTCCGGAATCAGGGGACTGCGCTTGGCCGCGGTCACCCCAAGCGCGCGCACCTTGCCGGCGCGCGTCTGCCGCAAAGACAGCGCCATGGTGCCGAACATGAGCTCGACCTGGCCGCCGATCACCTCGCTCAGCGCCTGGGCGCCACCCTTGTACGGTACCACCGTCATTTCGACTTTGGCCATGTGGCCGAACAGCGCGGCGGCGAAATGATTGATGCCCCCGATTCCCGCGACGGCATAGTTGAGCGCACCGGGTTTGGATCTCGCGAGCGCGATGAACTCCTTCACGCTCCTGGCCGGCACCGACGGGTGCACCACCAGCATCAACGGTCCGGATCCGAGCAGGGTGATGGGAGTGAATGATCTGACGGGATCGAATGGCAGCTTACGTACGGCAGCATTCATGGTGTGCGAGACGGAAACGAGCAACATCGTGTAGCCGTCGGGCGGGGCTTTCAGCGTCAGCTCTGCGGCGAGGATACCGTTCGCACCGGGTCGATTCTCCACCAGGACCTGCTGACCGAATCGCTCCGACAGGTTGGTGGCAATGAAGCGGGCCATGAGATCGGTGCTACTGGCAGGCGGGAAGCCGAGCACGATGCGCATGAGCTTCGAAGGGAACACGCCGCCATGTCCATCGGGTGTACCCGCCGCCAACGCGTTCTGGAACGAAACACCAAGCATCGCTGCACCTGCAACGGCCAGCATGCCGCCGGCCCGGGATCGCGTGATCATTTCGAGTGTCCTCATGTCGGGTATCGCCTGCCGATACGATCAATGTGAGCTATCCGCTGCATGGAACGACGACGGCGGATGCAGATACGGGCAATCCGCTGCCGCCCCGCCATGCTAACGTAATGGTGCAGCGTTCGGCGACGACAGTCGAGGAGGCGCCCGGCCGGGACGGCGCCGCCCCCTGGCGGACGCGGTCGGATCGCAGGCGCGATCAGCGGTCCGGTTGAGCAGAGTGCGCGGCGCACGGCGCATAGGATTGCCCGTTGCCGGCATGCCGAGCCGAAACGCACCCGGTAGCGTGTGAAAGGCGATCGCGCGGGCAGCCACGCTCGCGACAGGGAATGTTTCACCGTACAATCGTGCGGCAGTGACGCGATCGACAGAAAAGTGACTCGTATGCTTCGCGCGATTCTCAATCCCGCCTCGGTTGCCGTCATCGGCGCCTCGTCCGACACGCTGAAATTCGGCGGGCGCGTGATCCGATTCGTGGTCGATCACGGCTTCGGCGGGCGTATCGTGCCGGTAAACCCGAGCGCCACCGAAGTCTGCGGTATCGCTGCATACCCGAGCCTCAGCGCTGCGGGCGGACCGATCGACGTCGCCGTACTGGCCGTCCCCACGCGCTTCATCGCGCCCTCGCTGGAGGAGTGCGGCAAGGTCGGCGTGAAGGGCGTGATCGTGATCACCGCCGACTACGCCGAGGTCGGCGCAGAAGGCAAGGTGCGTCAGGACGAACTGGTCGCAATCGCGCGTCGCCATGGCATTCGCCTGATCGGGCCGAACTGTTTGGGCTTCATCAATCCGCACCTCGCACTCGCCCTCACCTCGTCGGTCGCGCTCGCGCCCAAGCCCATGCCCAAAGGCGATATCGGGATCGTGAGCCAGAGCGGCTCGGTGATGGCTTCGATGATCACCAATGCGCGCGATGTCGGCGCTGGCGTCTCGGTCGCCGCTTCGATCGGCAACCAGGCCGATCTGGAACTGTGCGACTTCATCGAGTACTTCGCCGACGACCCGCTCACCCGATCGATCGCGATCTACGCCGAAGGTTTGCTCGATGGCAAGCGCTTCATCGGCGCCGCGCGCCGCTGCCGCGAGGCGGGTAAGCCGCTGGTGATCGCGAAATCCGGAGCGACCGAGGCCGGCAGCCGACTGACCCAGTCGCACACGGCGAGCCTGGCGGGGGCGCATCCGGTGTTCGAGGCGGTATGTCGCGACGAGGCTGTTTGTCTGGTCGACGATCCCGAGCGGGCCGTCATGGCGGCGCACGTGCTGGCGCGATTCGGCGCCCCGGACGGCGACGGCCTCGCCGTGCTGTCGCCGTCCGGCGGTACGGTGGCGGTGGCTGCAGATCGCGTCATCCGCGCAGGGCTGCGAATCGCAGAATTGAGCGCGAGTACGGCAGCGCGGTTACGCCAGTACATTCCGCCGACCCGCCCGCTCAATCCGCTCGAGTTCGGCGGCCTTGCGACCGACAAGAGCTTCGAAGTCAACACCGAGGCGCTCGGCTGGCTGCGCGCGGACCCGAATGTCGCAGCCGTGCTGCTCGCTGCGGCTTCGGCGCCGCAGGTGGACGCGAAGATCAAGCGCTGGGGTGAGATCGCCCTCGCGGGCGAGAAGCCGGTGGTGCTGGCGCTGTGTCCGGGCTCGCTGGTGGATAGGGGCCGCGCGGACCTGCGCGCGCTGGGCTGCCCGTTCGTCAATCGCATGGACGACGCGATCGGGGTGCTGCGTGCGATCGTGGACTATGGTCATGCGCTGCGCCGCAGTCGCCCGAACGTGCAGCGCCCGAGCGCATTCGGCGATGTGAAGGCAGTTGCGGATCGCCTTGGCGGCGGCACGCTCACCGAGCATGAGGCGAAAAGCCTGCTCGCCGCGGCGGGTGTGCCGGTTACGCGCGAAGCCCAGCGCGCACCGACCGAGGATCTTGCCGCCGCCGCAGCCGAAATTGGCTTCCCGGTGGCGCTCAAGGTCGTGTCGCGCCAGGTGAGCCACAAATCCGATGCCGGGGGCGTACAGATCGGACTTGCCGATGAACACGCCGTGCGGGCGGCGGCGGCGACGATCCGGGACAACGTCGCCCAGCGGGCTCCCGGCGCGATCGTGGAAGGATTTCTCGTGCAGGAAATGGCGCGCGGCGAGCTCGAGGTCATCGTCGGCAGTCGCTGGGATGCGCAGTTCGGCGCCGTGGTGATGGTGGGGTTGGGCGGAATCTATGTCGAGCTGCTCGGCGATGTGCAGTTGGCGCTCGCGCCTGTCGCCCACGCGCAAGCGCTCGCGATGCTCGGCGCGCTTGCAGGCTGGCCCCTCATTGGCGGCGTGCGCGGCCGCCCGCGACTCGACAGCGATGCGCTCGCCGACGCCATCGTGCGGTTGAGCTGGCTCGCGGCCGAGCTCGGTCCGCGCTTGCTCGAGTTCGATGCCAACCCGGTGCTGTTGCGCCGGGCGGGCGAGGGTTTGATTGCCGTCGATGCGCGTGCTACGTTGGCCTGACGGTTCGATTGGGAGACATCATGAGCACATCCGTGGTCACTTACGAGTCGCGCGAAGGCGTCGCGATTATTACGCTGAATCGCCCGGAGAAAAAGAACGCCATCAACAACGACGTCGCTTACGCGCTGCGCGATGCCTTTGTGCGCTTCAATGCGTCCAAGGATGCGGTCGCGGTCCTGACGGGCGCGGGCGCGGACTTCACCGGCGGCGCCGACATCAAGGGGCCGCCCGACGATCTCGCCGTCTGCGTACCGGGGGTCGGCGTCGACGTCGCCAAACCGCTGATCGCTGCGGTGTCGGGCTGGGCGGTCGGTGGGGGTTTGGTGCTGGTGCAGATGTGCGATCTGTGTGTGGCCGACGATACGGCCCGCTTCTGGTACCCGGAGGCGAAGATCGGCATCAGCGGTGCGCAGATCGCGAGCCTTGCCGCACGCATTCCGCACAAGGTGGCCATGGAGATCATGCTCGCATGCGAGCCGATCGGCGCTGAGCGCGCCTACCAGGTCGGCCTTGTCAACCGCATGACCGCGCGCGGCAAGCTGATCGAAGGCGCGATGTACTACGCCGAGAAGATCCGCGACTGCTCGCCGCTGGTGCTCGCGCTGCTGCGGCGATTCGTCGCCGAGGTGTTGCCGAAGGGGCCGAGCGAGCAGGCGGCGATTGCGCGCATGCAACTCGCTCGCGTGCGTAATTCCGACGACGCCAAAGAAGGCGTGGCCGCGTTCAAAGAGAAGCGCCGGCCGAAGTTCAGCGGCGCGTGAAGCGGGCGCCCGACTGCTGATTCAGCCGCAGCGCCGCCCGGTGCAGGCGCGATTCTGCAGCAGCGCGTGCCCAGGTGCGGATTCGCCGCCGTCGGTCGCGCTCAATTCGAGCCTTGCGCCGGGCCGAGCTTCGTCAGCATCGTTTCGACTTCGAGGATGAGCGCAGTATCGCCCGTGCGCTTGCCGAGAGAGCGTGCGCGCTCGAGCCAAGCACGTGCATCGGGCTCCGATCGCTGCGCGCCGCTGCGGCCGGCACGAAGCCAGTAGCCGGCGGCTTGTTCGGCGCGGCCGGCGCGCTCGGCAATCGTGCCCGCCGCGACCAGCGTGCGGACCATGCCGCGATAGTCGCCGTCCCGACTGCGCAGCAGCGCCGCTTGATCGAATCGGCGTAGCGCCGCGTCCATGTCGGCGTCGATTGCCGCGAGATGCCCGTCGAGCTCGACCCGGTCGGCCTGGTCGCCCGGGGCATCGCCTGCGGCTAGGGCGTCGCGATGCGCGCGCAGCGCCGCGGCGTCGTTGCGGCCCGCGGCAAGCAGACCGGCGAGAAAGTGTGCTCTGGCCGATGTCGGCGCCGGCACAGTACGATCGCCCAGAAGCGCATCGAGCGCGCGCTGCGCGGGCGCCGAATCGCCGGCACGGTAGTGAATGGTCGCACGCAGAAGTTCAAGCTCTGGATCGGGCCCAAGCTTGCGCCGCACGCGTTCCGCCTCGGCCAGCGTCACAAGATCGAGCGCCAGCCGGTAGCGACCGAGGTAGGTCTCGGACAGGGCGAGGTTGAAGCGTGCATCGATGATCCGCTCGGGTCTGTCTTCGATCAGCGCCCGATCGAGCGTGGCCTGGTCCAGCGTCGCGGCCTGGGCATAGTGCCCGCGCGAGAACGCGAGCTGCGCCGAGCGATTGAGAATTTCGAGCTCGGTCGGAGGCTTCGTCTCATGCTTCGCGACGCCGGCGCAGCCACCCAGAACGAAGGCCGCGAGCAGCGGCAACACGCGGCGCATCACGGCCGCACCTCGCGCGGCGCAAGGCGCGGCTGCGCCGGTTGCGGGTCGACTTCGTCGCCGCCGAGGAGCCAATGGCCGCGAAGCTGGCGCAGCAACGCCTCCAGCTCGGCAAGCGTCTGCTGCGTTGCCCCGAGCAGCACCGGTACCGACGCGGTCGCGGTGCTCACATCGCGGGTGATCTTCGGCAGTTGCGGCGAGGATCTGCCGAGATCGCTCATGACCTGTTCGAGCGAGCCCAGGATCGCGTTCATCAGCGGCGCCAGCAACCCGGAATCCTCGAACGCCATCGGGTGCTCCAGAACGACCAGCGCGGGACGGCCGAGAAATGCCCGGACGCAGGCGGCCCGCTCCAGGTCTTCGGGTGCGCACTCGCCGGGCAGAAGCAGCGGTAGGCCGGGCAGCCCGAACTGCTGCGCCAGCAGGCATGCGCGCTCCCGCAGTTCGCGCTCCGGCACAACCGTGTGATGCCGCGCCGGCAGCAAGAGATTGTCCATCACCGATCGGGCGTCCATCCAGTTGCCTCGACCCTGCACGCGGCCGGTCTCGCGCCGCAGCTCGAATGCTTCGCGCCGGTTGAGATCGCGCCAGGCTCGGCCGAGGAATCGTACGCTACCGCTTCCGGCGGCGGCCAGACCGAGCAGGACATCGGCGATGGCGCTGCTGCGCTCCTTGTAGCGCGACTCGACCAGCTCGAGCTCGCCAGGGCGCACGACGAAGTCGAGCGTCAGCCCCGGCAAGGCACCGCGGCCACTGATCTGCATACCCGATGCCGACAGTGTTGCCGCAGCGCAGGCGGACGAGTCGAGACAGGCGGATCGCATCGTTCACAGCAGCGCGGTGATGAGCGCGCCGAGCGCGATCGTGGCGATGAGCGAGGTGGCGAACGCCTTGGGCAGCGCGCGCCGGATGCCGTGCGGGCCGCGCTCGATGCGGCTCGCGAACCAGATCGAAAGGTAGCCGACGACATAGCCGGTCAGGAGCGGCTTGACGATGAGCATCACGTAATCGTTCAGCGCCATGATGCCGAGCACTGCGGCCATGAACTCGTCGGGGGAGTATCTCGTCAGTCCGGCAAGCGACGCAGCCAGATAGCCGGACCAAAGCGCCGTGTGCACGAAGAGCAAGGTCAGAAGGAATGCCGAGGTCGCCACCGCGAAGGCGCGCGGGATCGTGACCAGGTCGATGGGGTCGATGCCGTGCGATGCCAGCGCGCG
>WYBJ01000179.1 GCA_011525945.1 Burkholderiaceae bacterium | reverse complement strand
TCTGCGCGACAACGTATACGAACGAGCACAGGATGGCGGCGAAGATTCCGATCGAGCGCACGATGTTGCCGCCGTAGCGCGCACCGAGGAAATCCGGAATCGTGAACTGGCCGAATTTACGCAGATACGGCGCGAGGAACAGCGCTACCAGCACATATCCCCCGGTCCATCCCATCACGAATGCGAGCCCGTCGAAGCCGGACAGATACAAGGTGCCGGCCATGCCGATGAACGATGCGGCGCTCATCCAATCGGCGCCAGTCGCCATGCCATTGAACAGCGCCGGCACACGCCTGCCCGCGACGTAGTACTCCGACACCTCGGCGGTTCGGCTGGTGATGCCGATTACGGCGTACAGCAGAATGGTCGCGAACAGGAACGCATAGCCGATCCACCGGTTGGGCGCGCCGAGCTGCTCGGCGATCGTCAACACGATGATGAAAGCGATGAAGCCGCCGGTATAGATGCTGTAGTAGCGCTTGAGCTGGCTGTAGAAAGCCACTTGACTGCGAGAGGCCATCAGTCGTCCTCCCCTTCCTGCACGCCGTACACGCGATCGAGGCGGTTCATATATAGCGCGTAAGTCCAGATGACCACGACATAGACGATCAGCGATCCTTGCGCAGCCATATAGAAGCCTAGCGGGAAACCCAACACGCTCACGTGGTTCAGCTCGCGCGCGTACCACCCGACGACGAAGGTGGCGATAAACCAGATTGCAAGCAAGATGAAGGTGATCGTGAGGTTGCGGACCCAGTACTCACGATGTTGCTCGGTCAATTGCATAAACCCTCCGGGCGCCGTTGTCGGGGGATCGATCGCGCACGCAGGTTGCGCCGCGTCGAGCGTTTGTTATATTTTTCGCAAATCTAGCCAAAGACTCTTACAGAATCCTGTCGGATCACTGTTGCGATGCAGCGGCGCGCTGCGTTGCCGATGGCATGGAAGTGCAGGGAAGTGAGCGGGCTTTGCGTATCCTGATTACCGAAGACGACGCGGCGCTGGGAGAGGCGTTGCGGTACTCGTTGACGCATAGCGGCTATGCCGTGGACTGGATGCGAAACGGTGCAGCCGCGGACACGGCCCTGCGAAGCGACGTTTTCGACCTGCTGATCCTTGACCTGGGCCTGCCGCAACTGGACGGCTACGACGTGCTCAAGCGCCTGCGCAAGCACGATGGCCGTCTGCCGGTGCTCATCCTTTCCGGGCGCGAATCGGCCGGCGACAAGGTACACGGCCTCGACCTCGGCGCGGACGACTACCTCGTCAAGCCATTCTCGCTCGACGAACTACATGCGCGCGTGCGCGCATTGCTGCGCAGAGGCAAGGGCTCGGCCAATCCCATCATCAGCGCGGCCAAGCTCGATTTCGATACGGTCGAGCGGGTAGCCCGTATCGGCGAGCGCGCGCTCGAGTTGTCGATGCACGAAACGGCGGTGCTCGAAGCGCTGTTGCAGCGACTCGGCAGGGTGGTGAGCAAGGAGCAGTTGGTAGAGCGGATCTACAGCTATGACCGCGATGTCGGTACGAACGCGATCGAAGTCTACGTCCACCGCCTGCGCAGGAAGATCGAGGGCAGTGGGCTCGCGGTGAAGACCGTGTACGGTCGCGGATACGCGCTCGAAACCACGTCGTAACCACCCCTCGCCGTTACTTACGTCCGTACCCCGTAGTCGAGCGCGACGCGCGATTGCAGCAATCGCGCCTGTTCGAGTGCGTTGCGCAAGACCTGTTGATCGAATGCGTTCAGCTCGTCGGGCGCAAAGCGGTTGTCGGGTGTCTTTCCGCGCTCGAGGCAGCGCATCTGATGGCGCAGGCGATAACCCTGCACCTGATGGAAAGCAGCGATCCAGGCCTCGCTTTCGCTGTCACCGATGCGCAGCGCCCGGCCGCTCGCGCGCAGGCGGGCGTCGGTTCGCACTTCGTCCACGGCGCAACCGAGGCTCACAATGCGAGCGGCATCGATGAACGGAGCCGCCGCGTTCATCTTGAGGTCGATGCAACCGCCGGCATCGGTCGCGAAACGTCCCAGCAATCCGAGCGCCGGCCGGTTCCTGAGCGCATTCGCAGCCATCTGGTGCAGGAAGCGCCGATTCTTCGGCGCCGCTTCGAGCAGCCATCGGCGCAGCGCGAGACCCAAGCCGGTTTCGCCGGCCAGTGGCCGCAGATCGAAGAAGACCGATCCGTGCAACAGCGACTGCGCGCTGCCGCTATCAATCCAGCGCGCAAAACGATTGCGCCATTCGTCCACGCTCAGGCAGCAGGCGGGATTGCCTGCCATGATATTGCCTGGGCACAGACGGTAACCGGCACGGTCGAGCGCGTGGTTCACACGCTGAGCGACCGGCACAAGACGCGCGCGCACGGCGTCCGGGTGCTCGGTCGCGGCCGGTTTAAACACGATGCCGTTGTCCTGATCGGTGGCGAGCGTCTGCTCGCTGCGTCCTTCGCTACCGAGCACGATCCAGCAGGCCGTGGCTGGATCGACACCCGCGCGCGCGAATTCAATCGTCACCAGCCGCTCGGTGAGCAGATCGATGAGCGACGAGATGAAGGCGGTGAGGGGGCCCACCGCAGCACCTTGTGCGACCAGGCGGCGCGCGAGATCACCGATCTCGCGCCCATACGCTTCCACCTGTGCAAGATCGGCGGCGGTCCGGATGGCGCTCGACAGATGACGCACGCCCGTCGTCTGCATGCCGAACAGATCGCGCTCCGAGACGATGCCAGCCACACTGCCGTCACCGTGCACGAGCACGACATGACTCACGCCGTGTCGCACCATGATGAGCGCGGCGTGGTAACTGCTGTCGCCGACGTGCTGACTCACCGGGCGCGGCGTCATGACGTGCTCGATCGACCCCTCGATGCAGTGCGGCTCCAGCACGACCCGATCGAGCACGTCGCGCAGCGTCAGAATCCCGATCGGCCTGCGCTCGGCATCGGTCACGATCATGGCGCCGATAGCACGCCGGCGCATGGTCTCGAGCGCAGCGCGCACGGGTGTCGGCGCTGCACAGGTCTCGGTCGCGCGCGCGGCGAGATGCGCGAGCGAGGCCGGGCCTGCTGCACTTTCGTCAGTATCGAAGACGGGCATAGCGTGTTTTCTCGGCCGCGGCGCGCGCCTGGCCCAGATTGGCGATCCCGCGCGCAGCCAGCAAAGGCAACATCTTGAGGAAGACCTCGGCAGTGATGAACGCATCGCCCAATGCGGTATGCCGCGCCAATACTTCGATGCCGAAGCGGTGCGCGATCGCCTCCAGACGATCATCGCCGTTGTGCTCGTCGATCACGGCCGCGAGCAGCAGCGTGTCGAGCACGGGTTGGCGGAAACACACGCCAGTCGCCTGTTCCTTGAGCTGCAGAAAGCGCAGATCGAACGCGACGTTGTGTCCGACCAGCACGGTGTCGGCGCAGAAGGCATGGAAGCGTGGCAGCACGGTGGCCAGCGGCGGCTGACCGCAGAGCAGCGCATCGGTCAATCCGTGTACGGCAACGGAATGCGGACCCACCGGCCTACCCGGATCGACCAGGGTATCGAAAGTGTCGCCCGGCGCGAGGTGCGCGTTGACGATGCGCGCGGCGCCGATGGCCACAATTTCGTCGCCCGCCGCGGGATCGAGCCCAGTCGTCTCGGTATCGAACACGGTATAGGCGAGGTCCGCGAGCGCGCGCTCCTCGAGTGCGGTATGCGTGTGGCCGCGAGCGAACAGGTTGAAATCGTAGAACACCGGCCGCGCCGGCGCCGCGGTGCGCGCTGCGCGAGCGGCCGGCGACGATGCCGATGATCGGTCGCCTTCGACAAGGAGCACGTATCCAGCGGGAGCACTTGCGGCGCGCGCCAGATCCGCAGTGCCGGCAACCGGCGCCATGCGCACGCGAATCGCCATCGCGCCGACGGTCACGGGTAGCTCGACCACCGGGTCGATCTCACCTTCTGCGGCACACGCCGCCAGACTCGCCATCGCAGGTGCGAGGACAGCGTCGCCGAACACGCTATGGAGCGAGCGACCGAGCCCGAGAAAGGCCTGCCCTTGCGGCGGGCAGAGCAGGCGCCGCGCCTGCTCGTTGAAGAGCAGCACGATGCCTTGCGCGTTGCAGGCAACCACACCCTGCGGCAGCTCGGCCAATAGCACGGCGAGCCGGTTACGTTCGGCCTCGAGTGCGCCGCGCACTTCGTCCACACGCGCATCGACATCGCGCAGTGCCCGATCGTGGCGTTCGGCCAGCGCGTTGATGGTATCGACCAGATGTCGCAACTCCCGCGGCCCATCGGCCGGTAGGCGGTGGGCCGGGTTTCCCAATGCGGCAAAGGCGGTCGCGTCCGCGAGGGCGCCTAGCGGCGTGAAATAGCCCGCGTTGATCCAGGCCGAAAGAAAACCCATCGCCGCCACGAGCATCAACGCCAGGAGATAGGGTAGGGTGCCGGTCGCCGCCAACAGCCCGATGGCGGCGGCGCGCGCCTCGGGCGCCAGGGTCGCACCCAACGCGACTGCGACCAGCACGACCGTGCCTAAGCATGCGAGGGAAAGCATGACCCAGAGCTGGAGGAAGCGAACGTGCGCCGGCTTCATGCCCCACCAATCAAGGCGCGCACCGTCGCCATCAGTTCGCGCGTGCCGAAGGGCTTGGTGACATAAGCGTCCGCACCCAGAGCAAGTCCTTTTTCGATTTCCCTCGCCCGGCCTTTGGCGGTCAGCACGACGACTCTCGTGGCGGCAAGCTGCGGGTCGGCACGCAGCCGCCGGCAGATGTCAAAACCGTCAACGCCAGGCAGCATGAGATCGAGCAGGACAAGATGTGGGCGCACACGGTACAAGGTGCGCAGCGCCTCGTCGCCGTCGGTTGCGATATGCACCTCGTAAGCTGCCTGCGTGAGCAGGAACTCGAGCGAAACGACGATGCTGGGTTCGTCCTCGGCGACGACGATGCGCTTGCCGCTCGCGCCGGGGCTCATGCGCCGGCCCTGCCGGCCAACGACGGCGCGATGGGTAACGTGAAACTGAAGGTCGAGCCCCGACCTTGTTCGCTCTCCACCCACAGGCGCCCGCCGAAGTGGTTCACGATCTGGCGGCAGATCGCCAGCCCGAGGCCGCTGCCCTGCGGGCGGCTGTTGGTTGCGTCGCCGAGCTGGCGAAACTTCTCGAACACGAGCTCACGATGCTCCGGCCGGATACCGATGCCGTTATCGGCGACGTCCACGCGCACCTGATCGTCTTGGCGGCGCATCGACACCCGCACGCACCCGCCGTCCGCTGCGCAGAATTTCACCGCGTTCGACAGCAGATTTACCAGCACTTGGACCAGACGGTCGCGATCGACCATGAGGGGCGGAATCTCGGCTGCCAGCTCGGTGCTGAGCGCGATGTTCTTGTCCTCGAACAAGCGGCTGGTCGCAGCCAGCGCGTGCTCTATCGCTGCGCGCAGATCGAGCTCGGCATGATGCCATTCAGCCTTGCCCGATTCGATCTTGGCAAGATCCAGCACCTGGTTGATGAGGCGCGTCAGGCGCTCGGATTCCTTGATAACGATGCCAAGGAAGCGCACACGCTGCGCGCGCTCGAGATCGGGGTTGTCGTGCAGTATCTCCGACAAAGCGCGGATAGAGGTGAGCGGGGTGCGCAGTTCGTGGCTTACCGTGGAGATGAAGTCGTCCTTGAGCCGGTCGAGCTCGGTCAGACGCGCGTTGGCGGCGCGCAGCTCCGAGGTGGCCGCTTCCAGCGCGTGCGACTTCTCCTCCAGCTGATGGCTGTAGGCGATCACCTGCGAGGCCTCGTCGAGGATGTTCATTACCTCTTCGATCCCGGGTGGTTCTTCTTCCACCACCGAGTCCACCAGTACGCGGGCGGATGCCGCGCCGACGGCGCCGGCCAGCAGCCGCTCGGCGAATTGCACCGTCTGTGCGTCCCCCGGCAGTTCGGCGGCCGACTCGACGCCGCGCTCGCGCGCGAGCGCGGCAAATCCTTCGCCAGCACGCTCCGGGCCGAGAAAACGGCCCAGCAGGCGCTGCAGTTCCGGCGCTGATGCGGTCCCGCGCCACATTCGCGTCGGTTCGCGCGAGCGGCGAAAGGCGTCGACAAACAATGCCGCCTGGTTGCGCTCGGGTGCGCTCTGGGGCGTGACGAGCGATACGCCCACGTACAGCCCTGCGTTGAAGAGCATGCTCCACACCATGGCGTGCGTGGTCTCGTCCAGCCCGGAGAGCCCGAACAGCGCCAAGGGCTTGAGCAACTCGATGCCGAACGGACCCGCGTCGATAAAGCTCGCCGTCAGCCAGTCGGAGCGCGCGAAAGCCGGCAGCAGCAGCGTGTAGGCCCAGACCGCGAATCCGGCGCTCAATCCGGCGAGGGCACCGGCGCGCGTTGCGCCTTTCCAGTAGATACCGCCCAGAACGACCGGTCCAAATTGCGCGACGGCGGCGAAAGAGATCAGTCCGATCGACACCAAGGCATAGGCCTCGCCAGCCAGCCGAAAGTACAGATAACCCAGTATGACGATGACAACGATGGCCCAGCGCCGGATGTCGAGCAGCACGTTCGACAGATCCGCGCGCTCGTGCAGCCGCAAACGCCGGCTGCGCAGCAACACCGGCATCACGAGATCGTTGCAGACCATGGTCGATAGCGCGATCGTTTCGACGATCACCATACCGGTCGCCGCCGACAGCCCGCCGATGAAGGCAAGCAGTGCAAGCCCGGTCTGCTGCTGGGCCATCGGGAGCGTCAGCACGAAGGTGTCCGCGTCGACTCCGCCGTGCGGGAAGCTGAGCAGACCGCCGAAGGCGATCGGCAGCACGAAAATGTTGATCGCCAGCATGTACAGCGGAAACAACCACATCGCGGTGCCCACGTGCTTCTCGTCGACGTTCTCGATCACGGCTACCTGGAACTGCCGCGGCAGGAACAGGATCGCAAGCATCGACAACACGGTGAGCCAGGCCCAGCTCGCATAGCTGCCAGCGTCGCCGAACGGAGTCATGAGCGGCGCGATGCGCTCGTCCGCGCGCGCGCGCGTGAACAGATCGGCGAAGCCGTCGAACATACCGAAAGTTACGAATGCGCCCACCGCGGCGAATGCCAACAGCTTGACCAGCGACTCGAAGGCGATCGCCGCGACCATTCCCTCGTGGCGCTCGGCGGCGTCGAGATGGCGCGTGCCGAAGGCGATCGTGAAACCGGCGAGGATCATGGCAACGTAGAAGGCCGTGTCCTGCAGGATCGTCACCGACCCGAGCATGTTCGGCATCTCGATGCGCGGGTACTGCACCAGGATGGTAAAGCTGTTGGAGATCGCCTTGAGTTGCAGCGAGATATACGGGAGGATGCCGAGCACGGCGATCACCGTCACCAGGCCCGCGAGAAGCGCGCTCTTGCCGTAGCGCGCGGCAACGAAATCCGCGAGCGAGGTGATGCGATTCACTTTGCTGATGCGAATGATCTTTCGCAGCGTAAGCCACCACAGCACGGCCATCAGCGTCGGGCCGAGATAGATCGGCAGGAAACCGATGCCATCGGCCGCCGCCCGTCCAACGCTGCCGTAGAAGGTCCAGGCAGTTGCGTAGACGGCGAGCGACAGCGAATAGATATAGGGGTTGGCGATGATCGAGCGCCCCCGATCGGCGCGCGTATCGCCATAGAACGCGATCGCGAACAGCAAGCAGAGATAGGCGAAGGAGGCGAGGACAACCACCCAACCTTGCAGCATCGCCCGCTCCCCCGATTTATGGCATCAGCGCCTGCGCCCGACGATCCAGCCCGTGAGCGCTATCAGAGCGCCCCAGGCAAGGAAGATGTACGCGTATACCAGGGGAATGCCAAGCATGGCCTCGGCCCGGTTGAACAACGACAGGATCGGATAATTGAACAGCACCGCGCCGAGCAGAAAAATCGCCACCAGCTTCTGCCGGTCGATATTCGTGTCTCGCATTACCGGATCGCGCAGATGAAGGGTGAAAACCAGGCGGCTCGACAACGACGATGACAGGCGC